>PGXY01000006.1 GCA_002839375.1 Spirochaetae bacterium HGW-Spirochaetae-1 | reverse complement strand
TTCAAAAGAAGAGAAAACCTGTTGGCAGTCAACCCTTCTTTAACAAGAAAGGGTTGCACTTGTTACTTGAATCCAAGATATAATTTAAATTTAATGAATGAAACCAGCATTATTTCATCCTCTCCTTTTCAAGCAAACTAATAACTTTCTTATATTCATCTCCATCTTGTCGCCACAAATAACATGTATTCAGAAGTGTTCCAAGAAAATAATTCTCAATGTCTTTGTTCCCGGCGATAATACTGTAATCCAGAGGCTTCTGTGCTCTGATGGCATAGGTCCCCTGGATAGCCCCGGAGGACATGGCTATTAACAGTGTCCTCAAATGGGCGCATCCCTTTTCCCGTCCCAGCAGTTCCTGCACTCTTCCGGTAAAGCCTTTCACTATCGACTCCCCTTCAATCTTTCTCAAACTGTTTTCTATTTTAAGACAATCCTTGCGCGGGGTTTTAATCATATGAACTTCGACATCGACAATTTTCATGGTACCCATATCGATAAGAAGACGCACTGACATATTATGAAAAATACCCTTGGGTCTCTTCTCGCCCGTCACCAGATGATTTTCCTTATAGCGATTATCAACAAGCCGTCCTTCAACAACGGCATAACCGGGACCGGCATCATAGGTCGTTACTGTTATGATCCGCTCCTGAATACATTCTCTGTTTGTTGTAACATCCTTTAGTTTCATGAATTATCCTCCAGACCTTCATCTCATTCATAGTAATACGGCGCAAGATTATATCTTCCGGGAATACGGTGATCGTGGCTGCAAACCATTTCGATAGAAGGCTCCATTGCCGCAAGTTTGTATAAAGCGGCGATAGTCCTGTCCGCTTCATCCTTTTCATGAACCAGTGTTTTCATCAACCGCGATTTCGGCGCAAGTTTTTCAAGATTCTCGGGAAAATAAAAAGAATCACCCCCGAAGAGAAAACGTCTTCCAGAAGGCATGGTAAGGATCAATCCCATTAATCCCTCGGTGTGGCCGGGAAGATCGACAAGAACAAAAGAGCCGTCTCCGAATACGTCAAAGGAATCAAGGAACGTAAGAAATCCCTTACCCGGGATTGTTGTTATCTGTTTTATAGTGAGCACACCATCCCTGCCGAATTGTTCACGGATATACGCGCGTTTATGTGATTTTTCGGCTGTTGCCGTCTCAAATTCTTTCCTGCTGACAATAAATTCGGCATGGGGAAAATCCAGCATTCCCCCGGCATGATCCCAGTGCAGATGGGATATTATCACATGTTTCACCGACATCGTGTCATAACCCAGGGCTTTAATCTGTTTTACCACGGGATCGACATCCGGATCGAAATCAATTTTCATGATGAGCTTATTGAAAAGCCAGTTATGCCGATATTTGAGAGGTCGCATCTCTTCATTTATTCGTTCTCCCAGGCCGGTGTCGAAAAGGACTAGATCACCTTTCCGTTCTATCAGGATGCTGAGGATGGGAAACCTGACCTTTTTCCAGTGTTCCCCCCTGACAAAAAGACCTTTCGGAACGGTCGCATAACCCGAGGATAAAAAAAATAATTTCATCACGACCTCCCGTCTCATTTTCAATAAAACACGGACCCGCCGCAGACATTAATTGCCTGACCGGTTATCCCGCGACCTTCTTCCGATGCCAGATAGAGGGCCATGGAAGCGATCTCTTCCACATCGAGCATCCTTCGTTGTATGCTCATAGGCTTGATTCGTTCTTCAATGACCGCTTCCCGTGTCGTGTTCAGCATTCCGGCAAGCTGGTCGACGGCTCCGCCGGGACCGGAAACCAGGTCTGTATCGACGACCCCGGGACAGATGGCATTAACGGTTATCTCTCCCAGTCCGAGCAGCCCAAGCTCGACGGCTACCGTCCTGGTAAGACCTATTACGGCATGCTTTGATGCACTATATGCCGAGTTAGTCGGGCTTGCCTGTTTGCCCTGAATAGAGGCCATGTTTATAATGCGACCTTTCTTTCTCTCGACTAAAAGCGGCAGAAAGACCCGCGTCATATAATAACAGCCAAAGAGGTTTACTTCGATTATCTTCCTCCACTCCACGTCATTGGAGGCAAACATAAAAGAACGCTTTCCCATGATCCCGGCGTTGTTCACAAGGATATCCAGTCCCCCGTATTCTCTCACCACCAAGTCTTTAAGACGAACGACATCATTCTGTCGCGACACATCGGTTCTGAGATGAATTGCTTTCGAACCGAGTTTCCTTATCTCTTCCACAGTCGCCAGGGCCTCCCCTTCATCGATATCGACGACAACGACATTCGCTCCTTCTCCGGCGAAAGACTGCGCAATGGCTTTCCCTATTCCTTTTCCCGCTCCGGTTATTACTGCGGTTATATTTTTCAGTTTCATATATGATCCTTTTACACAGAAATTTTTTATTGTTTACATTTTCTTCATTATAAGATTATCCAGCAACGTGTCGGATATCAGCTTGAGGAGTTTTACGATTCTATATTGAAATTGATTTTCCGTGACAAGATATCTCGGTTTTGGGTTTTCCGCGCTCAGAGCCTCGTAGATTTTTAAAGCCACTCTTTCAGGTGCTATCCCCTTTTCATTTGCCGTATGAATTTCATGCTCGATCTTCTTCCTGTTAGCATCATAAAAAATTGATCCGCTGAATTGTTCTACCCTGTTATCGATATCCTTATCCCATAAGGGTGTCTTTATAAGCCCGGGCTGGATGACCGTTACCTTCACATCATGCGGCATCAGTTCCCTGCGCAGCGAATCGGACCATCCTTCAAGAGCATGTTTGCTCGCCGCGTATGGTCCGGAAAAGTGCATTGCCAGGAACCCGGCGGCGCTTGAGATGTTGATTATTCTTCCCTTTGATTCAAGCAACAGGGGGAAAAAATGCCTTGTCATCCTCTGTGTCCCGAAAAGGTTTATCTCAAATTGCCGTTCAAACCGTTTCTGGGGGAAATCCATCAGGGGTCCCGGAAAGAAAACGCCCGCATTGTTGACAACGGCCCACAGGCCCGTTTTTTGTCTTTTTACGAATTTTACAGCCTTTGTCACTTCATCATCATTCGTGATATCAATTTTTATCGTCTTTATATCATCAGCTTTCCTGTATCGCGATAATCCTTTTTCATCGATATCAGCAGCGTAGACTCCCCATCCATTGAGAGATAAAATTTCAGTTATGGCCTTCCCAATTCCGGAAGCCGCCCCGGTTACAATGACCCATTTTTTTGCAATTGTCATTTAGCCACCTTCCCATATGCGCATTTCCGATAATCAATATGATTATCAATTTTATCCTGACCCGTGGCAAGCCACCACCAGCGATGCAGCAGGTGATATGAACGAACAGGTCGGGCGTGCATCAGAATGCATCGTCCATATATAACATCAATCCCCTTTGACATGCATATCGCTACGGCTTCTTCGGATGCAGCACCGTTTTGCATCCAAACCATGCCGATGGCTGATTTGGTAATCTCTCTGACCAGTTTTTCAGTACTAACCGGGGGGAGAATAATCAGGATATTCTTCACTTCCGGCGGCAGATCAAAGACGCTTCGGAAGCAGTTGTCCCCGTCAATGGTCTTCCTGGAAGTGTTTACGGGATAGAGCTTATACCCTCTTCTTTTCAATTCCCGATACGCGAGGCAACCGAACTTTCCTGCGCTTTCGGTCGCTCCGACGACCCCAATGACTCGCGGCGCGATAAATTTATTTATTAAATCTTTCATTCAGGTCACGCAATAATATCCGCATAATCTCTTCGGGCACATCCAGTGCATGAAGGGCATATTGCCCATCATGTCCCGCCTTCACCGAAGCCTGTCAATCCAGCTCATTTCTTGTTCATCAAGCAGCAGATCTTTATTGGTTACAGCCCTTTGAAGAATATCAAGAGACAACTATGCCGTGTGTATTGAACTGCTTGACCATTATTTCATCTCTGATTTTATGTTTACTTTTTTTTCGAAAGAAGATAATCCTTGGCTTTTATTGACGCATCATTTGCATCCGGTGAATATTTATCCGCTTTAACCTGATCAGCATATTCCTGATTGACAGGCGCTCCACCGATCATTATACAGTACTTGTCCCGGACTCCAGCTTTCTCGAATTCTTTAATAACATCCCCAATAGCAGGCATAGTGGTCGTTAATAATGCAGATAGACAAATAATGTCCGCTCCGACCTCTTCCGCCTTCTGGATGAAATTGATATCAGGTACATCTACCCCCAGGTCATAAACCGTCGCACCAGCACCTTTCAACATCATTGCAACAAGATTCTTGCCGATATCGTGTAGGTCTCCTCTAACAGTGCCAATGACCACCTTTCCGATAGTTTCAATTCCCTGGTCTGACATGAGTGGCTCCAAAATGGCCAACCCGGCAGTCATCGCTCTTGCCGCTACCAGCATTTCCGGAACAAAAATTTTATGCTGCGAAAAACTTTCTCCGACTACAGCCATGGCGCTGATCAAGCCCTCATTCAGAATACTTTGCACCGGAATGTCGTCCACGACCGCCTGGTTCACCAATTCCTTCACCAGTTTTACCTTTCCTTTTCCCACTGCCTCTGAAATTTCCTGAACTATCATAAGAATTCTCCTTAACGTATATTAATCACCAATTAAAAGGTAATATTTCCCATAAACAACTCGTTAAAATCATTTTCTCCCGACAGATTTACTTCGCGCGAGTTGGTAATTATCTTTTCAATTCTTGATAACGAATGTTCCACAGTAAGATATTTAAAAACACCGCCAAGCGATGTATTGCCGGCTATTTCAGTTTTTTCAATAAATTCATCCGGGATGAGTCCTATATAAGCGGTATTATGAAGGTTAACGGTATACCCGAATCCACCGGCGAAGAACACGGCATCAATATCATTATAATTTATTCCATAATGTTTGATCAAAATATCTACTCCTGAACGAATTGCAGATTTTGCCAGCTGGATTTCCCTGACATCCTTCTGTGTGATCAGAATTTCTCTGTCATTCAGCCCTTTATAAAGAGCGAATCCCCTGTTGAAAAACTTTTCTTCCATAAGACCACTGCTATCTATTATTTTCTCTTTCAATAATTCTGCGGCAATATCTATTATCCCCGAGCCACAGATCCCTTTCGGCGGCAGATGTCCAATTGTTGCAAGTTTCACATCGTCTCCGATTAACTGAACACCGCATATTGCTCCGGAAACGCTTCCCGTTCCGCATGTAATATTGCCGCCTTCAAAGGCAGGTCCGGCGGCTGTAGATGTGCACAGTATGCCGTCCCTGCATCCAAGGGCTATTTCGCCATTTGTGCCGAGATCAATAAAAAGGGACGGTTTTTTTAACGTATCAAAATTGCAGCAGAATAGTCCTGAAACAATATCACCGCCGACATATGTTGATATTCCGGGCATTATTATGACCTTGCATTCAGAATTAATGCCGAAGATATCGCTTGCCAGAACCTCAATTCTATCTATATTCACGGGAGTGAAAGGCGAGACACCCAGAGAAATGCAGGAATACCCCATGAGAAAATGGATCATGGTCGTATTTCCGGATATTACAATCTTCAATAATTCATGTAAAGAAATACCTTCCGCGGACAGCATTTCCATGATGCATTTTTTCAGATCGCTTACGATTGCTTTTTTCAGCGGTTCCGATTTGCCCTGATTTGATGCTCTTATCCTTGAGATAACATCAGCGCCATATATCCTCTGGGAATTGAGCGAAGTATATGTCCGGATCACTTCGCCGCTCTTCATTGCAAAAAGCTGTGATGCGATTGTCGTTGTCCCTATATCTATGACTATTGCATACTTGTTATCTGTCTTTAAACACATTTCGTCATTGTTTTTATCGTAATCCGCTACTATCGTAAAATCGGAATTATAACCGGAATCGAGCTCTATCGTGCAGTCCTTCCCGGGGTATGCTTTGCAGGCAAGCCTGCATCCATGTTGTATGTCATCAAAATTGATTGTATCTCTGTCAGCCTGTGAAATATCAAGATTGCCTTCTATCACACGGATCCTGCATTTACCGCATGTGCCCATCCCCCCGCACGCCGCATTATGATAATATTTATTCCGGATTAATGCTTCGAGCAGGCTTTCACCCGCATTGCAGCTCATAATAAATTTTCTATTTCCGAAAATGACTGTTATGTCTGCATGCGGGACGCTGCGAAACTTACATTCAATGGAATCACAGTTACTGCAGTTATGATTGACGTTGCATAACGAAATATCGTCTGACAGCTTTAATACAAAACCTATTGTCTTAACAGGATCAAACATATTTCCTTCGGTTATATTAATGCCCAGCAGTCCGGCTGAATCCGTCTGTTTATGGATGATTCTCTGAAAACTCATCGAGATGTCTTTCGGGGCTTCCAGCCTCACCGCTATTCCCATATTGATCTTGCGACATTCCTCTTTTACTATTTCATTTACGATGTTTTCCATCAGGAGAAAGTGGTAATTGGCCATTGCATCGGCCAGCATACCGCCTATATAATCCCCATTCTTAAATAATTCCGTGCATGTTTTAGATGCATCCCGTCCTATTGTTGCAATGACATATAAAACCTTCGTGCCTGATGGAAGTTGAGCGCATGCGGTTGAATCATCAATAATACCGAAATTCATTATTATCGCCGGTTTAATGATTTGAAACAAATCGTGCGATATTTCCTCATAAGATTCCATAACCGCACCAAAAACCGGACTGTCTTCACGGCAATCGATCAGCCTCAGGATATCTTCCCTCTTTATTTCAAAAGAAAAATCATTAATCATCATAATACTTATCATGCATCAATTTCATTGAACAACTGCCGGAGCTTGGCAACAAACAAGGCTTCATTAATCGATATGCCAATGGCGGCAACAATGATTACAACAGAATCATCGAAAGAACCTCCAATGCTTTCTGTTGATACATCTCCCTCAGTCAAGGAGAGAAATGATAATCGATCACCGGATTGAATGGAAACCTTTATATGACCGATAATCCCGTCATTCTGCCCTATCCATTCTGCCGCTCGATAGATGAAGGAAACCACTTCAGATTCTATTATGTTAAAATCTCCCTTGATCCTCTTTTCAGACGAAAACACTGCTGCGTCTTTAAGATGAGGCGCACTTTTATTCAGGGTCAGTTTATTAAACTTTTTATCTGAACGGCGATGATGAATTTCACTACATTTATACATGCATTATCCCTGTCCATACGGAATGTTCGATTCCCTTTTTTGCGCTCACAAAAAACATCTCTGACTTATTATTAATCAAACTCAGCTCATCATGAAGCATGGATATTGTTTCATTGTTTAAGAGATCACACTTGTTCACCAAAAGCACGTCGGCACTCTCAACCTGTCCCCTGACTAAATCCGGTACAGATTTTACAAATATCTTCCACCTCTGACCATCTATAACTACAATACTCAATATTGAATCAATACCGTCTGCATAATCCTGGATCTTTCTGCAAATATTTGCAGGATATGCAAGCCCGGTCGTTTCAACTATTACCCATTCAGGATTAATAGTTGAAGATATTTCATTCAGTGTTGAGATAAGATCTCCGCTAAGCGAGCAGCAAATACAGCCCGAAAACAGAGACCTTACGCTGTAACCGCTTGCACGGATAATCACATCATCAATACCGACTTTACCTATCTCATTTTCAACAATAGCCAGTCTGGTTGCATACGCACCCTCTTTGCCGCTTATGTATTCAGCGATAGAAAGCAGCAGGCTGGTTTTACCCGATCCCAGAAATCCCCCCAGAACGATCAGATTCATACCATGCCGCTACTTGTTTTTTGCCGCGTCAAGACAGGCTTTCCCCATCATCTGCACATTTTCGAGTTTGGCATTGAATGGGATATCGCACCCTGATGAAAGTATGAATCCCGTCGGACCCATCGTCCTGATCAGGTTCATGGAATAATCATAGACCTTGTCCGGAGTGCCGAACGCCAGCATTTCGGCGGGGACATCCCCCATAATACACATCATGTCCCCGACAACCTCCTTGGCTTTATGGATATTTGTATTACCATCAAGAGCCATAATGCATCTCCCTTTCGGTAGCTCACGGAAGTATTCAAGGCCACGTTCCCAGTCGGAATCGAGATGAAAAATCGGCACCACGTTTTTGGATAAAAGCATTAATGCGAGGTCTTTCATATATTGCCATGAAAACCGCTCGAACATCTCTTTATTTACTATTCCCGGCGTGCCCCTCCAGCCTCCAATCCATGCGCCGTATGGCTTCAGCATTTTCAATTGCAGCTTATAAAGCGTTTTATTTACCGTATGGACTTTTTTAAAAACTTCATCCACCTTGTCAGGTATCTCCATAAGATCATCAATCAGGAATGATTCCATTGATCGTCCGCCACAAAACATCTCGAAAGGACTGCCGAATCCCGGACCACCAATACAAACATAACCGGCCTTCATAAAGGGCTTCCTGGCCTTTCGTATCTTCCAGAAATAACGAGGCGCATATTGCATCGGATTATCCAGTTTCTTCCGCATAAAACCAAGGTACCATCTGAAAAATCCCTTTTTCAGGATATCGTCATAGTCTTCCTGTTTGATCAGTTCCTGCTCATGAATCTGCCACAACTCATTGTCAGACAGGTGCACTCCCGGAACTTTAACTTCCGAAAGCCAGGAAGTTGCTAGAAGCTTAGGGTCAAATACCATATTCTGAATACCGTCAACACCTCCGATTTTTTCAAGTGCTCCTAAATTTACCTTGTAATTAAGATCCATGTCTTTAATATAATCGCCAAGCTTCACGCCTTCTATTTTGGCGTAAATCGATGTACCGCAGGGTATAAAAGGCACTTTATCAACCGGCTCAAGAGCAACTGCCTTGTTTATCCTGTTCAATTTTTCTTCATATGGTGTCATGTGGTATTTCCTCCTTTTAAACATTAAACGATTAATTGAGATCAAAATATATTATAATCATCTTCTGCTGTTGTATTGAACAAGGGCATCATAGAAAGCTTCCACGTTTTCGATCGGAGTTTGGGGAGGTACATCGCATCCTGATGATAAGACGAAATTCCTGTAACCGGCTGTTTTTTCAAGCAGATCGTTAACCCTGGTCCTCATTAATTCCGTTGTCCCGTTACGGAAACCCCCCGCCGGTTCGATATTTCCGAATGCGATACTTGTATCAGGAATCTGGGGCATGATATCGGCCATATCGACAACATTACCAAAATGGTATCCCATCGCGCCTGTCGATAAAAGTGAGGGAACAAGTTTCTCCGTATTGCCGCAATTGTGAAGAATTATCATAAAATTTTCATCCTGAAGTGCATCCACAATATTTTTCACATATTCAGATGAAAACTCAGTGCACATCTCCGGGGACAGTAAACCGGCGGCAGGCTCAGCGATGATCAGACCGTTTACTTCTTTATTCTTATAAGCTTTACCATATTCGACGAGAAAACGGGTGCATTTGTCCAGTACCCTATGAACCGTTTCAGGTTCGGTTATCATCTGCACCATGATTTCCGTCATATCCATGAGCCTTCCGGCCAGTGACATAGGTCCGATAATTCCGCCAAAGACGGGTTTGTCTGTTATATTCTTAGCAGCCAGTTCGGCAGCAGTTATATACATGCCGGTTCTGCCTGCACCAATTTCAGGAATTTTGAGTATATCAGCTTCATCTGAATCGTTGACTATTGCAGCAATGACTGATGGAACTTCATTTTCGGTAAATTGAATCGGACTGCCGAATGCTTCCGCTTCAACGGAAAGATCCATTATGGTTACCGCTGCTATTGAAGGGTACTTATGGGACAATGCTTCGATACATTGTGCCTGCGATGCACCATCCCGCACAACATCCATTATTTGTTTATTCGCAAGTTTAAGGCCCGGGTAAGTCATAATCGGGAGGACTTTACGTTCCGATGAATTAATAATTTCTTCAACCCAATGTTGCATGTTTAATTTCATAATCCTCCAATGATACCATTTAGTATGAGATTTTATAATATCTGATTAAGCATTTCCTGAAAATTTTCTAAATCCCAATATATCATTTTCTTAATCTCGGAAAAAGATCAAGAGCGTTCTTAAATTCAATTTTCTTTAAGTCATCCTCGGAAAAACCGTCATACGCATGGAGCCCTTTTATCGTCTCTGCTGACAATATATCAGGCGCGAAAGGATAATCAGTACCTAAAAGAATCTGTTCCGGTTCAACCAGCTCCCGCAATGTCCTGAATACATATGGATTTGCCGACAGTCCGGTATCATAATACAGCTTTTTTAAATAATAAGGAACACCCTTGGGCACGGCCTTCCCGGCATCAGGAATTACAAACTGCCCAAGTGAAATCCGCCATGTTAAACATGGTAAAGCTCCGCCTGCATGTGCAAATATCCAACGAATATTTGGATATCTCTCAAGCACACCCTTATAAAGAAGATTAAAAATAACACGAGCGGTTTCAAAGGTCACTTCCATAAGAAATGTTGGTATTTCTTTTCCGAGTGGATTCCCGGCCTCTGGTTCAGTCGAATGAACGTAAACAACTGCATTTCTTTTATCAAGATCAGCATAAAGCTCATCATAGAGATCATCGCCGATATAAATACCCTTTGTGTTTGATAGAACGACAAGACCATCAAGATGTAACACATCCAGCGCATATGACAGCTCTTCCATGGACGATGCAACATCCGGTAATGGGAGGATCGCAAACGCACCGAAGCGCAGAGGATAGTCGGAAATTATTTTTGCTGATACTTCATTGGATAAACGCGCCAGTCTTTTTGCAAATGATGCATCTCCGAAAAAGATACCGGGGCTGGACATGGAGGTAATTACGGTCTGTATTCCGTTAGCGTCCATAACGGCAAGTGCTTGCTCCACAGACCATTCCGGGAACATCTTTCCCAGCGAACCTTTTATCCCGATTGTTTCCAGCTCCCTGAGATATTCAACAGGAATAATGTGATTGTGTACGTCAATCCGATATGCATCAGTGTTCAATACAGCCTCCTTTTATTCCACGGTTAAAACCAGATTATTAGATGTTAACATCCCGCTTCAACATCTCCGCAAGTTGCCCGACCATATCCGCGTCTGAATAAAGATTGCGCGAACCGTCAACATACGTCTGTGTAATTTCATTAATACTTGATATCGATTTGACTATTTCATTGAGCGCAATCTGTTGCATGCCCATCATCTCTTTAATCTGATCGGATTTGACTTTAAAGTTTTCCGACACCCTCATCATACCGGCCTCCAATTTCTTGAGGGCCTCGTTTCCCCGCTAGGCCATGGAAGTAACTTCCTCGATCGACAGGTTGACTTTTTGTATTTGTTCACCGATCAGAGTGGTCATTAAAAACAGATCCTCCATCTTTTGAAGCAGTGTGAGAAGCCCTTGATGCTGGTCATGGAAGACTTCAAAGAATGAATTGGCGTTATTGGTGAGGAGATCTGAATGATCTACAAGCTTAGTTGATGTTTGCGCTACAGAATTTAGAAGCGCTTTTATTTTTTCATACTGTTTAACATTTACAGCGCTTTCATTCTCAGATCTTTCTATTGCCGCCTGTATTATTATTTTTATAAAAAATAATAATACATACACTGAAAGGATAGTGATCAAACTTGAAATGAAACTTGCTGTAAAAGCTAATAAATCATTTTCCTGAAAATGATTTATTGAGATATAAGCATATACATCTAAAACAATGAACAATACTGTAATGCCACTGAGCCAAAGTTTATTATTAAAAAGCGATGCTTGAACAATTACTACGAAAATAAAATACACAGGGATAGATCCGATCATCTTCATGATATCCAAATTCACATAAAAATACATATAACATAAATGTGAAGGAAAAACAATAAGACCTACCAAATAATACACAACCAGCAATCTGGATTTATATCGAATTTCTAATGACATATCCTTATATCGATACAAAATTTTTTCATCTATGATTTGATATAATTTATTCATAATTTACTTCAATCCAATTAGGATCGTCATCTCCCGATGATATATCTTCCCGGATCGACCTGTTCCCTCAGTATCTGCAGCTCCTCTTCTTTCGGATGATCCGTATCTGCAAGATTATCCGCCCAGATCAGTTCAAACCCGCAGTTATCCTGCACATCCTGACGCGAATACCCGGGATTGATCGACAGGACTTTCATCCTTTTCGTTCCATCATCGAATCCCATGATAGCCATGTTTGTAATTATCCGGTACGGGCCGGTGCCTGCAGGCAAACCAGCGTCATACCGTGAAGTCCCGCCGGTGAGATATCCCGGCGAGGTGATAAAATCGAGCTTTTCGGTAAAACGTTTCGAGTCCTGGGGCGTCATCATCATGGTGCGCCAGCAGAGGGAAGCCAGGTCGTTCGCCCCGCCCGATCCCGGAAAGCGAACTTTTGGTTTCGCGTGATCGTCACCGATCATTGTTGAGTTGATATTCCCATACATGTCTATCTGGGCACCGCCCAGGAAGGTATAGTCCACCATGCCCCGCTGGCAGGTCTCCATTACATCGGGCATGGAGCTGGCCAGGATCGCCTTGTGAAATGTCCGGGAGTCGCCTACTGATATCGGCATGGCAGGCAGGATCGGAGCGACACCGCCCGCTTCGAACATGATAGTGAGATTAGGTGAATAGGTCTTCTGGGCCAACATGGCAGCTGCGCAGGGAGCACCGGTGCCCACGACTACGGTCGCCCCGTCCTGGAGGTTCCAAGCAGCAATGCATATCATGAGCTCCATGGAATTATAATCTGTCATGACGTGGTCCCTTTTTTTATTTAAATCAGGTTTTCGATCGCCCGAAGCTTTATCATTTTCTCAATTCCTCCATTGAGGCGGAGGTACTCATTGAAATCACGGGTTTCCAGCACTTCTTTTTTAAAAAACATTCTGAAGAGTTCCGGGTCCTTTTCCAGGGAAAGCCAGCGTTTCAGGTATTCCTCGTCGGAAAAGTACTCATAGGGCATGTTCCCAGGATAACTACCGTAGGGAACTTCAACAACGGCATCAACGCACCAGAAAGGAATAAACGTCAGGTGCGGAGCGCGCCGGATTTCTTCATTGGGAACAATCCTTTCAGTAGTCAGGACAACCCGTTTTGCCGCTTTTGCCAGATCCTGGTCTGAAACCGATGCTCCATAGATACGGGCGTTGCCGTAGATATCGCACTCATGCACATGAATGGCCGCAAGATCGGGATAGAGCGCTGGGCAGGCAGTGAATTTTTTCCCGGTAAACGGACACTCAATTTCCTTTGCTGCGCTGTAAGTAAATGTGTCAGTGCCCAGCATGTTCCGCGCGGGAATAAAGGAGATTCCCATGGCCGCCGCCTTGAGACGCCATGACATGGCGGCATTGGTCCATTCAGTGAGTCGTATCCTGCCGCTCTCAACAGCCTTTCTTGCGTTGGGCGAAAGCCCCCGGGCTTCCAGCCCGATAATATAGGCTATATCCAGCCTGTCGATGCAGTCTCCGGCAACCAGTATCTGCATGTCATGGGTTGATGTGTGACCGGCGAAGGCTAGGTTCTTTTTTCCCTGGCGGCAAATCTCATGTAGTATGGCCGTAGGAATCCGGTTTGCACCGAAACCTCCCATGGCAAGATAGTCACCGTCATTAAGCATTGTTTTTACCGCCTTCCGGGCGCTGATAACTTTATTCACCATAGCCCTTGACTTGGTCCTGAAGAATCCCCTTGCCAGATCCGGGTCGGGATCCGTGAACAATGTATTCATCCCCTGGAGAAAACCATTTTCATTGGTTGATTTGCTTGTTTTTGAATTCATGCTGATTCCACTAAATAATCATTAACTCTAATATATTCAGGTAACCGGTTATCTTTGTATCTTTCTGTAAAAATAGGGGGACGGGGCAAAAAGGACTGATAAATCGCCTTTAACAATGCACTCCTCCTGTCCCCCGTGTGAGGAAATAACTGTATTAGATTATCCAGACGAAATTGGCGAATACTCAACCGGCTTTAATTCTTCGCTTCGTCGTATCGATCCCCATGAGCCGTCCCAGATTTCCGCCGAACATTTTTGCGCGATCTTCATCGGTGATCGGAAGGTATCCATATTGATCCTGCATATCCTCAGGAATCTGGAAATCCCGAAAGCCCTTGACCGCTCCAAGGATCTGGGCAGCGAATCCGGCATAATCCGTCCCCCAGGTAATTCTATCCGGACCTACAAAACGCATCGCCTCTCCCAGCAGCCGCGCGAATTTCCTCGGCGCCGTAATGGCCCATGGAACCAGGAGGCTCATGCAGATATATACATTGGGATGTCCCAGGGCCACCATGTTGAGCACATCGGCATAGGGATATCCCATGTGAAAAGCGTTGATTTTCAGGTCAGGGAAATCACGGGCAACATCATCGAGCTGCACGGGATGGCAGTACTTACTCTTTCCGGGCGGCACCCATACCATACCGGTATGAAAGTCCAGGACAATGCCCAACTCCTGAGCCTTCTCGTAGAAAGGCCACAACTCAGGATCATTCATATAGGTATCTTCCGGTGAGTAGTATTTAAATATCTTCGCACCCTTTTCCTTCACCCAGTACTCCAGTTCCCAGATGGCATTTTTCACGCCACGCTGCTTGATTGGCGAGATATTTGGCTGGTACATGAACCGGTCAGGATTCGTTTCGACGATCTTCGCCATTTCGCCGTTTGTGCACCACCGGCTGGTATACCCGGTCGTATCCATCATGGATTCGGGAAGCAGACATGCGATGTCTACTCCATATTTGTCCATGGCCCTAATGATGTTTTCCGGAGAAGCATCCTTTTGGGCTTCCCATTCTTCAACTCCTTCTGCTGCTTTGATGAGAAGTTTCGGCGGTGCTCCGGTCATCAGGGGCCGCCGTATGTTATCGATGGCCCGCCACCACATCTGCACGCCGGGAAAATGATTCACCGGTTCCATATCACCGATAAGATGGCACTCGGGATCTATCTTGAAATAGTTATCGCTCATGTTTCCACTCCTTGAGTACAATTTTGCAAAACGAGACTACCCTTATATTTGCTCGAGACCAGAAGATCTCTTGATGAATTTTTCCGCATGCTTCTCCAGCGGACCGCCCTTGATCCAAAGCTCCGGATAGTTCTTTTCCCTGCCCGCGGTAGGATTAACCAGACAGTGCATCCATCTCGATTCAAAAAGATTCATATAGCAATTCTGACAGCGGGAGCATTTTACGATGTCTTCAATTCTTCCGGACTTGACCTTTGCGGGCCAGAAAGGATCGGCTATGGATTGACGGCCAAGGGATATAATATCGGCATTGCCGTCTTTAATGGCATTTATCGCCGTTTCAGGCGAAATGAAATTCGGCACTATAACCGGCAGCGCGGTAGTTTTTTTAAATCCTGGCGCCCATCTGGTAAAATCATTTTCATCGTCGGGCGCAAAACCGGCGCCCGGATTTTCATAAGAACCCTGGGAGACATTTATAAAATTTGCCCCTGCGTCTCTGCACATTGCGGCGATTTGAGTTGCCTCATCATGTGAGAGCCCTCCCTTCATTAGTTCATCACCGGACAGACGACATCCGACCGGCATGTTCGGCCCCACCTTGCTCCTGATTTTACGGACGATATTTAAAAGAAAACGTGCTCGGTTTTCCAGTGAACCGCCGTATAAATCATTCCGGTGGTTCGATCTGGGTGAAAGGAAGGAATGTATCAAATACCCGTGCGGGCTGTGGATTTCAATGCCATCATAAAAAATCTCCTTTGCCGCCAGGGCCTGTTCCGCCATTCCATCTTCAAGGTCTACGATTTCCGGAATGCTGAGTTTTCGCGGGACATCACCGTCGATAACGTGCGCCATCGCAGGCATAAGCTGGTTTATCAGTCCCGACAACAGTGAATGAAAGACTTCATACTGCTCATCATTCATTTTTCGTATGCTGTCAAATCCGTCTTTGTATCCCATATTTGTCAATATCTGCTCGATATCAAGTCCTGAACGGGAAGCAAGACGCCGAATCTGTTTTTCCCATCCCTTGTTGAAATTGCGGGCTTCCATTCTCATTGGTATAGCGGACGGTCCGGCTGCCGGTACATCCGGCGTCTCGTGGGCCGGATGCCCCTGCCTGCCCCATCCGGGGCTTAATTGTATAAAAATTTTGCATTTATTGAACGAATGCACATATTCAACTATTTCACTATGAAAACGCATATACCGCTGGTCGGTTAGCAGAAGCGGATTTAGACTATCACACCCCCTCCATCTTTTTGAATTCATGACGACACATTCGGTAATCAATAATCCGAAACCACCCCTAGCTCTGGTGGCATACCAGGCTATACTCTGTTCGCTCGGGTATCCCATAGGACCTGTATACCCCATGTTCATGGGTGACATCGCGATTCTATTTTTTATTTCACAATCACCGATTTGAATTGGTTGAAATAACGCATCAAAAGTCATGTTTCTATCCCTCCTGTAATATTTTGCTGCAAAGGCAACTTCAGCTGATAACCCTTTCTTTACCTTTCCAGAACTTAGCCTTTATTTCCTTCTTGATGATCTTCCCGATAATTGTTTTCGGGATAGAATCCCAGAAGGCCACCGCCTTGGGGCACTTGTACCCCGCCAGCGTATTCCTGCAATGATCGATGATCTCCTCCTCGGTCGCCTTTGCCCCGGGCTTAAGGACAACCACCGCCTGTACAATTTCCCCCCACTTCGCATCCGGGGCCGAAACCACCGAGCATTCGGACACCGACGGGTGCTGGTAGATCACGTTTTCCACCTCACCCGGATAAACGTTCTCCCCTCCCGAGATGATCATGTCCGCCTTTCGATCCGTCATGAAGATGTACCCGTCTCTATCGATGTAACCGATGTCTCCGGTATGATACCAGCCATCGATCAGGGAACTTCTGTTCGCTTCCTCATTTTTCCAGTATCCCATCATGATGTGCTTCCCTTTCGCACAAATCTCCCCCATTTCACCCGGTTTCAGGATATTGTTTTTATCATCTACAATTTTAATCCTCGAACACGGGGATGGTTTACCGGCACTGACAAGGTATTTCGATTTCGGGCCTTGAAGAAAATGATCTTCCATTGCCAGCATACTTATGGCTGCGCCGGCCGTTTCTGTGGCGCCATAACCCTGGCAGAATTTGTTGCCAAATTTTTGTATGCATTTTTTAAGTACTTCCGTGGGAAAAGGACTTCCCGCATAAGAACACACTCTCAGGCTGGAAAGGTCGTATTTATCCACGTCGGAATTATCCACCATCCAGCCGTATATCGTGGGAACGAGATTTATATGCGTGCACTTCTCGTTCTGGATGAGCTCGAAGATTTTTCCCAGGTTCGGCTTCCTGTTTATACATACTTTACCGGAAACCATGAATATGGCGAGGATCGGCCACCACGAGACATGGAATATAGGAAGAACATAGCAGGTCGAGTCATTCCTGGTAAATTCCATAGCAAGGGCGGAGGTCAATCCGGCCAGCATACAGCTTCGATGATTCAGCATGACGCCCTTGGGAAGACCTGTCGTTCCCCCAGTGTACATAAGGACCGCCAGATCCTCCTCCTGCACGCTATAAACATCCGTATCGGGCTCGGCATCGGAGGAATTCAATAGGAACTCTTCATAATTTGCAAAGCCATCGACAGAATTATCAATAGTTATCCATTTCTTGATGTTTTTCAATTCCTCCTTCATTTTACTCACTCGTTCTTCAAATCCGTCCCCGACAACAAGGAGCGTCGATTCACAATGGTTAATGATATAGACGAGTTCCTGGTCTCCCAGACGATGGTTTATCGGTGTCACACATATCCCTATTTTAGCCGCACCAAAATACACCTCAAGATATTTCGAACAGTTATCGGCCAGAACACAGAGACGGTCCCCCTTCTTGAATCCCATTTTTACAAGGGCGTTTGCGAATCTATTAACGCGATTGTTGAATTCACGGTAGGTCAGTCGTGTATCCTCAAATACAATAGCCGTCTTATCAGGGAAGAACTGAGCTCCGTTTCTTGTAAGATCACCCAATGTATACATTAAACACCTCCTTTATCATGGCCATGATTTAGGCAGTCCCTGAAACTGCATCAGCATATTGCGGCTCATCTCGTTGGATATGGGTGAGAACTGAATCTGGTAGGCGTCCCGCAGAAACATCGATACAGGGTACTCATTACATATACCGTATCCGCCGAATATCTCCGAACCATAAGTCCCGGCATGACGCGCACCTTCAGCAGCCACCAGTTTGGCCATAGTCGCCTCAAGATGATAGGGTTTCACATTGTCACAGAGCCAGGCCGACTTGTAGGTAAGATTTCTCGAGTTTTCCAGGTTGATATACATATCAGCAAGATAGTTCTGCAGAATCTGGAATCGGCTGATTGGACCGCCGAAGGCATTCCGCTCCTGAACATACCTCATGCACGCTTCATATATGGCAGCGATAATTCCAACTCCCATCATGGCAACACCGATACGTTCCGGGTTCAGAACCGTCATTATTTCAAAGAAGGCATTTCCCCTCGTACCCAGCATGTTCTCCTTGGGCACTTCAACATTATCGAAAAATATCTCAACCGATTCACAATGATGGCAGCTTATCTTGCCGATCTTGTTGATTGTTATTCCCTTCGAATCGCCGGGCACTATGAACGTGCTCCAGGACTTTGCCTTTTTTGCATCCTTCTCGGTTTTGCAGATGGTCATGAGTCCATCCGCCACATGCGCGCCGGTGATAAAGACTTTTTGTCCGTTGATTACGAAACGATCGCTCTTCTCTTCGGCCGTGGTGGAAAGCGCGCCGAGAATATCGGTGCCACCCGCCGGCTCCGTCAGAGCCATGCAAGTTTTATATTTGCCTTCAGCTATAAGTGGAAGGTATTTCTCCTTCTGTTCCTTTGTTCCGAGTTCGCTGATAAAGCGAACGCCGAAACCGCTGGTGACACCCACTGCCAGGGCCACGGACATAGATCGTTTGCATATCTCTTCATAGGCGAGCATTATATCAAACTGTCCCAGACCCTGTCCGCCGTATTCCTCGGCAATCGACGCTCCGAACATTCCAAGATCGACAAATTTCTGCCAAAGTTCATTCGGCGGGAAGTCGACATTCTCATCCATCCACCTTACATATTCCCAGGAAAGCTCTTTTTCACAGAAAGCTTTCATCGTGTCCTTTATTATTCGTTGTTCATCGGTTAATCCGAAATCCATAATCATTCTCCTGTATTATAGGCCGTAGAAGTACAACCTGGTGCACCTCTACGGTCTTTTTTCACTTTTTAACATCCGATGCGCTATTCGCCGCTTTTTGAGCATTCAACAGCACTTCAGGTTTTTGCCGGAGAGTGTCCATAACCGCCTGGATTTCCGGTGAATATATAAGCCACTGGATCGCGTTCCGCTCAAGAGCCAGTGCCGCGTCGATGCTCCCGCACTCAAGGGAGCGCGCCATGACCTCCTTGCCCATCCTGATGGCTATCGGTTTCTTTGTGGCCAGATTCGTCACCAGCGCTTCGAAATCTTTCTCAAAGGTCTCATCGGGAAACACGCGGGTGAGTAAACCCATTTCGTACATCTCTCGGGCCGGGTAGTCCTTCCTTCCGCTATAGATAATCTCGCGAGCCCGGAATATCGGCATAGATCGGGTAATACGCACTGTGCCTCCCCAGCCAGGAAGTATTCCCATGTTGATCTCCGTAGTGCCCAGCTTCGCCGACTCACAGGCATACACAAGATCGCACATGAGGGCCAGCTCAAGTCCCCCGGCAAGGCAGTAGCCCTTTATCTTCGCCACCACCACCTTCTCACACTGTTCTATGGCCTTATTCAGGTCAAAGCCATCATGGGCCAACCAGTTGAGAGAACTCTTGTGTTCCGCCAACGAGGGGAACACCGAAAGGTCTCCGCCCGTGCAGAATGATTTACCCGCACCGGAAAGGACAACAACGCCGACCTGACTTTCATCGCGCACCCTGCGGAAGGCATCGAGAAGCTCGGCAGCCATTTCGCGGTTGATGGCGTTTTTCTTATTTTCACGGTTCAGCGTGATATTACACACGGAGCCGCTAACTTCATAGAGAATTGTCGCATACGCGCTCATGGCTCCTCCTTACATGCCAGCAGGCTTGAAATAGGGCATGAAAAAATCTTCACGCTGGAAAAAGGTCACTTCGACATCCATGCCGATTTTTATTTCTTTGGGATCGCACTCTACAATCCGCGTCATTAACCGAACTCCCTCATCAAGGTCTACGTAGGCGACAGTATACGGGATCTCATCCATAAACCGGGGCTCTACCATGCTGTAAGCGGTGGAGAATGTGAAGATCGTTCCCTTGCCACTTGCTTCTATCCAGTCCAGATTGCCGGACCAGCATTCCGGACAATATTTTCGAGGATAAAAAATCTTTGCACCGCAGTCCCTGCACGTCTGGATCAGCAGTTTGCCCTCTTTTGTTCCCTCCCAGAATTTAAGAGACCAGGGCTGCACTTCAGGTAATGGTTTTGTCATATCGAAGCTCATTATAGTTCCCTCCCCCAGATAGTTGCTATATTGTTGAAGCCGGAACCACCGGCTGTGTTCTGGTACACGTATTTGCAATCCTTGACCTGTCGCTCACCGGCCTTGCCCATGAGCTGGCGCGCCGTTTCCACATAGGTTGCTGCACTAACTCCAGAGCCGGTATGCCCCCTTCCCGGCGCATCACCGATGGTTGACCAGGGGATATCGCCGCCGAAGGACATGCGTCCCTCCAGAAAATATTTACCTCCTTGCCCCCTCGGCGCCACTTCAAGCGCTTCAGCCATAAGGGGATGCGCGAGAGGATACGCAAGATAGCAGTTCCACAGATTAACATCTTCTTTCCTGATGCCGGCCTGCGCCATCGCCTCTTTTGCGGTAACGATTAAACCGTCTACGACCCCCATGAAATCGCGCAGAATGGGGGAACCGCTGAAATATCGTACAGACTCACCGAGCTTGTATGCCGCGGGCCGCTTCATTTTCATCGCATCCTCGGCGGAGACAACCACCATGGCGCATCCTCCATCACCGAGAACATTGCTCTCCCTTTTGTGAAGCGGTGTGTTTAGGAGATCAGAAGAGAGAACCTTTTCGGGTGATGGGACGTCCTTGCCATAAAAAATTGAATTGGGATCGCGGCTTGCCCAGCTTCGTAATGCAGTAACGACTGAAGCCATCTCCATCTCGGTACAGCCGGTTTCAAGCATGTACCGGTTGGCCATCATGCCCATGATGATGTTATAGGTCGAGCCGTAGGGGTATTCCCACTGCAGGTCAACACCGGCCCTGGCGAAGAAGTTCACTACGTCGGGCAGGGGAATTGTCGAATGTACCGTAACATGGGGAATGAGCACCGCTTTCGCCACACCGCTCTCAATCCACTGCTCGGCCATTCTCAGACAGTTAGATGTGGACGCGCCTCCGGCATTCACCACGACACTGTCCCTAACACCTTTAAGTCCCAGCTCTTCAGGCAGTTTACCAAAAGATAATTCGCCGGTAAGACGCTCCTGGGCCTGGGGTGACACTATCACTGTTCCTTCGATATCATTCTTATGAAGTCCTGAATCCTTTACCGCCTGCATGCATGTTTCATAGAGAATGTCCCATCGGGTTCTCTCCGGCATGGTGGCTGTGGGGACTTCTCCGATACCTATAATCGCGATTTTCCCTTTACTCATAATCTTTTTACCTCCCGGTCGGTCCTGTTTGACTATTTGACTTGACGGTACCGTTCCGTATTGTATTATTGATTTATACTATGATAATTAATAGTATCGTTCTATACCGTCAAGTCAAATAATCTTTTTTTCTGATTTTTTTAGAAAAAAGTGAAGAAAATAATAGGGGCAAGGGCTTATCCAATATTTATGTTGCATAATTATTATCATGGCATAATTGTGATTTTTATATCACATTAATCGGAATACAGTAAAACAAGTGCTTACCGGGCATTTGCTTTATTTCATTTATCATATAGGTAAAAATCGAATGGAAATCGAAGACAGAATAACTATATCGGAACTGGCCCGAATTACCGGAATCCCTGCCTCGACCATCAGGTTTTACCTGCGGGAAGGCCTAATCACACCGCCGGTTAAACAAAGCAGGACGAGAGCTTACTATAATAACGATAATATTATGGAGCTGAAAAGGCTCAGAAAACTCCGCGATGAAGATGGCCTTTCCATTGAGGAAATAAGGAAGATTGCACGATATCCAGGCGCTGTAAAGGAAAAGGGCGTTACTAATGAATCATCCCAGCCTGACAGGAGGAGCGATATTCTTGATTCGGCGATAGAATTATTCCGGAGCAAGGGATACGATGCGATCAATATTAACGATATAGCCGAAAAGGCCGGAATCAGTAAGGGGACTTTTTATAAACACTTCCGTGATAAGGAGAACCTGTTTTATGAATGCGCCGATAAAGTGTTCCTTGATATCGACAGGGAGTTCAGGGAACTGCTGGACGAAAAAAATATAGTTAAACGTCTGGAGCTCCGCACTTCACTCTTCATAAGGACTCATCATTACATGATAGACATGTTGCATATTATGCGCGGCTCATCAACAGGAGCCAATTCCGAAAACAGTGTAAGACTCAACCGTATAATTGATAACCTGATAAATCCTATCGCCAGTGACCTCAAAGAAGGAATTAAACAGGGTATTTTCAGGGACATGGATACAACCATCGTTGCCCACCTTCTCATGGGAGCGGCCGAATATGGTATCTATTTCTGTGAAGGTAAAAACAACGAGGAGATCGACCAATTGGTAGAGAAAGGATTAAGGTTAATAATGCAGGGCGCTATACGTACTCCTTTAAACAGTGAAACAGTGGGACTTGTATAACAATGAATCCTACCAATTATTACAAAATTTCAGAGCTGTCACGGATTACGGAAACGCCCATTCCCACAATCCACTACTACCTGAAAGAAAGACTGCTTCCTCCAGCGTTGAAGACAGGAAAAACAACGGCCTACTATACCGATGAACATATTGCCCGTCTCCAGCTTATCAGAAAACTGCAAATCAAAGAACGAAAATCTCTCGCCTCCATTAAAGAGTGGTTGGATCGTGTACCCACTTCAGAGCCACACGTTGAAGAAACGTTAATCGTATCCAGTGAGAAGAGAAGCGCCATTGTCAAGACAGCCATCGAACTCTTCATCCGCAAAGGTCTGGGTGAGACCAGTATTGATGACATCGTTAACAACGCCAGGATAGGAAAAGGTACCTTTTATAAATTTTTCAAAGACAAGAATGACCTCTTCTTTCAGTGCGCCGACAGTGTGTTCTATGAGATGTACAGTCATGTTTGGAAAGAAATAAAAGATGAGCGCGACATGACCCGACGTCTTTTCAAGCGCGGTGCGGCATTCCTCGATTCATACCCCAGATGGGTCGACATGATGAACCTTGTGAGGCATGCATCTGTCGGGAGCGAACCTTTCTTTAAAACCAAATTCAAAGAAATCCTGGACCAGATAATGCGGCCCATAGCCCGTGACATTGAGGTCCTTCAGCACGAAGGCAAGATAGATGCTGATCTTGACTGCCTGGGCATGGCCTACCTGCTCATGGGAATGACTGAATATGGCGCCTGGCTCAGCCATAACTGTAATTACGATACTAAAGAGATAATAAAAACCTTACAGGATTTAATCAATAATGGACTGGTGAGAAAAAAATAGGATGGTCCCGTACCGCTTACCTGTTAAAATCACAACATTCACCAAACTATTATCTGATTGTTCTAAGGGATTCTCAGGATCTTGACTATTCTTAACAATTTTTATTTCATTTATCCTTTCAGAAGGGATGTGTTCAGGTTGGGGATCTCTTTTGGGGTTATTAGTAGCAATTCTTTTCTCTTTTTCCATTTTGCCGGTAAAGTATTAAGAATGTCCTTTAGTTTTATGGCCTCTTCTTTTTTAGTCAGCAGAAAATCGACGAGTTCCCTGGCTGTTTCAAGACGGCCTTTGTCTCGAGTTCATGATTGGGTGGTAACGGTTTTAATTTATAATCACTCATGTTTTTTTATACCTTCATTATCAGACCACAATGGGCTCTTCTCCCAATCGAAAGGGAATCCCATTGATCGTCGAGAAATATTCAATACCAACAGTACCCGGACTCTTTGTCCCTCGCTCAATCGGTATTCAATAATTGACGTTAGGCGCAGGTAGCAAAATGTAGCAAAACGAAATGAACAGCGTTGAACGGAAGTAAACGTAGATGAAAAAAGCAATTGACTTTTTCCCTTATAATAGTAACAGTAATATACAACAAGAAACGCCGGTAAACATGGATAGAACTTTTCCTGGCCAGCTTCCCAAGCTGAACGTCGCCGGTTCGACTCCGGTCACCCGCTCATAATTTTATCATCACAATATAAGCCGCACAACCGATCGAACTTTAAACTGCATCATTCTGCCGTAAAAAGCTATCCTGCCGCCGAAACCGACAGTCACCGTGGCAATAGTCATGCCCATGATAAATAGTGAAACCAGCAGGCCCCGTCCTGTCAGCTTGCCTACGACCAGGCGCCCGTAATGCTGGACAGGTGAAATAATGCCGGGGTTCAGAACTGAAAATTCCGCCGTGCTCTCGGGGCTCCAGTGATACTCCTTTCTGCCATTTACGACACGGTAATATTTCGCACGGACTCCCACATGGTATGTACCCGTGGCAAGACTGTCCACCGTCAAGATATTATTCTTCTGCAATACCCTGAGGGGCGGAGTTCCCTTTTTCCTGTCGATATACAGGGAGTACCCCAGCACCTGTTCCTGCCTGACATTCTTCATTTCTATTGGTGCCTTGAAAGCCTCTCCCGTCCAGGGTTTTCCCGTATCGAAAGGAAAGAGTATCCGCAATGAAGGCTCTTTGGTCCGGGAAGCCAGCCATCGCATATCCACGGGCTCCTTACGCTTGGTCCGGTCAAGAAGGTCTTCCGGGGTCAGGTTCTTCACATCACCCACCACTATATAATAATCGGCGATCCTGCTTCTCTGATTGGTTTTATCAATGGCGCCAAGGCTGAAAAAATATATCCCCGATTCCAGGCCGCTGAACTTTGCCTCAAAGTTGGTTGTAAAAGTCTCGGGCCTGGTGACGGAATCCTTAGAGAGACTGTAGACAAAACCTTTCAGCCTTTCTGTATCATCAATGGTCCACCGGAACACGGGTTCCCGGGAATCGACAGCCTTTCCCTGGGGATGCGTCGGTGAAAGTACAATGGGCATGGGCAGAGGATTGGAACTCACCTGTATTTTATAGTGAATGGTCCTGCTATAGTTGCCTGCCCCATCTACGGATCGTATATGGAAGTAGGTGATTCCATCTTCCAGTTCCGGCAGAATCATCCTTCTTGTTCCTGCATTAAGGTTCTGGATGGTTGGATTAAGATCTGCGGTTATGCCGCCGCGCATGGGTTTACTCACCATGGTTGCGTAACCCACAATTTCCGATTCATCAAAGGGGGGTACCCATTCAATCCTGGCCACGGAATTTCTTGACCATATACCTTCCGGATGGGTAACGGAATAAACCCTGGGAGGCGCGGCATATACATCGGTCAGCTTGGCGATTATCCTGTCAGCCGCCTCCCAGAATACGATGGCCTTATTTCCCGCTGTAACGGCAAAGGGATTTCGTGCCGCGGGCGGTTCCTGCGATATTTTTTCCTCGGCCGAAAGCTCCCGTGTACGGGTATTGTAAAGCCTGGTGAATATCTTTGATCTCCCTTCCCTGGTATCATACCATGCAATAAGAAGCTCATTGCTTCTGGACAGCGCCAGTTTCGGCGCGTAGCAGTTTGCCCTGGTATCCGAAATGGTTACCGGCCTGGCGCTCCAGTCAGCGCCCTTTTCCCTGCCGACAAGCAGTTTAATCGACCAGCTCTTTTCATCATTATTCTGATAAACGACATAGAGAGAATCATCCTTCATGAAAAGATCAGGCGCCTCACTATTAGCAGCGCTTGTGGTAATCAGTTCCATGGAGCTCCAACTCCTGCCGTAATTCGATGAACGGGTATAATAAAGATCATCGGTAAAATTCTTGCCCTTCCCCTGCCAGACCATGTAGATACCCGACCCGGAAAAGTGAATCGCCGGAAAGAATGCTCCCTTCATTTCCGGAGTCAGCTTGATAAGGGACTGCGTCGTTGTAAACTTTACCTCATCGGAGCTTTCCGCATGAAAAAGATTAAATGCCCCACCGGCAAAGGCATGATAAAAGAGATGCAGCATTCCCCTGTCATCGTAATAGACACGGGGAAGCATTTCCATTTCATAGCCGATAAAAATCTGCTGCGGCTGCGACCACTGCGCCCCCATATCGGCGGACTTCACATAAAAAATACGGTTCGTGGCTTCATCCACAATATGATTCTGCCAGGCGACGAATATGTGTCCGTTGCCTGAAATGGCTACCTTGGGATTATTGTCTATGATGGTATTTACTTCCGAAATAATTATCGGTTTGAGGTAATTCATGCCTCCATCAAATGAAACCGATACATATATGCCATGCTTTCCCTTGTCATCACCTTCATAGACGGCTATTACATAATTGCCCTGTGACGCAACGTTGACATTTTTCACCTTTATATTATAGGGTGAAACGTAATAGCTTTTTTCCCATCCCACCGGCTTCGTGGTCACATCGCCGGACTGGAAAAGAAGCAATGCGATGACGGCCATTACCAGAATGACCAGGGCCGACCACAGGCCTTCCCTGAAAAATGCCACCCTGAAACAAAGGTTTGCTATGTAGGAATATAGACTTTTCATTGTTATAGACTCTTTGAGACTCATTCAAAGGTAGCAACTGATGCTCCCTCATGTCAAGATAAAGTTACACTCAACAGATAATATCGGCACATTCACCAATAATTACAGATATATAAAAATTTAATTGCATTCCTGCATCATTCCCGATAATTATGTCTTATGGAAATAAGCGATATCATTCAAAGCGACAGGGACCGTCTTTTCATTGTTGATCCCGAATGTTATATTATTTTCACCGGTGATTCAACACTGGACGAACAGCCCTTCATCCGCATAGGAAACTGGCAGGACATGCCCGTGGAACTGATACCCCTGATTGAAAATATAATCATAACCGATGGCATACCAGGCAATCCCTCCCATGAGCAATTTAACATCGACGTACGAAACCTGGGTAAAAACAGATACATAGGCAGCGAGAACATAGTACGCCGTTTTCTTGATTATCAGAGAATTTTCGGCCTTGATCTGACCAATGCCATTATAGTTAACATAGAGAAAGATATTCCCGAACTGTCGCAGGAAAAAAACATTTCGGGTAAAAACCATTTTATCGGTGTTTTCTACCGCGATGGAAACTTTAAAACTGTTCACAATGAAAGTGCCATCATGGATCTGAAAGACGCGGAAAATCAAACCCTGACGGCAACGGCAATACAATCCAGGATGAGCGAGATCTTTCAGAAATGCGATCGCTACGATGGATCAGGAATGATAATTCTTCAGCATAATCCCCTGTTCTATCACCGGGGATACCTGACATCATATCTCTTCCCATCACGGTACCTGAAGGATTTCAGCAGGCTCGAAATCAATCCCCTGCGGATAAAAAACATAATTTTCCCTTCGGGGAATTATCTGAATCTAAGCCGTTTTTTAAAATGGAAGCATATCAACAAAGGGAATATAACCGTATTCAGCGACCACGAAGTGCAGTTCCAGCTCATTAAAGGCCTGTTCAGAAACTGCACCATGAACCGACAGAGTTTTCAGGGCCTGCAGTATAACTCCGGCGACGGCCTGACCGTCACCGGCTATGCTAACAGTTATAACGTACGCGTCTCCTACAAACAGGGTCCTTCCGATAACGATGTTGTAAACATCGCCTTTATCAAGGGAACTTCGGGAATCCAGAAAGTACTTAGTGACGACGTGGATGCTGTTTTTATAGAATATTCAGTCTTTGAAGAAACCAGCCTTCTTTTCAAATCAACGGTTATTCCCGTGGCTGTCATCAATGACCGGAACAGGAATATCGCACCGATATTGGCAAGTGGTATCACCCTTCTGCATCACGGTGTTCCCTATGAATTCAAGAAGATTAATTCCCTTGAAGAGATACTTGAGCGTTACAGCCCCATACCGGACCTGTCTCTTATGCTTACACCGGAGTCCGCCGAAAGCATCGAAGCCATCATGGAAAAACTGGGAGGGGGCCAATCCGGCGAAACAGAATACCAAAAAAGGCTATACAACCTTCGTGCCATTCTTAGGGCGATGCTCAATGCAACGGGAAACCGAAAACTCTTTCAGCAGATAAAATCACTCATTCAATCAATTGATTTTCACCTGAAGCAGGAACAGCTTTTCAACGATGATATACGAACCATGATTGATCTGGTTATTTTCGATAATTACATCTACACCTTCATTACAGAAACGCAGCCTTCGGGACCGCCGGTTTTTGTCGATGAGATAGAAACCGTTCATCGCTATCCCGCGGAATATGTATCAGCCCAGATTCCATCGAGCGAAAAAATAATAACAGACCGGATCCGTCTCATGAAACTGCTGGAATGTTACCGTGAAGCCAGGACAGCTCATGCCGGTTATTTCAATGATGAAGTGGAGAAGCTTACCAGGGCTATTGAGGATCGAAAAAATCGCTACGCTGAGGATCTTCACGAGGAGCCCGCCATAATCAATGGTAATGGCGTAATCCCGGCTGGGAAAATCACATCGCTGTCAGACCAATCGTATGCAGACCGTGACGCCGATGGAATAATCATAACTGCCGGGGAGACCGGTCTTCCACGTTTGATGAACGGGTTAAAACAGGGTTTCCATGCAGCCGTCGCAGCTTTTCAGACTATGCGCATGGAGGCTCCATGGAAACTGGCGGGTATTTCTTCTATCGTGCTGCTCGTCCTGGTTCTTTCAGTCATCCTTCTGTTAAACTACGGCGATACTGCCGATAAAAACATCAATGCTCCCGGAAAAAACGGTACTGCCTCACATACAGGAAAGGCCTTGTCTCCCGATAAAGCAGTCACGGGGCCGGTGACAAAAAGTACTGAAATACTTTCAGCGGAGCAGATAAGGACATATGATAAAATTCCCGTTAATTTTAAATCCGTTATAACCGACACCGATATTTACCGCTATGCGAACCGTGTCGCTGTCAGGAATGGCTATAATGAAATCGCCGTTGGAACCATACAGGGCAAAGATCCCCACTGGATATTCCCCTCCAATGTTTTTCTCCTTCTCGATGGCGAACAAATCATCGTCGTACAGGGCGACACTCTGTGGGATATCGCCCGTAGAAAACTCATGGAAACCGATATTCTCTTTTACCAGACCGTTACGGCGCTGCGTAAAGCCCGCGGCAAAGAACGGGATGAACTTCAGAAAAAGGCTGAAGGATACGCCTTTTCGCAAAAACACAGGATAATTCTGCAGGACCTGCTGAAAAAAAATGATTAATGGCAAATTACATTATTATACGGAGCCGGTGGAAATAGAGGTATATCTCAAAAAAATCGGCAAGGTCCGCACCATAATCAAAGATCTCAGCATCGAGCTCATCGATGTTGTGCCAATCAGCGAAAAGAGCAGGGAAATATTCGACTCCTTCAAAGAAAGCAACGAACCCATCGATCTCATGGAGGTGCAGAATAACTTCCCGGAACTCATTAAATTCATCTATGAATCTTACTATAAGAACATGGACCTTTTTGAAAAACTGAGCATGCACTTTAAATCGGGACTCACGGGAAGCAATGATTCCTGGAGGCTGGCCATATATTTTACGGAGCTTCTGCTGAAATATGAACCCACCGTTGCATCATCGCAGTACCTGGGCGACTTCCAGACCTACAACCTCAATTATCTCATCATAAAATTGAACGAGCTGGGAGAAAAATTTCTCCTGGAGGATTCCACTGTGGCATATCTCATAAAACGGCGAAACCTGGCCTACCGGGACAAGCCCAGGGACCGGCAATTCGAAAAGCTCGTGGAATTATGGGAATATAATATCAAGGAAAAATTCTATTAGCAATCGTCTGTTTGAGGGAAATTGCTGATGATGATCATCCTGTCCGCCCGGGTTTTCCGGACAGACAGGATGATTAGATGCGCGATAAGGCCTTTACCGGTACACGGCCTTTAATGAATTCCGTACAGAAGCTACCTCGCCGCTGTCAAGCCCCACAAAAATATCGTTCCCCTTGATCCCGGCTGATGTTTTCACTGATCTGTCGAAACGATGGGTCCACTGTATGCCGCCATTCTTCATGTTCAGGGCATAGATCTGGTTTCCACTCGTTATAAACAGAAATTCACCGTTCGTCGAGGGACTGGATTTCACCTTGCTTCCCGTTTCGAGTTTCCACATCATCTTGCCGCCATCCGCCGACAGGGCATAGAGGTTTCCGTCATTGGAACCGAAAAATACCATCCCACCACTGATAAGCGGTGTTGAAAAAATGGAATCACCAGATTTAAATTTCCATTTCTCATTGCCCTTGTCTGTATCGATTGCGTAGAACGAACCGCTATAGCAGCCGACAAACAGTGTTTTTCCTGATATCATCGGTGATGAGGAAACCATCCTGCTGTCTGTCTTAAACTTCCACTGAACGTTTCCTTTTTTCGCATCCATCGCATAGATATAATGGTCTTCAGCGCCTACGTAGAGTTTCCCATTGTTATAGGCTACGGACGAGTAAACACCGTTTTCCAGGTCGGTATGCCATAATTCTTTACCTGCGGTGCTGAATGCATAGACCCTGCCAAAACTCGTGGCAAGAAATATGGTATCCTTTTCAATAACGGGTTTTGAACCAAACAGCAGCGCGCCGAACATCTTATTCTTCCATGATATCTGACCGGTTGTTATCCGTATTGAATAAAAATCACCGTTATTTGCCACTACGTATGCATTCCCTTCATGGATAACGGGAGTGGACTCAATGCCCCGCTTCAGATTAGCCTTCCATATCCGAGCCCCTTCCCTGTTCATGGCGACGACACTTCCATCCCCGGCCACGACAAGAAGATAATTGCCGTAAGCGATGGGGTCCACCAGGACCTGGGATCCCACGTTCTGGCTCCAATTCAGGCGATCGAGAAGTTTTTCCTGTTCCAGTTCAACTTTTATTTCCTTCGATTCTCCTGTATTGAGTACAACCTCGGCCGTGTATTTTTTAAAGCCGCGCGACACAACCTGGATTTCGATTTTTTTCCCGGCTCCGGGCTGAACGGTTACACGGTCCTTACCGACAAATTTGGAATTAACATAAATACTGCTGTTACTCACGGGAGAAATAATCGTCAATTTTGCTTTTTCCATAAGCTGTACATCCAGGACCCTGTTTTCACCCTCCTTAAGGGTGACCTCGTCCTTATACGAACCAAATCCCGGCGCCATGACTTCAACAGTCAGAGACGCGCCCGGCATGGGTTTCAATACAGCCGTATCATATCCGATAAACTTTGAGTTCACATAAATGGAGCTTTTCTTTACCGGTGAATTTATAGTGAGCTGTGTTACGGCCCCTTCCTTTTTCTGCTCAACCAGTTTCTGTTCCCTGGCCTGGTCAATGGCCTTGTCCAGCTCCTTTACCTCTTCAACGTATCTGGTTTCTATCTTCTCCTGGATTTTTATCTGAACTACTTCTTCCTTTTCCTTCTTCATGATATCAAGGGAAGCCAGGGCAGTGGTGATATCCTTTTCCTGTTTTAGAAACTTTTTACTTTTTTCTTCTTTTTTGTCTTCAGGCGCCTTCTGATTATCAGCCACCTGGACTTCCTTCATTTCTTCTTTCTTCTCTGCAATTTTTTCTTTGGCCAGTTCCTCTTTTATCGTTTCAACGTGTTCGGCCACGATATCATTGATTACAATATTCTCCGCTTCAGCCTTTTTATTGTCGATAAAAGCCGAACTGTTGGCATCGATAACGATAGTCTCTTCATCGACTTTTTCCTTCAACATTGTCAGAGCCTCGGATTTTGCAATGACCTCATCATCAACCCTGTCAAGAGCGGGAACACGCCGACTCAATTCTACTTTACCGTCGACCACGGCTACTTTCATCTGCTCACCGGGCTGTGACTCAACAACAAACTTTGTTCCCCGGACAGCAGCAACAGCTGTTGGAGTCTTGATTCTAAAGCTATCCCCTTTCAGAAGCTTTTTAGGATTAACAATAGTCCGTCCCACCTTCAGCTCCAGTGAATTGTTTTCCGTACCACTGGCGTTTTTAATAATCTCCTCAATTACCAGGTGAGAGCTTTCCTTTACGGTTATAAAGGAATCGGTCCCAATGGCTATATTACACTGCGCCTTAGCACCGGTTTTAATTTCATTGCCCTGCACAAGCTTCATTTGCTGCTGGGCCGCGTTCCATATCTCTCCGGTTTTAACCTGGACATCGCCAATGGAAAAAACCAGTTTGGCGTCATTCATGAAGTCACTGGCAGCCTGGTCCTTTCCACCTCCCTTGCATCCTGTCAGCACCAAACCGACCAGGGCGAAAAAAAGCACAACAGTTTTACTATATTTCTTCATGGGCACCTCCACGTCTCGCATGAAATTTTTACAAAAAAAGCAAAGAGTACAAAAATATGATTTTTTCGGAATTTTGTGGCACACCTGCATAAATCCTCTTTAATATACTTAAATTAAATTTAAACGTCAACAAATAAGCCCGCCCGTATGGGCTGTTGCAAACCATAGTGCTTATCAACAATGTATCAACAATTGTTTATAAAAAATAACATCTCTGCTAATATTATTCCCGTCATATCACTTGATTTCAGATTCTTTATCATACCATATCTTTTTCAGGGCACCAGTATAATACTTATATCCTGCACCAATAGGGTAAAAAAATATCATCGGGCATAATTATATTTCAATTATTTCGCCTTCCCGGGCCCCATCTATCATCAGGGACAGACCCTTGGCTTTCATGCGCTGTCGGTAATGGGATATAATTTTATCCATATCATCATCGTTACGAAGGGGCTCGTGATGAAAAAAGAGTACCTTTTTCACCGTACCCTTTAATGCCAGGTTAACTACATGATGGGTTGTACTGTGCCCCCATCCTCTTTTAGCCTCATACTCCGAAGGGATATACTGGGAATCGGCTACAAGGAGATCACTGCCCCGCACAAAATCAATAACTGCCCGGTTCATTCCCTGTATGACCGATTCCACATCGGGATCACTGTCTTTGTAAATGTTATAATATGGCTCATTATCGGCCAGATATACGAATATCCTGCCCTCCTGTTCAACCCGGTACCCCAGACAGTTCACGGGATGATTCAGCTTCCGCGTCGATATGGTCACACCGCCCAGATTGAAGGTCTGTCCGTCTACGAGTTCAACGTACTTGATATTCGCCCGCAGTTCAGCCATCCGGATGGGGAAGTAAGTATACTGCATCTGCCCGTTTAGAATATCCTCCAGGGACAACTCGTGTGTCCGTGGACCATATATGGTAATATCATTGCCGGGAATAAAAAGCGCGGGGAAAAATGGCAGACCGTTAATATGATCCCAGTGAGGATGGGAGATAAAAAGGGATATCCTGTGAGGTTTTGACAGATCCAGGGAAAGCCCCAGATTTCTCAAGCCCGATCCGGCATCAAAAATGATGCGCTCGTCGCCGGCGGTAAAAAGCTCCAGGCAGGATGTATTTCCCCCGTAACGTACCGTATAGGGACCGGGAACAGGTATTGAACCGCGTACGCCCCAGATCTTTAATCTGAACCTGCTCATATTTACTGAAGAAATTTCCTCGCCTTCATTATTTCATCTTTGATCGAACCCAACGATTCAAAGAGTGTATTCTCTTCAAGATTCAACATGGTCCAGATTTCCTCCGGGATCGGCTCAATCAGGCCATGGACCATTCTACATATCTCCAGCTTATTGATGGAATAGTTGGCCAGCGATACCACCATGGAGTAGACCGCCGACTTCCCCTGCGTTACCGGAGCATGATGCTTTCCCACGGCATAGAGCAGATTATTTTCAAACTTCCAGTTTTTACCGATGGCGATTCCGATTTCCTCGTGGGTCAGTCCCAGTATTTTCTTTTCTATGATGGTTATGGGATATTTTTCATCCGACGCGACTTCCAGTATCTTTCTCATCTCGTCCTGGAACACATTGTTGATAAGGACCTTGCCTATATCGTGAATCAAACCCGCCACAAAATATTCTTCCCGCAGCTTGGCGTCAATACCGATGAGCCCGGCAATGACTTTCGATGCAGCGGCAACACCGAATGAATGCTTCCAGAATTCCTCACCATCCAGAACCGTGTTGGCTTTTACATTAACATTTCCCACAACAACGCTTGAAAGTGCCACATTTTTTATGGTATTTATCCCCAGAATGACCACAGCCTGCTTCAGGGATTTAATCTCCTGGGAAAAACCAAAATAGGCGCTATTGACCATTTTTATGACCTTTGCCGTGAGCACCGGGTCCATCTGGATTACTTCAGTAAGATGCTGGGCCGATGAAGTAACATCATTGGCAACCTGCACCACTTTATGTATAACCGGCGACAAGGGAGGCATTTTCTCAATGGAGGCTTTTACCGTGGCAATCAGGCTATCTTTCATCTAGGGGGCTCATTTACATTTAATTTCCAGACCGGGTCATCAGCGATAGCCCACCCAATACAGAATATCGAGGATTATCACCGTAATCAGGAACAGTGAAAAGGCGACAATGATTTTCCATGCGGCATTTTTCATTTCAACAACTCCAACACTCGTTTCATCGCCCACCACGTATCACCTGGATGATTTTTGTTTCGCCGTCTCTCTCCACCACAAAGGTAACCGCTGTTCCCTTCTTGCCCAGCACGAGTTTTTTATATACATAATCGTGACGAAGTCCTTTGAGCGGTACACTGTCTATCTGAATTATCACATCATCGGGGCGCATACCTGCATTGTAGGCGGGACTGTCCACCACTACTTCATGAACAACATAGGGAGTCTCACTACTTACCTTCCCGTCCCCAATGGGAACCCGTATTCCCAGCAGCGGACCCTCGGGCTTCGAGCAGTTGAACGAAAGCAATACCGTTAGAATAAGTAGGATATTTCTGCCTGAAAAATTCATAAAACTACTCCTGGTTGCCTGTATCTTTTCTCCGGTAAATCCGACCTTAATGCGCCTGTTAGACAATTATTTACCGTCCGTCTTCTCTTTTTTGTCTGTATCATTCATGTTTTCCACGGGAGTTGCGGGTTTTTCTTCTTTTACAGTTTCATCAGGGGCTTTTTTTTCTTCCTGCACTGCGTCCTTATCAATCTCATCATCGACTTTTATTTTATCAAGAAAGCCCTCAACAGCGGATTTTTTCGAAAGCCTGCTATAGTTATCAAGTAAATGAAGCTTGTACTGATCCACGCTCATGGAAGCACCTGAAGATTCCTCTTTTTTTTCTGATGAAAGAACCTCAAAAGTAGCACTGATTAATTTATAGTTAAAATCGTCGACATACTGACGCAGTATATCCTCGGCCCTGTCGAACTCGTTATCCATGAGATAACGTGCCGCGCGCTCTTCCCGCCGGTACCGCACCCTTTTAATGAGCTTATTGTCATCAACGGATTTATTCTGCGCCCCATCCTGAAGTTCCCTCTTTTCAATTTCTTCAAAGCTCACATTGAGTTCGTTCAGAAATGCATCCCCTTCCTTGTCCAGAAACCGGTTAAAAAAGGGATTTCCCTCTTCCTTCTCCTTTTTAAGCACCTGTTTATATATATTGCGCTTAACCTCGGGATTCTGGCTCTCAAAAAGCGCCAGGAAGGCATATCGCTTGGCGCGACGTGCCATTTTAATGCCTTCCTCGTATTTATATATCTTATACGAAAAAAGCTTGGGATTTGAGGCTTCCCCGATGGTATAATGGGTCATACTTATGGTTCTGTCCCGATACCCCAGGGTGAGATACAGCCTTGCCCGTGAGTTTTTCGACTTGATTATTCCAGGCGCCAGCCTGTCCAGGATGTTTTTTGAATCCTCAAGGTACAAATCCCTCAGAATTGATTCATAGAGCTTGACCATCTCTCCCTGGCAGGCATAAACTTTTTTATAAGCCCGTTTGTAATCGGACTGCAGGTAGGCAACATCGGCGTTAAAATGCATTTCGTAGATTTTCATGAAACCATCGGCTTTCGCATCGGCAAAATTGGTCAGGCTGACATTGATAAATTCAATAAAAGCCTTATTTTCCTTTAATATTCTCTCGGAAGTCGTCTGATCGGTAAATGCCGGCACCGGAACAGTGCGGGAGAAAAGCAAAATTATTGTGATAATGATCCTTTTTGCATTTCTGTTTTTTATCATTATAGTCTATCCTCTGTTCTTTCCTGCTAACCATTAGTCATGAGGATATGCCCCATACCCTCACTTCATCAGTCGCCGTCTATTCGGTCACGTCACTGATATATTTATCGTAATTATTGTACTCAAATAAAAATAATTTATAGCGTTTAAACATTAATTATTTTTTAAACAAATGTCATCAACATTTTCATAAATTCCGGAAAAAACAGCATCTCACTGTAGCGGATTTATTGCCCTGGGGGCGCTATTTTTATATTGACACAGGGACTTTGGCACTTTAAGATAACCGGCATTCAACCGGAAAAATTTCCGAGGCGTACATTCTGTGTATTCCATTCTGACAATTTCAGACAGGAAATATCACTAAAGCAAGTCCAGGCAAATGAGACAGACAAATAGTATGAATAATGAAACCAATATCATGTCAGATGAGAATATTTTAATCGTAAAGGCCCGTTTTAAATCAGCCGGAATGAATCTCTACGGTCAGGTCCTTATAATTTTCAACAACCAAAAACTATTTGAATCATATAACGCCGTTGTTTCGACCTACTCCGATGCCTATGATCTTGAACTCCATACAAGCTGGGACCGATACGAAGAATTTATAGCCGATCTCAAATGGAAAGGACATTTTAACACCAGCATGACCACGTCCCTGATAAATCAGTTTAAGGAGCTCTCCAGCGACAATGGCGCCATGACCCGATTTTTTAGCAGCGTCAACAATTATGATTATGACAATCTCGATATTTTACTATATGACCTGATAAACCGGATTTTCCATGAAAAAAATCTCACCCTGGAGTCGGTTATACAGGAAATAACGCCGGCAGAATTTTATGAAGTCAAGGAACGAAGAAGCAAGCCGCTGGATAAATCTGCAGGGGGCAAGGGGCTGTCAGACAAACTGGGCCTGGGAAAGGATGCTGTAATCCTCACTCTTAAACCCCTTCTTGCTCCGGTAAAAGGAACCCCCATCTATGCACTGAAAATCGGCGATATTATCATGTCCAAGGTACTGCCGAATTCGGAAAAACAGAATCACTACATCGACATCCTGGGCCTGCGAGAAGAAAATCAGATACGCCCGGTACCTGCCGAGGTTATTGATATAAAGGCAGGTACGGGAAAAAATGACCCCATAGAGATACTGACCAAACTTGGAGATGATATCTATGGAAAAATCATTGAAGATGAGAAACAGGTGAAATTGCGGATATACAATCCCGCCGTAGACGGATATATTGCCGGCGGTACGCCTTTTCAAAAGACCAACAAGACCAACAAGGCTAAAACACTTTTAGATGACGGCGCGATTCCATTTGGACTCTCCAGGGGAACCATAACAATACTCCTTCTTTTTATGGCCATCATGATCATGTTTACCGTACTCATCTTTCTGAGCTGGTAAAACGGTAAGGCGGAGTCCTTTCATGCTCACCGATGCAATCGGAAATAATAACAGTTTTTTTCAAACAGATAAACTACATTTACGGAGATAAGTGCCCCCATGATGCATGACCAGGATAAGGAATATGTTCTAAAACTTGCCCATGAAAACAAGGTCAAGTTTATACGTTTATGGTTTACCGATATCCTCGGTTTTCTGAAAAGTTTCGCCATAACGATAGACGAACTCGAGGACGCCCTGACTGAAGGTGTCCGCTTTGACGGAGCCACTCTCCAGGGCTTCATCCGCTCAAATGAAAGTGAAATGATCGCCATGCCTGACGTTTCCACCTTCCAGATTCTGCCCTGGCGCCCGAAAGAAGATTCCGTTGCCAGGTTTTTCTGTGATATCCTCCTCGACGACAAAAAACACTTTGAAGGAGATTCCCGGTATATCCTCAAGCAGAACATGCAGAAGGCCGCTGAAAAGGGGCTTGCCTTCTATACGGGACCTGAAATCGAGTTCTTCTTTTTTAAAAATTCCTCCTCACCGGAAACACTCGATCGCGGCGGCTATTTCGACCTTACTCCCCTTGATACCGCAGCCGATTATCGGAGACAGACGGTGCTGACCCTGGAAAAAATGGGAATCAATGTCATCTCATCGCATCATGAAGGATCACACAGCCAGCATGAAATAGACCTGAGGCATGAAGACGCCCTCTCCACGGCCGATAATATCATGACATTCAAGCTGATAACCAAGGAAGTCGGCCAGCTCAACGATATCTACGCTTCTTTCATGCCCAAGCCCCTGGCTAACCAGAACGGTTCGGGACTGCATATTCATCAATCCCTGTTCAGGGGAGACAAGAACATCTTCTTCGATAAAAACCGCGAGCATTACCTTTCTGCCAACGGGGAACATTTTATCGCGGGACTTCTGCATCACAGCAGGGAATTCTTCGCTCTTACAAACCAGTGGATTAATTCATATAAACGGATAATACACGGTTTTGAGTGTCCCACTCATGCCACCTGGGGTATCACCAGCCAGGAGGCCATGGTGAGAATACCGCAATGCGCATCGCACAAATCCAATTCAATGCGGGTTGAATTACGCAATCCCGATCCCTCATGCAATCCCTACCTGGCTTTTTCGGCCATGCTTGCGGCAGGCCTCAAGGGCATAGAGGAAAAATATAAACTTCCGGCACCCCTCGACGTGGAGAACGACCTGAATAAATTCGAGCCGCTTCCCACGCAGCTCCAGGAGGCACTGAAGGATTTTGAAAAAAGCGATTTCATGAAAGAGACCGTGGGCGCAATCATCCACAAAAAATTCGTTGAAAATAAATTATTCGAACTCCATAAGTACAACCGATATATCACTGACTATGAAATAAATGAATATCTTCCGTTGTTATAATCCATGCACAGTAGCAGGAGCCTATGAATCATATTAATGTCGCCCTCATAGGCTGCGGCCGTATCGGTTTTTTGCTGGAAAATGATCCTCTGCGCAATAAACCATGCACACATTATGGCGGCTGCCTTTCAGCGGGAATTTCCATCACCCATGCAGTGGACATCAATGAAGCGAGACTGCACCATTTTGCTTCACTGGCAGGCCTTAGTTCCAGTACAATTTTCCGTTCCCATACCGATCTTTTCAGACAGGCCGCACCTGAAATGGTGATTGTGGCCACCTGGACTGAAAGCCATCATGAAATAGGTATTGCAGCCGCAAAAAACGGCGCCAGACTAATAGTTATGGAAAAACCCATTGCCCCCAGCCTGATAAAAACCCGTGAATTATTGCGCGCCTGTAAAGATAGTGGAACAATTCTTCTTGTAAACCATGAAAGAAGATACGACAACAGATATAAAAAAGTAAAGAGTCTGATAGAATCAGGCGCTATTGGAGAAATAAGAACCGTTCATGCGTCGGTTCTGACCGGCGAATACCGGGGCAATTCCCGTATCGATGAAGGCGGCGGTCCCCTGCTGCACGACGGTACACACCTCGTAGACATCATACGTTTTTTCTTCGGTGAAATAACTTGTGTCTCGGGCGAAATAACCCGGTACACGAGAAAAAGCGGGTTCGAAGACAGGGCAGCAGCCTGGTTGAAGACCGATACGGGAATAGATATTTTTCTCGAAGCCGGCGGTAAAAGAAATTATTTCACTTTCGAACTGGTCATATGGGGCAGCGAGGGGAAAATAGTCATTGGCAACGGTTATGAAAAATTGTATAAAAATGAAAAATCCGGATTTTACAAGGGATTCCGCGATCTGAGGGAACGGGCTTTTCCGCGTTACAAGAAGACCAGTTGCTTCAGCAATTTGTACGAGGAAACGAAAAGACTGATAAAAAACACTGAATTGCCGGTTACCTCCTCGTCGCTGGATGGATACAAGGCCCTGGAAATAATACACGCCATCTACCTTTCGGCGCATAAAAACGGTCAAAAAATCAATTTGCCCGTGTCCCCCTCTTCTATCCGGTTAAATAAAATATTCGATCTGGGCTGAATCTATTGCATAGTTAAAAAAAAGACTTTTTAAATATAGCTACATGAGGTATAATATCATAAATTAATACCTGCCGATTCCGGGCATGAGGAAACAGATGGAAATCACTATATCAGTAAGTAAAAAAGGACGGGCTGTTGTCATTCTGAACGGAAAGTTCAATATAGAGCATGTGCAGATCTTTGAAGAAAAAATGTCACAGCTCTTTTCCGCTAAAGCGAAGCTCATTGTCATTGACTTAAAAAAGGTCAGGCTCATCGATTCATCGGGCATCGGCTCGTTGATAAAAACTTTGAACACGGCGAAAAACAGCGAAAGCGAGCTTATACTTATTAATATCACCGAAGAGATCGCAAATATCTTTTCCATTTCGTATCTTGATAAATTTTTTACCATCAAAACAGACAAGGAGCTTATGCGTCTCTATCCTGACCTGAACCTGTAACGTTTATATATACCCCTCTTCGAAAAGTTTTCGCCGCAAAACATCGTCGCGATCCGATTCGTGTTCGTCTTTATTATTACCCAGCATTCGCTCTACATACTTGGCAAGAATATCAACCTCAATATTGACCGTGCCGCCCGGCTTCCAATCGCCGATAATTGTTTTTGACAAGGTTTCCGGTATGAGATACAGGACAAATGAATCATCATGCAGTGAAACCACGGTGAGAGATATACCGTCGACAGAGACAGAACCTTTCGCCACCACATATCTTAAAAGCTCATGAGAAGCGGCTATATGTATCTCCTGACCGCTGGCATCTTTTTTTACGGATTGTATAATACCCGTACCGTCTACATGTCCCTGAACAATATGGCCCCCGAATCTCGACGAAGGAGTCATGGCCCTTTCCAGGTTTACCTTCCTCCCCGGCTTGAATTCCCCCAGGGTGGTGATTGATGCTGTAATCTTTGAAACAAAAACTGTAAAGGATCTGCTTTTGACTTCTGTTACGGTCTGACAGGCACCATTAATTGAAATGGAATCGCCAATCCGCGTTTCACCCAGGACTACCTGCGCCTCGATCTCGAGAAGATATCCATCTCCCGAGGAAGTGATGCTTTTCACAGAGCCAATCTCTTCTATCAGTCCGGTAAACACGTTTCACCTCACATCATTTCGAAATTATACGATTCCCTGTACCCATTATAAAAAATATCATTTTTAATAATCATGCCCGATATGTCGTGAAGCATCAGTGAATCGGCAATACGGGATTTTTCCCTGCCCCTCATCACCGGCAGACCACTGCCAAGCACCTTGGGAGCTATGATATACAGGAACTGATCAATGGCCCCGGCATCGAGGAATGAGCCGTTCAGCGTGCCTCCTCCCTCGAGCATGGCCAGCATAACGCCTCGGTCATAAAGGACCTGTAGAACTCCGTCCACCATATCAAGGTAGTCATGGCAGTCAACGGTTTCAATATTTAATTTTTCCAGTAACCGCGACCTTTCTCCACCTTTCTCGGCCATGGACTCATACACGTCTTTTCGTTCGATTATGATATAATTGCCGTCGGTAAAAAATTTTTTAGTTTCATCAATTTCTTCGGGCAGACCGATCAATACCCTCAGGGGCTGCACGATATTGTCCGGTTCTCTTTCCACAAGCCCTTCAAGAAAAATGTTTCTCCTGCCGAAAAAAGGAATTTTCCCTTTAAAATATTCAGTCACTTCATCACTGAATGATTCAAGGCGTACATTGAGGGATGGATTATCGTTAAGATACGTATTTTTACCGACGATTATGGCATCGACCCTGGCCCGCAACCGGTGCGTAATGAAACGTGAATGTTCCGATGAAATCCATTGTGAACTACCCGTGTCGGCGGCAATCCTTCCATCGAGAGTAATGGCGCTTTTATTCAGTATATATGGCCTTTTTCGAAGAATATATTTTTTAAAGGGCCGCAGGAGATCCGCCGCCTGAGCGGTATATTCATGCATGAGCACGACATCAATGCCGGCATCCTTTAATCGCTTCACGCCCTTCCCTGCCACAAGTGGATTGGGATCTAGCATGGCCAGATATACCCGTTTTATTCCCGATGCAATAATTGCCTCGGTGCATGGCGGTGTCTTGCCGTGATGATTGCAGGGTTCAAGGGAGACATACATAAAAGCACCATCTATACTATTTCCCGTCTTTGCAGACCATTCACGGGCCGATTTCAATGCCACGACCTCGGCATGATCAGAGCCGCAGGGACGGGTTCCGCCCATAGAAATGACCGTATCATTTTTTACGATGACCGCACCAACGGCCGGATTGGGCGACGTGCTCCCCATTTGGTCAAAGGCTATACCCAGGGCCATCGCCATGTATGTTTGATGCTCACTCATGCGTTGCCGGTCCAAAGTTATTTAACAATAATTCATGATCCTTATCAAGCCCTGCCCCGTTTATCAAATCTTTTTTCATCTGATCCATTACTGACCGGTTATAGTTTCTCGTGCGCATATAGCCGCCGAGAATGCTGCCTGTGTAGAAAAAGGTACCAATGGCCCCGATAAAGATGCCGGCAGCTTTGTTATTATAGTGAAAGGCTGAATATGTCAATACCGCACTCAGGGATATTACCACAAGAGCTACCAGGCCTGTATTAGTATCACCGGAATAAACATATCCCATACCGGGTATGATGCCGAAAACGGACGCCGCTACAGGCGATTTGAGCCGGCCATGGCCTTCCTTTGCCCAGGCAACCAGTTCCGCGTATGCACTGAAATCCCTGCCGGCATACATCCGCCTCGTTTCTTCAAGTGCAGTAAAATTACCGGTCATACAAAAAGACAAAGTTCTTCGCCTGAACATCATTTCATCAAACAGGTCATTCCCGCCCATGGTCCATTGACTGATCAGGGTATCCATACGCTCATATCGTGACAGCTCCAGGGATGCATCGATTGCAAACAATAGCAAAGGTGGATTAGACATTTTTGTATTAGCATCAAATTTCGTCAGCAGCGTATTGAACTGCCGTCCCCTGAAGAGAAGATAATTTTCCATGACTGAGAACTCAAGGGGGGACAAATACCCCGGGTGGTAGGCATTCAGGCGGAGAAGTTCCGTATATGCCCGGTAATATTCCTCCTGATTGACAAGGTTCTTCGTAAAGGAATATATATGCCGGGCGCTGTATTCTTCTGTCAGGGGATCATTTTCCCCCTGACCATGGATTGCTGATAAAAATATAATGAAAAACAGGGCTGTAAAAAATGATATTTTCACCGCATTAAAACATCATTTTTTTATCAATAATTTTTCCCAGGCCACCAATATTGGTGAAGCAATGTATATGGAAGAATAGGTACCGACGGCGATGCCGAAAAGCAATACCTTGGCAAAATCATTCAATACCTCACCACCGAGAAAATACAATGCTGCAACGGAAAAGAGCGTGGTCAAAGATGTGAGGAGGGTCCTGCTCATGGACTGATTTACGGATTTATCAATTACCTCGGTAAATGTCTGTTTCGACTTTACCTGAACGTTTTCCCGTATCCGGTCAAATATAACAATAGTATCGTTGACTGAATATCCGAAAATAGTCAGCAAGGCAGCTACTACGGGAATATTTAATTCAACCCTAGCAAAACCGATAAATGCCACTGAAATGGCAATGTCATGAAGCAGCGCCGCCATGGCTCCCACTGAATACTTGAATTCGAAGCGAAAGGCCAGATAAACGGTCATCAGTATAATCGATATTATAAAAAGTTTTATTGCTGAACGCTTTAAAATATTTCCTATGGCAGGACCAACGGTTTCTTCGCTGAGAAATTCAATATTCTTAAAATTTTTGTTTAACTCCGTCTTGATCTGCTCCAGGCTCTTTTTACTATCATCGGTACTGTCACCGGCAAGTTTTGTGGATATGATGAATTCATTGAGATCTTTTTCTCCGATCTGCTGGATCAGGGGATTCATACCGCTCAATGACTTCCTTAAGTCAGTTTCGCTCACATGCTTTTCAAATTTGGCAATTATTTTGACACCGCCGACGAAATCAATACCGAAATTGATACCGCCCTGCATAACAGTAAAGGTGGTAAAAGCTATAAACAAGCCCGCTGAAACAGCATAGGCAATATATCTAAATTTCAGAAATTCAATGGTCGATTTCAAGCTCTCTCTCCTTGTTATGCTTAAATATGAAGCTTCTTTATCTTCTTGTTCAGGGATATGATCTCATATACAAAACGCGTGACATAGAGCGCCGTGAACATACTGGTCAGAATTCCAATAAAAAGAATGACGGCAAATCCCTTAATCGGCCCGGTCCCGAACTGGGACAGGATAAAAGCCGCAATGAGTGTTGTCAGGTTCGCGTCAAAGATGGTCCAGAAGGCCTTGTCAAACCCATATACAATGGACATGCGCACGGATTTTCCCGAGGCAAGTTCCTCCTTTATCCTCTCATAGATTATAACATTGGCGTCAACGGCCATACCAACTGTAAGAATGAATCCGGCAATACCTGGAAGAGTCAGGGTAAATCCCAGGAGTGAAAGCAGGGCCAACATAAATATCATGTTTAAAATAAGGCCTATGGCTGAAATGAGACCGCCCATTTTATAATAGACGATCATGAACAGAATAACCCCTGCCATACCTATGATCATGGCCTTAATCCCCGATTCGATAGAGTCCTGCCCCAGAGAGGGACCCACGGTACGTTCTTCGATAATCTGCAAGGTGACAGGAAGAGCGCCTTCCTTGATGATCCTGGCCAGGGTCTGAGCTTCCTCATGAGAGAAACCACCGCTGATATGGCCGCTTCCCGTGGTTATCTGCTCATTGATATGAGGCGCGTTTCTAATATTATTATCGAGTATAATGGCAAGCCGTTTGTCGCGATTCTCTTCACGGGTGACGTTGGCAAACTTGGCGGCTCCCTCAGCGGTCGTCTTGAACTGAACAACAATCCGTCCATATTCATCTCTGTCAACCGTGGCTTCTTTTATGTCAGTACCGGCCACGGCAATTTTCTTTTCCAGGGCCATGGGATATACGGGAAAAATCTTTTTGCTGTCTTTATCTCTTTCAAAATAAAACATGAGCTCCAGCGTATCGGGAAGTCCAATGGCTTTTGCCGCTTCATCAAGAAGCTGTTTCTGTCCTCCCCATTCCTGGGGCAGTTCTTTTGCTTTATAATTATTTTTGATCCATTCTGCTGAAGAGCGGGAATATTTTTCGTCCACCAGGCGGTATTCGAGACTTCCCGTGGTTCCAATTGCTTTTTTTACTGCCCGGGGATCTTTAACACCGGGAAGCTGTATTTCTATTGCCTCAGCACCGCTGGGCCTGATGGACGGTTCGGAAACACCGAACTTGTCTATCCTGTTCCGCAGCAGTTCCAGGGCCTGTTGGGTTATTTCAATTTTATCTTTTTCTTCCAGAGTTCGTCCCAGTTTTGCCTCGATGCCGGAAAAATCGGCCCTGAGAACCAGGTGCATCCCGCCCTGGAGGTCAAGACCCAGGTTGATCTTTTTCGCCATGAGCTTTTCTTCGACCCAGTGCTTGAGAAGACGGGCCTCGGTAACGCCATCTAGAATTCTCACCTTGTTCATGAAGGCATCGGTGAGTGACCTGCCCGATACGATAAGAGAGGTACCATTATCTTTTATGGTAAATTTATCACCGGCAAATATCTTTTTAACTGCATCTTTCTGCTCTACGGTTATGTCCTTGTTGAGCAGCACCTCCATATCCTTCTCGCCTACCGTGGGCAGAATGAGTATGACTGATAATGCAACCAGTACCAATATCCAGATAAGCTTATATATCATTCCTCTTGTCATTGATTTCCTCTAATTATATCATAGCCTGTTTTTAGGAAAAGTTCTCATCACACTTCTTGAAGAGCCCTTTGAACGCATGCGGTACAGTATGAAGATAAACAGAATAAGAAGTACGAGAGCTACCCTGACAACCGTATCAGTGGTCTTCCCGGAAAAACCGAAAAGTCCCTTCTGCTTCTCACCGTCATCAGCGGATGATCCGGGGGTTTCCTCGGGCATTTTTACAATGACATCCTCGACAGCAGCGCCTCGCTTCATGGTGATGCCGATATCGGGAATGCGCACATACTTAAAATCCCCTTCCTGTACAGGAAGCAGGGATTCGGAAATATTAAATCCCGGGTTACCGGCCGGCTCCTGGTCTTTTTTCGGGATGACGGTTTTTTTCATCTCCGCTGTGCCGGCGGTTTTATTGCCCTCTTTCTTTGTTTTGACAGCGGGCTTTACCACTTCAATGGACTTTTCTTCGACTTTCCGCCCGGTGTCAGGCTCATTCACGACAGCATCATCGGTAATAACATCACGGGAACCATCGATTTTATTCACATCGGTGCTTCCCGCCGGCGCATCAACATCCTGCGCCCGGATAACCGCCGTCGTAAAAATAAAAGCAGCAGCCAAAAGAATAAATAGTATTATACGATGTTTCTTCATACGCATTGATCAGGATATTTTTGCCGTAATACTGTTTCTCGTAAATTCAGCCTTTGCCCCATCGGCAATTTTCAGTATCACCGTATCATCATCCTTAAAACTGGAGACAACACCGTAAATACCGCCGGCTGTCAGCACTTTATCGCCCTTCTGAATGGAAGAGATCATATCTTTTCGCTCTTTCTCTTTTTTCTGCTGAGGACGGATTAAAAGAAAATAGAAGATCACAAACATTAAAACGAAGGGAACGATCGTAAGCCATCCCGATCCGCCGGCTCCCTGAGCGCCGCCTGACTGTGCAGGCCCCATAGCATAAGCAATTCCAGATAATTGTAACAAGGTTTTCCTCCCAATTTAAAAAAAATCAAAGACAATATGCAATACTTACAATATTAATGTCAACCTTTTAAAGTGTGAAATTTTCAATCAACGGCAATTATGACCGGTGTGGAGATCTGCACGTACTGTTCCAGCTCAACTACGTCATTGTTGAACATCCTGACACATCCGCTCGACGCGAGATGGCCTATTGAATCGGGATCATTGTTCCCATGGATAGCGATACCAAAACCGATGCCGGAGACTTTCCCATTTTTTTCAGGAATCCCTTTCTTTTCAAGCATATCCCGGTATCGCTTTTTATCATCCTCATTAGGATAGCTCAAGCCGTAGAAACGAGGACCGTAGGCATTGTCTCCAAGATCCACGCGCGGTTTCCCGAACTGGTGATGCCCGTCCCTGGCCCGAAAAAAAGCAGCATTCATGGTTTTTAACTTTCTATACGCATCGGAATTTCTGTCGGCATCCATGCTCAGAATCTCATGGACGAAATACAGGCCTTCCGGAGTCCGGTTGTCTCCCTCGTGAAGCTTGGCCCCCCTGTCGGGGTTCTCGCCGTAGGATATGCTGTATATTGCGATTTGTTTTATATTCCGGTCATATACCGTGAGAGTGTAATCTCTCTTACTGACATAAATGAGCCACTTGCCTGAATAATTTTTAAAGGCGTTTTCCACGGCCCTTTCCCTGCTTGAAAAGCAGCCCGTGAGGACAAACAGAAACATGAATGTAATGCAGAGAAGTAGCCTTATTTTCATAATCACCTTCTCCTCCCTTTTCCGGATGAATACATGATTACCGGACAACGGGATCCCTCCTCTGCTCCTGGCGCATAACTTCGCGAATAACTTCCTCGGTGATATCATATTTTTTCTGCGAATATAAAACCTCATCGCCCATATTGAGGACAAAATCGGCGCCGATTTCCTTTGCCACGACTTCCACTGCCGTGCTTATCTTCTTCAGGATTTCTTCCTTGAATGCCTGTTCCTTTTTATCCAGACGCCCGCTCCCGTCCCGCAGTGACTGCAGATCCTGCATGAGCTTTTTCCTGTCGCCTTCCCCCGAGAGGAGTTTTTCCTCTATCTCCCGCATCCGGCTCTGCAGCTGTTCCCTTTCCTTCTTCAGCGAGGCGGCCGTTTCAGAGCGGTTTCGGAGGATTTCATACACGGAGCCCAGGTTCATGTACCGGATAGTTACCGTTTCTTTCGGCCCCTTCTGTTCGGGCCTCAAGGATGAACAGGATACTGCCATGACAGCCGCTGCCGCCAGTGATAACAGGGCAGTGCTTTTCATCAGAAGCGCATATCCCCAATCTGGAATTGAAAGGTCAGGTCCCCCACGTTCCTGAAGGATGAACCGTCATAGATGAACTTCTTGCCGAACCAGAATCGCAGAGGCATCATGGGAATCTGTATCCGGAAACCGAAGCCATAGGAATACTTGAAATACTGAAGCAGGTTCACCCTGCTGCTGAAAATCTGGTTAATGGCATACAGATCACCATTATCTTTATCAGTTTGAATGGTAGTCTGCGCATCGCTGCCTTCCGTAAGCTGTTTTTCCCAGAAGGTATCAGTCCAGAGCGAACCGGCGTCAAAGAAAAGGACCAGCCAGAGCATCTGGGGATGGATCGGCACACGGAACTCCACGCCGTAGAGGATGCGGTGATACAGTCCATTATAGGCCCATGAATCGGGAAATGCAAAATCATAGTAGTCCCAGCCTCGAAGGGTTTCGGGACCGCCGATGGTGAGTCGATCCTCGGCCTCAAGCCACTGGTTGGTCTCATAGTTTTGGTGTGGATTGCCCAGCGGCCGTACAATAAAGGATCCATTTGCACGGAACTCAAAAACACAGGGGTGCGACTTCAGAAAAGGGAGATGAAAAGGTGAATAATAGAGATAGAGCTCGGGATCAAAACGGACGTAATGGTCCTGGCCGCCGTAAATGGCGCCGCCCGTCAGTTCTATGGACATTCCCACACGGGAACCCGAGGTGGGGTTCAGGTAGTTGTCCTTGGAATCCCGGAAGGCATAGAATGATTGTGATCGTTTTTCCTGAATTCTATCCGCCGCAGCTATAAATATTTCGTCACTGGCATTGCCCGTAGGATTGAGATAGCTCTTGAAGGCATGGGACCAGTTGGTACCGATCACATAGTAATACATGAAGCGGTAGCTGAGTCCCAGGGAATAGCCGAAGGCCTGTTTCTGATATTCGGCCGTCTGATTCGTATTACTAAACATGGACGATGTTTCAATGGTATATAGATAATAGAATATGGATGTGGAAAATGCTACCGGATAGTCCATGAGCCACGGTTCCGTAAAGGAGAGCGTGATGGATGAGCGGCGCGGGCCATATTCAAACTTAACTCCCACACGCTGACCGTTGCCCAGGAAGTTGTTTTCCGTGATATCGGAGAAGATGGAAAAACCGGACTGTGTCCCGTAACCGCCGCCCAGGGAGATGGTTCCTGAAGGCTGCTCTTCCACATCCACGACAAGGTTCATGTAACCTTCCCTGCTGCCGGGCCGTACATCGAAGTCAACCTGTTTGAAATATCCCAGGTTATAGACCTTCTCTCGCGAGACCTGCATTTTTGCTGAATTAAAGAGCTCTCCTTCTTTTATAACCAGTTCCCGTCGAATGACCTTCTCTTTGGTCTTCTTGTTCCCTTTAATAATAATGGATTCCACGTAGGCCTGGGTTCCCTCGGTAACAACATAATCTATGGTCACATACTTTCGCTTTTCTTTTTTACCCTCGACATCGACCTCTTTTTCAGTTATAGACCGCTTGGGAATGACACGGGCGAATATATAGCCTTTTGACGCATACTTGAAACTTATCATCTGGCGGTCCATCTGGAACTTGGTGTCGTTGAAAACCTCGCCGTTTTCCTTCAGCTCAAAGTCTTTGGAAATTTCCTCGGGCGTAAAGATTGTTTTCTCCTTCTCACCGCTAATGGTCACTGTTGATTTGTCGAAATAATACTTTTCACCCTCACTGATTTTTATCACGATATAGATAACACGGGTTTCTTTTTTCTCCGGGTCTTCCCATTCATAGTCAACACTGTCTTCAAGAATCTGTGCGTCCAGATAACCCTTCTCCCTGTAGAAGCCGACGATCTTGGCCTTGTCCTGGTCATAGATTTCTTTTTTAAACGCCCCGTCGCGGATAAGCCCCTCTTCCTTTGTCTCCATCAGATCCTGAACTTCCTCGGAATAAAGCTTATCGGTTCCCAGAATGGATATTTTCTGAACCTTGATCTGCTCCCCTTCATCGATTATGATCTGCACATTGACATCATCTTCATCCTTCACCGGCAGGACTTTGTATGTTATGTGCGCATTGAAGAGTCCCTCACCGTCATACTTCTCCTTGAGCAGGGCTACGCTCTTCTCCAGGTAGTCCTTGCGGTATACTTCGCCTTCCTTCAAAAGAATCGTTTCCTTGAGATCGGTTTCAACAAATTCATCGAGCCCTCTGAATTCAATGGATGCAATCCGGGGCCTTTCCTTGCAGATAAAACGAAGCTGGACACCGTCCTGAAACTCCTCGATCTCCACGTCGACCTTTTCAAATTTTCCTTTATCGAAAATATCCTTTATATCCTTGCGCACCTCGGCTGATTTAAGGGGATATCCCGCCGACGTCCTCATTATGTACAGCAGGTCTTCGGGACTTACGGATTTCAGTCCTACGAAATCAATTTTCCTGACGATCTTGCCCTCGTATTTCGACGGCTGGGAGGACACTCCGGTAATAGCCAGGACAGCAAGGAGAGCGGTGAGCGTTAACGAGATGTATAGTTTCATATATTACCGTTTCAGCATTCTATTTTTCATTGTTCATAATTTCCGTGCAGGACCGGACGATGCGGTTTGTCAGCCCCACGACTCTTATCATTATAAGTTCTTTCATGTCAAGGAATTATAATGATATTCGGTATTTATTGTCACCACAAATACCTTCCCGGAAAGACCCGGGATTAATCTGTTGTGGCAATGGTAAACTTCGGGATTCCCGCCTGATTAAGTCTGTCCATAATGGTGACTATCATTTCATAATCCGCCTTTCTGTCACCGCGAATTACTACTGACAAATCACTGTTGGAAGTTTTGAGTCTCTTTAATTCTTCTACTATGGTTTCTTTCGTATAGAGAACATCATTTATAAAAATTTCATTTCTCTCATTTATGGAAACCACTATATCGCCGCCCTTATACTGGGCCGTCTGTTCCGCCTTGGGAAGATGTACCGTAATGGAAGATTCCGACCCGAGACTGGAAGTGACCATGAAAAAAGCAACCAGGAGAAACACCAGGTCAATCAGGGAGGTGATATCAATAAGTGCCCTGTGCTGTAGCCTGCTTTTAAATTTCAATGTCATGATATTTTTTCCAAACCATGCATTCCCGACAGACCCGTTATGACCGCATACCAATGAAGCTGTTGCCGATGTATTCTACTTCCCGTATATAAATTTCAATGCGGCCGACCAGAAAATTATAAAACATAAGCGACGGGATGGCCACCAGAAGGCCAAGAGCCGTTGTCACCAGCGCTTCGGTGATTCCCATGGCAAGCAGGTCATGTGCCGAAGGCCCCATGCTGGCCAGACCGCTGAAGGATTTCATCATACCCGTAACAGTCCCCAACAGCCCGAACATGGGAGACACGGTGGCTATTGTTGCCACCACACTACCGTATTTTTCAATGGAGCGGATCGCCCTTTCCGCCATATCGCGTATGCGCATTTCAAAATCGCCGGGCTCCTTCCAGTTCTCGACTATTTCCCTGATCATTACAACCAGGGGTCCCGAATAGCCCTCGTACAAACGCTTCGCCTCATCGAACCGGTCAGCCTCTATTTTTGCGCCGAGTGAACTGATCAGGAGGCGGTAATCTATATTGATCCTCCGGTAGAATATCATCCTCTCCACAAAAACGGCCAGCACCGTAACGGAGCATATAAAGATCGGCAGCAGCATTACCCATACAGGAATGGAATCAAAAATTGATATGAAGAATTTGCCTGTCATAGTTTATACACCGGTAATAATTGATTTGTACTACACACATGAACCCTGAAAGCGGTAAAAAACGCCAACAAATAAAATGATCTGCATATCTCTTTTTAACAGCTTTCACAATTTGTATACTGAAACGGGATTATGTTACAATACATTCACGGATATTCCGCCCTTGCAGAAAATTCCAGGCCTCTCAAGAATCTCCTCGTAGTGCCTTATCGCATTAAATGATTATGCGCAGACCCGCCAGAACGGTGAACCCCGGTTCCGCATATCCGGGAATATAACAGTAATTCATGTTATAGAGATTGTTCAGCTTGATATTAAAGAACAGGGAATCGACCATTTGAATCCGCAGCTCAAGCATCCCTACAATAAAATCCCCGAGTTTTTCACTTGAACCGGGATACACATACATGGAACTGTTATATTCATTAGACCATTCAAGCGCCCATTTCTCCGAGGTGAAAGTAACACCACCGTTAAACCGGTGTTCCGGACGATATGTAATATTGTCATCGGCGTAATATCTGTCAAACCGGTAGCTGAACAGAAAACCCACTTCGTAGGCGAACATGGCAACATCTATCGCGGCTTCATTTTCCATGCCGAGAGAATGGGCATGAACTGTTTCGGCACTCAATACATTCCCGGGCAAAAGACCAAAGTTGTAATTATAAAAATTATTATTATCCTCAAATAAACCGCGGCATTTAATTTTTATCTTTTTAATGTAAATATCTGACTTGCTTTTTTTCGACAGCTCGAAACTTCCCTTCACGTCGCCCTTATGCACTTTCCCCGGAGGAAGATTATTGTTAGGATAAATAAATTTCTGGTCAAAATATAAATCTTCGGGCATAAAAGGAACCAGATCATATATATAGGCTCCTTCCAGAATGAAATATTTCAGACCCACGCTGGCAATCTGGGCTTTTCCCGAAGGAAAGAAGCCGGCATCACGATTCCAGTCCATAATGCCACCGGCGCTGATTTTTATATATTCCATGATTTTGAAACTTCCCAGAATCTCATTACCCACATGGTAGTCATCATTGGTAGTATTCTTATAAAAATAATGGCTCGAATAATGCCGGAAGGACCATTGATACGATGACGACCAGACATACTCCCATTCAATTTCCTCGTTCAGCTTGTAGAAGCTCATGTCGTATGGATCTGCTCCCATAAGTCGGTGAACATACTGGCCTCCGCCGAAATTGACCTGCCAGCGTGAGGGCGTGGGTTTATATTCATTTTTTAAAAGCAGAACGATCTTGTCCTTCTCTTCCCGGTTATAGAAACTGTTGCCGAACATGCCATGAGATTCATTATATATATCGAGCTGCGGTATGATCGACCAGTTTTTAGTGATTTGACCTTTGCCGGAAAAGCCCACCTCGCTTTCATAAAAAGATGAATTATCATAGCCAAAATCATTCGACCTGGTGAAATCGGTGTTGAGCTGATAGGTAAAACTGTCGGTACTCTGGATGAGACTCAGTGTGGACAGAATATTATTATACTGCCCATACATCAATTCAGCATCAATATTGATATTCTTTCCGTTATTTTTTTCCTGCGGGGATATCTCATTTTCAGCAAGCGGTGCATCTGTCACAGGCAATTCGGCGCCGGTGACGGTGTCCTGCGAAAAAACAGAACAGGGGATGATGATGGCCAGAAAGAAAAAAAACAGGCTGGCTCTCTTTTTAATTGATACAAAATTCATGATTCATCTCATTTTTCAAAACGAAGTGTGCAGCAAAGTGAGATGAAAAAATGGCAGGTTTTTAAATTTCCATTCGTTTAACCCTGGCACCGCACTTTCTGCATGTATATTGTTCCTGCGGAATACCACAGTCGATATATACCCGGACCTGGTATCCGCAGGGGCAGTTGTAACCGAAGGTTTTCAATTTTGTTTCTTTCATTGCCTGAATTCCTCAATGATATATATACATAGTATCGGAATTACAGCCTTCATTACTTAAAAATTGAAAACCTTCAATCTTACAAAAAGAACCTTAGATTGATTGAGTGATTAAGAGAACCTCAATAAATCAGGTTTTAATAGTTACTTTATTTCAGCAAAGCAGCCTTATCGGTTTTTTCCCAGAAGAATCCGGCATCCTCCCTGCCAAAATGCCCGTAATTGGTGGTAGCCCTGTAAATCGGCCTGTGCAGATCCAGCGTTTTCATGATTCCCGATGGCTTCATGTCAAAGACAGCGCGCACTCTCTCGGCGATTTTTTCTTCTGAAATGATACCGGTTCCAAAAGTGTCTACCATGACAGAAACGGGATCAGGAACTCCTATGGCATAAGCAAGCTGCACCTCGCAGCGGAAAGCAAGCCCGGCAGCGACAATATTTTTGGCGATATAGCGGGCCATATAGGCCGCAGAGCGGTCCACCTTGGAGGGATCTTTACCTGAAAATGCTCCGCCGCCATGGCGTCCCATGCCGCCGTAGGTATCAACGATTATCTTCCGCCCTGTCAGACCCGTATCACCGTGAGGGCCGCCCACGACAAATCTGCCCGTGGGATTTATATAAAATTTTGTGTTTTTATCAAGGTACTCTGCTGGAATAACTTTTTTCACCGTGGTCTCAATTACGCCTTCGGATATGGTCTTCAGGTCCACATCAGGAGCATGCTGTGTGGATATAACAACTGCATCAACCCTTTTCGGTTTGCCATCGACATATTCAATGGTGACCTGGGACTTGGAATCAGGCCTGATAAATGTCAATTCCCCCGAACGGCGAACATCGGCGAGACGTTTAACCAGTTTATGAGCCAGCAGAATAGGCATCGGCATGAGTTCCGGAGTTTCAGCAACGGCATAACCGAACATCATCCCCTGATCACCGGCGCCCTGTTCTGTAAACAGTCCCTGCCCTTCCGTTACACCCTGGGAAATATCGGGTGACTGAGCGTGCACGTGAATCTTTACCGCGCATGTTGACGCATCAAAACCGATGTCAGGATCGGTATACCCTATGTCTGCCGCCACCATGCGGGCGATTTTTTCATAATCGACACTCTGCTGAGAGGTTATTTCTCCGGAAAGAACTATCAAATCAGTTGTTGCCAGCGTTTCGAGTGCAACCCGGGAATATTTATCTCCCTTCAGATGCTCATCAAGAATCGCATCGGATATCTGGTCACAGACCTTATCGGGATGTCCCTCGGATACCGATTCCGATGTAAAAATATAGTCCTTAAGCATAACAATTTACCTCGTCAATATTTATTTCCAATGTATGCACTCAGCAGGACAGTTGTCAATGACATCCTGAATCTCACTCTCCGACGCCATTGAGCTATCCTGCGCAACGCTTACACCATTGCTATTCATTTTAAAAACCACAGGCAACATATCAATACAGAGCTCACACCCCGTACATTCCTTTTCATCTACAAATACAGATCGTGCCATAAAGAACCCCTGCTTGCAAGAAACGCTTTAAATCCTGGATTAATGCAGGATATTATTTATTTCCCGACGGCTTTTCATCGGGCTGTTGTGGGGCATCCTTAACCGGTTCCTTCTGGACAACTCCGGATGGAGCAGACTCATCGACGGAAAGTACCTTCTTCTCAAGAGAAGTGGTTTTACTCGATTCGAAAACCGCCAGACCCAGCGATCCCAGCATGAAGAGGCCGATCATAACAGCCGTTATCTTCGTGATGACATCGGCTGTAGAACTGCCGAAGGCCGACTGGCTTGATCCGCCCAGTATCCCCATTCCGGCGCTTTTATCGGCCTGAAGAAGAATAATAATGACCAGGATAACACACAGTATCACAAAAAGAACAGTGGAGACAGAAATTAAAATTCCCATAGAATTTCCTCATAATTATAACGGCATGTGCTGCCGTCATACACAATATTAATTATTCCTCAGATACAGTTCAATACTATACCAATGTCGTTTAAACATGTACAATGTCAAGAAAAGAATCAGATTTCAGGCTTGCGCCTCCCACGAGAACGCCATCGATATTTTCCCTGGAGAAAAGACCCTTGATATTGTCCGGTTTCACCGAACCTCCATATAATATGGACACCGAATCGGCGATTTTGGTTCCATAAATATCCTTCAGAAGGTCCCTTATCTTGGCATGAGCCTCTTCAGCAATTTCCGGTGTGGCTACCTTGCCGGTACCGATGGCCCAGACAGGTTCATAGGCAATCACCACCTTCTCCATCTGGGCTGCTGTTATATCTTTCAGCGCCCCTTCAATCTGCCTTTTGAGAACCGCATCTGTTATGCTTTTTTCCCTTTCTTCCAGCAGCTCACCGACACAGATAACCGGTTCCAGGCCGTGTTTGAAAGCAGCCTTGACCTTTTTATTGACATCGCCGTCGGTTTCACCGAAAACGTGGCGCCGCTCCGAATGCCCTATGAGTATATACCGGCAGCCCGCGTCTTTCACCATGGCGGGAGAAACTTCACCGGTAAAGGCCCCCTCGTCCTCGAAATACATATTCTGCATGCCCACATCAATGGCCGTGCCTTTACACATGTCGGCACAATGACGTGCAAATGGAGCTGGAGGAAAGATAATAACTTCTTTCTTTCCCGTAGAGCCCAGTCCCGAAATAAGCTCTTTTACCAGCTTTTCCGCTTCCAGATACGTCTTGTACATCTTCCAGTTCCCGGCAAATATCTCTCTTCTTCCCATGTCACTTCCCCGTATTCCGATTCTATTGCATGATAAACTTGATGAGGTCCGCTACCCTTACGGAATATCCCCACTCATTGTCATACCAGCTTATAACTTTCACCATCCGGTTTTCCATAACTTTTGTCGAAAGGGCATCCACAATCGATGAATGTGAATTCTTCACAAAATCTATGGAAACCAGTTCCAGTTCACAGAATTCAAGAATGCCTTTCATCTTGCCGTTTGCTGCATTCTTAAGGGCTGCGTTGACGCTCTCGGCCGTCACATCCTTTTTCACCGTACAGACGAAATCCACGACTGAAACGTCGGGTGTCGGTACGCGGATAGCGCCTCCATCCAGTTTACCCTTCAGTTCCGGAATAACAAGAGCCACGGCCTTTGCAGCACCTGTTGTCGTGGGAATCATGGACATTGCAGCAGCCCTGGCCCTTCTCAGGTCCTTGTGGGGAAGATCCAGAATCCGCTGATCATTGGTATACGAGTGGATAGTGGTCATCATGCCATGCACAATGCCGAATTCATCATTAAGAACCTTGGCCACGGGGGCAAGACAGTTCGTTGTACAGGAAGCATTCGATATGATATGATGTTCGTCTTTATTATATTTATCTTCGTTAACACCAAGTACGATGGTAATATCTTCATTCTTTGCCGGCGCTGAAATGATAACCTTCTTTGCTCCCGCTTCAATGTGATATACGGCCTTTTCCTTGCTGGTGAATTGGCCCGTGGACTCCACAACCACATCCACTCCCTCGGACTTCCAGGGAATCTGGCGGGGGTCTTTTTCAGAATGAACCTTGATTTTTTTACCATTAACTACAATCGAATCTTCAGTATGGGATACTTCACCCTCAAAAATCCCGAAAACCGAATCGTACTTCAATAAATGAGCAAGAGTTTTCGCATCCGTCAGGTCGTTAATACTGACTATCTCAACATCTGCGAAATTTTTCTGATCGGAAACAATTTTTCTCAATACATTTCTGCCGATCCTTCCAAAACCATTAATCCCTACTTTAATGCTCATTTTTTCCTCCGTATAATATTATTATATTATTGTAATATTTTTTTAAATTTTTATTATGCGATGCCTGATTATCCCGTAAGGCTGTAAATAATTCAAGGCATTATTTGTGGGCCCGGACAATAAACACTTGCCCCGTAGGTATGACGGGGATGGATAAATGCCCGTTAAAATAATGATATTTATATACTTGAATCAAGTATACAGTTGAAAAATAAAAGAAACAAGTTTTAATGATATCAACAAATAAAGTGGAAGAATTTCAAACGGATTACTATTTGTCAAGTATTTCAGAAACCTCGGGGGAAATACTGGCCATTTTGAACCGCTCATTAAGAAATTTCAGTAGAATATCGTTGAACATATCGGGATTTTCGAAAAATGGGATGTGCCCTTCACTGTCGAACTCGGCAAATTCCGCATCCCTGATTCCCCTGGCAAGAGCAGCGGAAGTCTCGATAGGTACCAGCGTATCATTCTTATTCCCCATGACCAAAACGGGAATATCCACGGTATGGAGAATACCGGAATGATCAATACCCCGGCATATGGCCAGATTGTTGCTGAAAACCTCCCGGTTCAGTGCCGTTGCACATTTATCAGCCATCCTCGTCATCAGCCCACCTTTTTTACTGAAAACCTGCTTAAGAAGATTATTGTAAAAAGTCATGAAGTCATTTTTACTTACATCTAAAAAAGACTCCACCATGGAAAGACTGGCGCCGGTTGAGATGAGAACCATGGCATCGATGGGAACGGTCCGCCTCGAAAAAAGATCGAGACAAATGCTCCCCCCCATGGAGTGTCCTATGAGTACCAGAGATTCGATTTCCTCCATTTCTATGACGCCCGTAAGGGCCCTTGAATAATCCTCAAGAGTGGGCACATGATCACAGGGGGAGAGGCCATGACCGGGAAGATCGATGGCTATGACACGATAATACTGGCTGAAATATTTCAGCTGTTTATAATAAAATCTTGAATCGGCTCCCAGGCCATGGACAAAGAAAAGAGCACGGGTATCCCTGCCGGCATTTGTTCTATAAGAGACGGAACAGCCGTTCTGAATGCATGTTCTTATTTCTATCGTCATACTCACAGATATCCTTTTAATAATTAATGTTCTTACACGGATACCCCTGAAATCTGATTTTCAGAGGTTCACGTATGTATTCTCTTCCGGCCCTTTTGTTACAGACTAAAATAGCCGGGGATATAGCGCCGGAATCCCCCTACTGTAATTATCGTCAAATGACTCATTCCCCTCCATCGAATGTATCAATGGTGAAGCAGATTTTTAACATTCCGTATTCTCGCGTCGTACCGGTTCAGAGAGAAAGCTCTTTCGGCAGCAGACCTTGCCTCGCCCCTTTTTCCCTGCACCAGGAGAGCTTCCGCCTGCTTCAGCCATGCCCCGTAATAGGCCGGAACAATTTCCGCGGCAGTCCGGAAATATTTTTCCGAGACCGTAAATTCCTCCTTGAAAAAATGAACCTTGCCCATGCGGAGATGACCCCAGACATTGCGTGGATATTTTTCCGTTACCCTGGCATAGCATTGTTCCGCTTCGGAAAGCTTCTCTTCGTGGAGATAAAAATCACCTTCCAGCATGTCGGTAACCCAGCAGTCTTCTCCCATGTAGCTGCGGTGTTCCCTGAAGTCCTTTTCCCGGTACCAGGAATGTCTTCTTATTTTCCCCAGCTCGTTCAGCAGCCTGTTCATCCATTCATGAACTGCAGGATCGTTTCTGACAAATATACCGCTCTCGTGGGACTTGAACCAGATGTCGTCGGAAACGAGTCCCTTTGCCTTCATCTCTTCATACATGGCGGTACCGGGATAGTAGGCAACGGGCGATACGATGCCGTCGCCGGGAAGTATTTTTTTAATGAGCTGTATTGTCTTCTTTACATCCGCCCCGGTTTCACCCAGCATGCCCGTCATGAGATATATGGACAGATATACTCCCGCCTTCCTGGTCGCCCCGGCAGCATTGACAATATCATCAATGCTGATATCCTTGTTATATCGGGCCAGGACTGATTCTGATCCCGATTCAACGCCGTACTGGATATGCTCGAGCCCGGCCAGTTTCATCTCCCGGAGCATGTCTTCATCGATGGTATCGACACGGGCCTGACAGTTCCACATGATGTAGAGACCGCTTTCGCGGATCATCCTGGTTAGTTTCATGACACGGTCTTTTTTCATGGTAAAATTGTCGTCACGGATGGAAAAATAAATGACGCCATATTTCCGGTGTATATGCACTATCTCGTTAAAAATATTTTCGGGACTGCGAAAAGCGGTCCTCCGGGACCAGAACGAAGGTGACGAACAAAATGTGCAGTTGCTCGGGCATCCCCTGGAAGTAACGATAAATTTATACTGCTCATTATGGTTAATGCCCATGGACCTTCCTGCAAAAGCCGACGGATAAGGCAGGCTGTCCAGGTCCGTTATTCTTTGTCCGCTGATTATTTTTTCGGCGCTCCTGCCATTCTCCATATCATCGAGCAGCCCGGCTATGGCATGTTCCGCCTCACCCTGAATTATATGATCGATCTGGGGATACCGGTCAATGATTTCACGGGCCAGAAAGGTGGCATGAGGACCGCCCGCTATGATTTTAATATTATGATGCCTCTCCTTAATCTTCTTTATCAGCTTAAGGGACTCGGTTCTGTTAAATGAAAAGATGGAAAGTCCCACCACGTGGGGCTTTTCTTTCTCGATATACGCAAGGGCGCCGCGGTGCCCCTCACGGCTGAAATTTGCCAATGTTATATCGAACCCCTTTTTCTCCAGCCAGGCAGCCATGGACGTGATGCCGTAGGGAAGCAGCGACAGGTAATAATCGTCCCTGTCATCATAATCGCAAAGATATGCCAGTAGTACTTTCACCGGCAATCCTCGTTGATGCTGTTTACATACAGGGAAGCGAGAGGCCAGGCTTCCCTTGCACCGTGAAACTGTGCACCGGCATCAGTGCCGGCTTTTCCGCTCACAAACTTATTCCAGTCGGCAAGAAATATTTTCGCTGCCGGACTATAGGACCAGTGCCATTTTTCTTCATTATAGCCGCTTTGTCTTCCCTCGGTATAGGGCCGGCAAAAACCATATTCAGCCCCATGGGCACAGAGCCAGTCAAAGATCACTTTCCCCTTCCCCTTCCCGAAATAGCTGTTAGCCAGGCTGTTAAAATCCACATCAGTCCCCCAGTGATGCCTCGACGTCCCGGGCATGGATGAATAGCGCAATATCTCCCGGGCCCTCTTCCCCGGGTCCGCGATTGATTTACGGAGATTGACACCGTTTACCAGGACCGTTCCATCCCATTTATCATTCCATATTTTTCGCTGATCCTGAAAGGTTCTGGTGGAACTTCTCACAAATATCCCGACACCGGGATTTTCCCGGTGAAATCGTTCCAGCATTTCCTTCAGCGCAGCAGCAGCGTCCTTCCTGAGAAAATGCTGTTTCTCGTCACAGGGAACACCTGCTTCTTTCAAAGATATAAAAGCCTTGTTTTGGGACGGATCGAATCTACCTGTTACATACTGCTCAATATCGATGGAACCGTAGAAATCTTTTTCAGCGCTGGAATAGGGACAGAAGAAGCAGAGGATGGCAAAAAAGAGTGGTACTATGTATAGTGATAAGTATTTACGCGATATGATTCTGCAAATACCTATCACTATTGTTAGCCTTAAAAAAACCGTTCCGAAGAAACAGTTTTCAATGTTCTTCCATCTGGCTGGCTGCGGGAGGATATATCCCCTTTGCCCGTCTGTAGACGGCAATGCCGAACCTGATGCATCCTGAAATCGCAACAAAGCCTGCGATCAAAACGGCAATCCAAATGGTATTCTCACAAAGAACATGGTATTCCCTTATAAAATCAAGTATAGCTTTATCAACTCCCATGGCACTCTCCCTTTAAATATTAGACTGATTTACTTTTCATATCGGAAGGCAATAATGTCAATATTTAATTTAGCCCTCGGGTTATTTTTTTTTAACCAAAAAACCCCGGCTGTCGTGGTTTTTATTCCCTCAGTTTCAGCTCCCGGCAGAACCTGGGCAGCTCTCCCCGGATTCCCGCATGGGAAATGAGATACAGATGGTCCCGGGCCCTGGTGAGTGCCACGTAGAAAAGCCTCCTTTCCTCTTCCAGGTATGCTGATTTATCGGGAATGATGGCATCGGCAATGCCTGCTATTATAACAGTTTTAAATTCAAGCCCTTTGGAAGCATGCATGGTAAGAAACCGGACATCCAGATTTTTCCTGTCACAGTGGATATTCTTTCGAAGGAATTCTCCCTGCCAATTGTTCCGATACAGGACGGCCGCATCGCCCGGTTCACAGTCCGCAAGAATTTCAGAAATAACCGCAGCCTCATTATCAAAACCCGAAACCCGTCGATGAACAATGCGCCCCCCCTTTCCGCGGCAGGAAACGGGTTTCTTATCCGTCCTGTTTTTATTATTTCCGATGAATGTATTGGACAGCTTCACAATCTCCTTTTTTGAACGATAGTTTTTATTGAGTGCATGCACCGTGACATCGCCAAAATAATCCCGCATGTTCACGATATATTCAACGCAGGCATCTCTGAAACCATAGATGGCCTGCCAGTCATCGCCCACGACAAAAAGGCTGTTTTTCCCATCCCCTACCAGAAGTTCAAGAAACCTGAACTGATCCCTGGATGTATCCTGAAATTCATCGACTAAAATGTATCGATAACGATGGGTCACCCGGTTTAAAACAGAACCGCAGCCCTCAAGAAGCCCGATGCAGAGACGGACCATGTCATTGAAATCGATGAGCCCCCGACATATTTTATATTCCCCGTACTGTTCCCGGATACTTTCCAGTTCCGCTGTCAGACCCAGCCTGTCCAGTTTCTGCCAAAGCCCACCGCTGATATGCGAAAATCCCACGAGTCGGCATATAATGTCCACGGGCAGGCCCTTCATGCCCTTCAGATTATTCCTGACGATCTCCCGCACCGCATCCCTGCTCTCATCTTCGTCGATTAAACGGGGAAATACGTCATATCCAGATATTGCTAAAAATTCCTCTCTGTATTTTTTCAGAAGCATAAAACAGAAGGAATGGAAAGTCTCTACAGTGACCAACCCGGCTTTCATACCCGTTTCACCGACAAGCCGCTGCCGTATCTCCTCCACGGCCTTCCTGCTGAAGGTTAATACAAGAAGATTCTCCTCCCGCAGATCCGTATAAACCAGGAGGCTCCGGATTTTTTCAATCAATGTTTTGGATTTCCCTGTACCCGCACCGGCCAGGACCAGTTGTATACCGGTTCGTGCCCGCGAAGCCGCATACTGTTCCCTGTTGAGTCTCACAATACCATATCCCCCTCATCCTGCAGTGCCCTGCTTATAATACGCTTCAACAGGTTCATTTAATGAATTTTTAATTTTTATTGCGGGAGGAATCTGAATTTTTTTTCGTAAAAGAGGCCAAATCATTACAGAGAATGCAGGGAATGAATATTGATACATATCTCCACACACTCGCCGTAGTTCGCTGGAGACACAGAGGTCACGGAGGTTTTTTGTCTTTTATACTGCATTTTAATTGTCATGCCGGCATTCCAATTTCATTCTCCGCGTTCTCAGCGCTTCCGTGATGATATTTTTTCTAATTCGTCCGGAATTCATTTTTCCCCTCACGAGAGAAGAATGCAAAAAAGATTCTTGACTATAAGAAAAGACTATGCATTATGTCGCATTAACACTGTCTTTCTGCTTCATGGAGGGGAATGATATGTTCAATGCCTGTGATGTTTCCATTGAAGACCTGATTCAGGCCCTGGATAATTCATTCCCCGGGAACGAAAAAATCCGCATCATCGAAACCATTCATGACGATCATACCGTTATTTTCAACTGGAAAAACAAGGGATATATTGCCAGCAGCTACGTCCACTGCGGCAGCCTCAGGCCGGAACCCCGCGTTGCCGTAGGAAGAATCCATGCCGAGCGGTATCCCGATGACACTTCGCACCTCATGCTGGAACAGGTCATCAACAGATGCATAAGCTCCCGATGACACGGGTCTCTAAACTACAAAGCATCATAAAACTGTCATACTATTTATTGAAACGAACTTCTAAAGGCCCGGACCCTGGCGCTCCAGGCCGATTCCCTGTCCCGCTCCATCTTTGAATAGATACAGCCGCAGTAATCCTGCCGATAGAATCCATGGAGCCGCGAGATTTCTACGGATTTTTTATATCCATCCTGTTTTTTAAAATCGGCGGCATGGAATTCGATACCATATTGATCCTGCAGCTCCCGGCCAAGAGCGTTAATCACGGCGGCATCCTTATGCGGACTGATGGAAAGTGATGTGGCAACGGCCTCCATCCGCAATTGTTCCGCCTTCTTGAAAGTTTCCCCAAGCCGGAACCTGAAGCACTCCCTGCACCGCACTGATCGTTCGCCATGAAACCGCAGGGGCCTCACGCGGGCAGTCCACCCCCTGATATCATACGGACCTTCCTCCAGGGGAAAATTCCTTGTCAGGGCATATTTTTTTAATTCATCAAGTCGTTTGTTGTATTCAGTACGCGGGCTGATATTTGGATTAAAAAAAAAGGCGGTAACGCAGTACTCTGCCGACAACACCTCATATACATGACCAGTGCAGGGCGCACAGCATGTATGAAGAAGCAATTTTTTCTTTTCCACTGTTATTTCAGATATTTATTACAAAATTCCGACAGCTTTTGCTCAGTGTCCGGGTTAATCTTGCCGTCAAGCCACATGAGTAGTTTCGAACGGATTGCATTCTCCCTGCTGTATTCATGATGAAGCACAAATTTTGCAATATCAAATTTCAGGCTTTCAAATATTTTCTCTGCAATTGTAAAATTTGACGGGCAGGGTCCCAGAATATCACAAATTCTCACCAAAATTTCATGTTTGTCCATTTCGCGGAGTTCTTCAAGCCAGCATTCACCGAAAATAGAATTGCAAAGATTTACCTCTTCACGCCGCTCAATAAAGGCCCTTTTAAATCCTTCGCAATTATCCATACATCTTCCTCCACCTCTTGATTAAAAATCTCCCTTCATGTACATGGACATCCGTTACCTTTATTTTATACAAAAAAAGTAGAAACGTCAATATACATGATCTAAAATTTTACATTAGGTGAAGAATAGACAATTTTTTTTATATACTTTCTACCCAGACGGGCTTTTTTATCCAATTTTGAATACAAGAGTCATAATATCCGCCTCGGGAGAGCTGAGACCCATAAATTTCTCATACGCCTTGTGAATACCCCTGGCAATCTCCGTTGGCTTTCGGGACCTGTTTTCCTTGATGACCTCGCGAAGACGCAGCAGACCAAACTTTTCACCCTTCTGATTTTTCGCATTTACCAGGGAGCGCGTATAAAGAATGCCAATATCTCCACGAAGCATATTTGTCCGTCCCGAACCATAGCTGGCGGATATATCATAACCCAGGGGTATTCCTTCCGTATCGAGCGAATCGAAATCGTTTTTTTCAACCCTGAAGAGGTCAAGGGAGGGGAATCCCGCATTGGTATACATGAGTCGCATGGTTTTTATATCATAATACATGTAATAGGATGTGACCAGCCCCCCCTTCCCTTTTGAATATTCATACACAACCCTGTTAAGGGTCTGGGTCACGGAATATGTCGACGGGGCGTCATTGAGACAGGATTGGAAAGCCGACCGCAGGAGAATGGAATAAAGAGCGCTGTTGATCCCCACACCGGAAACATCGGTGATAATAACGCCGATACCATCCTCGGCAGGACGAATAAAATCAAAATAATCCACGCCCTCGGCATAACGGGGAATCATGAAAGCGCCGAATTTAATTCCCTGCACATTGGGAAGTTCCCCGGGGATTGATTTGGCAAGAATATAAGACGAGAGGTCCAGCGTTCTGGCGATAAACTGTTCCTCACTGGCCTTTTGATATGTCAGTGTTGTGGAAATTATTTCGTTACTTTCCTTTTGGAACGTCGCCAGCTTTTCCAGCTCATCGGGAGTATAGGCAGCCAGGTTGTCTTTAGCGCCCAGGCAGACAAGGCCAATGACCCGTTTCTCATGATACATGGGCAATATGGTGACTACATCATTAGCGGTAAAAAAATCGATCATCTCGTCGCGAATATCGGCAAAGCTCTTATCATCAGTATAGATCCGTCCCACATTGAGCACCTCCTGGTTTCTCACAAACCAGCGGATAAGCGTGGAGTTTCTGTCCACGGGTTCCACGGCTCCATCTGAATCACCGCCCTTGTAGTGTGAAACCTCGTACTTTCTCGACTTCTCATTATAGACGAGATAGAAGGCCCGACGGAGATAGAGGCTCTTGAAGAGGGTATCAATTGTCCGTTCAACAACACTGTTGGGGTCCTTAATGTCTTCGATCTTGCGGATAAAGGTGTCCACAATGTTTTCAAACTGGTACTGCTTGCGTTTAAACATTCGGTCGATCTGGGGGTGGACATAAAAGGAGAGGATAAAAAAGATAATAACGACAAGGGCCACAATTATATGAAGCGGCAACCTGTCCAGGTAAAAGGAACCATTGTAATAGAAGGCAATAATGGCATAGATCGGAATAAAAATGATGGCCGATATTATACTGTACATGGCAGTTTTATGAATGGCAGTCCTTATCTCCATGAGGTTGTAGGATATTACCGAATAGAAAAGGGCCGCGGTAACAATAAACGAAGCAATGGATGGACCGATAGCATATAGCTTGGAATAATTGAGCAGCCTGGGCAGAATAATGGAACAGGTGGCGGCGAAAATGAGGGCAAAGGATGAACCCACAAAAAGGTAACGCATCTGGAGACGATAAATCTCAACTTTTGTACGGAAATACTTGCGTATGAAATTCGCCGTCCCCGCCAGGAGGTACAGAAAAGTAGCAGCTGCATACCAGGTATAAAAAGCTTTGAATTCCCGCACCAGCATACCGTCTTTGAAATAGGCCCTGGCAATAGTCAGGTCCGTATTCATTACCAGCGCGCCGATGATCGCTGAAGGAGTCAGGGTTAAGAGCGTAATATACAAAGGGAAGGCCTTGCCCGTCTTGGGAAACACGAGAGACATGGTAAAAAAGCTGGCAAAAAACATGATGGTGAACATCTGTGTAATTTTATTGAGATGCGTAAGATCAACTGTTTCCTGGAAGGCATAGGTCACGAACATGGTGAAAAGAATGCCGAGAGCCATGAGGTTATAGAAGACATAGTACCTGTTTACCTGGTCCCTCCAGTCTTTTATCAGAACAAATATGGCCATTCCCAGCAGGATTATGGATGCCAGAAGGGCCGAGATCATATTAATCGTATTCATCTCATCAACCTCAATACACAATTACCTTAATACCGATTTATCTTTTAATATTATCGTGAATAATAATAAAATTGTAAAGCAAGTTGTTTTTCATCTCACTTTTTAAATATTCATTTGAGGCGTATCCCCTATTATTGTTATTGACTATTTTATATTTCATGGTATCCTTTTAGTGGTATTATACATGCATGTTTCTTCATCATGAAGCAGATGCGGAAAATATAATAATTTACAGCTTATTACGGAGCGGATCCAGTGCTTACACCAGATACGGCCTTGATGATTGTCGATATGCAGAAATATTATCTATCGGAGGAATCATCCTATTATCACTATTTTACACATCTATGGCCCGACAGCATGGATTATATTCTTACACGATGCCGTGAAACAGTAATCCCCAATATACAACGCTTATACCGGTTCTTTCAGGAAAATTCCTGTCCCGTCGTATTCCTGCGATTATGCAGCTCCGATGAAGAACGGAGAGACCTGCACCGCTTTTTCAGGGAAACAAATGAAAAGGGCCGCCAACTGGGATTCCATAATATTTACCCACTTGCATCCGACCCAATGGCAGAGATCATTGACGAGTTTAGACCCGATCCCGACGATAAAAACTGCATTATCATAGACAAAACAACCTACAGCGCCTTTACCTCGACACAGATAGCACAGATATTCAAAGACAGGGGGATACAATCACTCGTTTTTACCGGGCTTGCCACCAGTCAGTGCGTTGAAACAACGGCGCGCGATGCCTCGGATCATGGCTTCACCATCTTGCATATAGAAGATGCCCAGGCTGATTATGATGACATAAGCCATAATTCCTCACTTTACAGTTCCCAGGGCGTTTGCGGCGGCATTATTTATGACACCAATAGATTTCTTGATTACCATGCCAGGTAAACCGGTCACAAGAAGCGTAACAACCAGGGTGTACATATGGAAAAACAACTGCAACGGATTAAAATAGGAGAGATTCTTGTCGGCAACGGCTTCATTTCCAGGGAAGAACTTGAGGAGGCTCTTGAGATTCAGGAAAAAAACGGCGGACTGTTGGGGATGATACTTCTTAACAGGGGTTTAATTTCAAAAGAAACGCTCCATACCGTTCTGTCGGCACAAAACAGGGAAAACTGACGGAAGATTACTTTCAGTGTAAAAGCTATTGCCCGTTATTTGAATACTCTGAAGCGGATATATTTTTCCTGTTCCCTGGCATCAGGAAACGCTGAAGCGGAAGCAAATTCCTTGCTGTTCAGACCCACCTCTTCAATACCGGGATTTTTCCACTGCCATGACTGCCTGTACTGCGCCTTCTGATTTGTCAGGCTGTATACGACTTTACGGAAACCCAGATCACGACGAAGCTTTTTAAATTTCTCAACGGTCGTCTCGCCCTCAATAAACAAATCCGAAACCTGGAGTATTTTCGCGTTATTTTTACTTAAAATTTTTACAACCTGCTCCATATCGGTTGCATCGTACATAGCCGTGGTTGCAAAGGAATCGCTGCTCTCGCTGTTTCCGGGATTAAACATCCCCGAGGTGAAAATTCCCGCACCGGTTATTATGATTACCGTTGCGGCAACGGCAGGCAGGGCTCGATAAAACACGGCCTTTCTCCGCCGCCATCGAACAACTTTCATTATCCTCATGGACATGTTTTCATGACAGAAATTCATATTACGGAAAGCAATACAATGGCATATAGTATCTTTCAATCGCCTGAATTCACCGCCGCACTGGATACACTCTTCCAGGTGCTGTAGTATAAAATCCTTTTCTTCCTGGATGGATATTTCATCATCATGCAAATCTGAAAGCTTATCAAATGAAATATGTTCGGCGCTCATACTAGCCCCCTGGCGTATAATCTGTTCTTCAAGAGCTCCCTACCCCGGTGAATCCGTACCTTGACATTGGATAATTTTATATCCAATATCTCCGCGATCTCATTATATGACAATCCCTCAATATCTCTCAGAATCAGAACTTCCCGGTAATCGTCGGGCAGATTATGAATTTCCTCTTTCACTATCCTGAGAGAATCGCTCATCACAATGTCGTTTTCGGGATCAGCGCGCTCGTCAGGTATTTGGATCTCATAATCCTCATCGTCTTTTACGGCATTTATGGGAACCGTCATATACCGCCTGGCTTTCTTGCGATAGTTTTTACAGTAATTTACCATGATACTGTAAAACCAGGTGGAAAATTTAGACTCCCTTCTGAAAGTCTTCAGGGCCTCCATTGCCATAATGAAGATATCCTGTGTGATATCCATGGCTTCGTCATAGTTATTAAACTGAGAAAATACATATCTGAATGCCATATTCTGATATTTCTCAATAATAACCGAGAAAGCCTCGATGTCACCAGCAAGAACCTTATCAACTATCTCTATATCATCTATGTCAGACATGAAGTCCCCTGGTTAGTTACACATTTTGTGCGATTTATTTTTTTTCTCATAATAAGATGTATGCCCGTTTTATGTCCCGATCCGTTCTCCATGATGAAACATAAAATCTTTCTATCCGGGCGCCGAACTGTATCATAAAAGAATCTTTACAAATCTTCTCTTGCCTACTTTCAATATGCCTTCACCAGCCACGGGAAGCTCTACTTCCAGTTCCTGATCCACGATCCGCTCCCCGTCCAGGGTAACCCCTCCACCCTGGATAAGCCTGCGCGCCTCGCCGTTGGTCTTTGACATACCCGCGAGCACCAGTAGTTTGATTATCCAGATTTTCCCATCCTTTAACTCACTTCCCGGAACGGTATATTCCTCGATTTCATCGGGTACATCCTTCTGGACGAATATTTTGTTAAATTCGGCTTCGGCCTCATCGGCCGTGTCCCGGCTGTAAAACTGTGCGCAGATTTCCTTTGCGAGCTTTACCTTTACATTCCGCGGATGCAGGGAACCATCGGACATGCCCTTTTTCAGGCTCTTCACCTCTTCCATGGGAAGGTCCGTAACCAGTTCATAGTAGAGAAACATCAGTTCATCCGATATGGACATGACCTTTCCAAAAATATCCCGGGGAGTCTCGTTGATGCCTATATAATTGTTAAGGGACTTGCTCATTTTCTGAACGCCGTCCAGACCCACCAGCAGGGGTAGAGTCATGATTACCTGGGGTTCCTGCCCATACTCACGCTGCAGGTCCCGGCCTACCAGGAGATTGAACTTCTGATCAGTGCCCCCCAACTCCACATCTGCCTTGAGTGCCACGGAATCATATCCCTGCACCAGGGGATACATGAATTCGAGAATTGATATGGGCTTCTGGTTCCGATACCGGTTGGAAAAATCATCACGCTCCAGCATGCGCGCCACATTATAACGGGAAGTAAGATCAAGCACATCGGCGAAAGTCATAGGCGTGCACCATCGGGAATTGAATTCCACAACGGTTTTCTCTTTATCAAGAATCTTGAAGACCTGCTTTTTATACGTCTCGGCATTTTCCAGAACCTCTTCCTTTGTCAGCCGTTTTCTTGTTTCCGATTTCCCCGAAGGGTCCCCGATCATACCGGTAAAATCACCGATAAGAAAAACAACGGTATGGCCCATATCCTGAAAATGTTTCATTTTCCGCAGCAATACCGTATGGCCGAGATGAATATCAGGTGCTGTAGGATCAAACCCGGCTTTTATGATAAGAGGTTTGTTTTCTTTTTCCGATTTCTCAATTTTTTTAAGAAATTCATCACGCGGAATTATTTCTTCCGTACCTCTCTCCAGCAATTCAATATTATTCTGAATCATTACAGTCCTTCCTGTTTCCTTATCATTTCACGGCATTAATTCGCAGGTTCCCGTGATAGTGCGTACCGGCAGCGTTCAAAGGCGGCTGATAGCATCCTGTACATCAATGCTCTTTTTTATCCTCATCCTCTTCATGAAATTCTTCTTCATCCAGGTTTTCCATCAGTTCTTCAATATCAAAGTCAGGCCCCATCTCAACCGTATAATGATACTGGGCTATAATGGCTACCAGTTCATTGCGGGATTCTTCAGCTTCCTTTTCAGTGTCGAACCTTACAATGATGGGCTCCCTGGTTCCTTCGAGAAAGACTTCGAAACCATACTTTTTTTCATCTTTTACAACGCCGCCCACAGCGGCGATTTTGGGAACGACAATGGCAATACTTCCATAATCAACTATTGGCAACATGTCCTTTCTCCCGTTTTGATATTTGCATACCGGGAATCCATATCCCACTATTAACCCATTATTATATCAGAATAGACGGATATTTCTCCCTCTGTTCCCTGTTCTTTACCCTGCAATACCGCCACCTGAATTAATTTTACAGGTTTATGCCTATATATATGTACGTCAAGATGAAAAATATTTATTCCTGAAGATCAAAGGAGGAGACAGAGAGCTCTTGTATGGATGCATTTCCTGCATGCCGCTGCAGGGGAAACAACTAAATAGTCTAACACAAGCCCCTCCCCCACAGCTTTTATCATTTTTCCCCGTTGTTCAGAGTAATGTTGCTCAGTTCAGATTTTCTCCCGAAAGCCGGGCAAATTCCTTGAGTAACTCTTTTTGTTTCGGTGATAGTTTCTTTGGCACGGCGATATTCACCTTTACCAGCTGATCACCTCTTCCATATGAGCCCAGGTACGGGATACCGTTTCCCTTGAGCCGGAAAATCTGACCATTTTCGGTACCTGGCGGTATTTTCATTTTGGCCTTTGCACCCGTTATGGTAGGCACCTCAATATCACCGCCGAGACAGACAATGGAAAACGACAGGTTGATGACACTCAATATGTCATTACCGTGACGTTCAAATAGTGGATGTTTCTTGACATGCATGACCACATAGAGGTCGCCCCGGGGACCGCTGCCAGGCCCCTGTTCACCCTCGCCGCTAATCTTCAGCCGCGATCCCGACTCCACACCGGCCGGGACTTTTACCGTGATGGTTCTTGACTTGACCTTGAGACCGCTGCCGTTGCATGAAGAGCACGGTGAAGTTATAATCTTCCCCTCACCGCGGCATCGCGGACAGGTCTGTGTTATTGAGAAAAATCCCTGTGTCTGCCGGATCTGTCCGATTCCGTTGCACACGGGACAAACCGTTGGCTTTGTGCCGGCCTTTGATCCGGTACCGTTGCATACGTCGCATGTTTCATTGCGGGGAATTTCAATTTGCGCCTCAAGGCCCGAGGCCGCTTCTTCAAGAGTAATACCCAGGTCATATTGAATATCAGACCCTCGTCTTACTCTCTGGCTGCGCGACCTCCCCCCCATGGATGATCCGAAAAGTCCTTCAAAAATATCACCGATGCCTCCCAGGTCCTCAAAAATATCGGCAAAATCGGAATAGGCGGTGCGCCCAAACCCTTCAAAGCCCTGAATCCCCTCATGGCCGAATTTATCATAGGAGGCCCTTTTCTTGGGATCACGGAGAACCTCATATGCTTCGGTGGCTTCTTTAAATTTTTCTTCAGATTCCTTGTCACCCTTATTTTTATCGGGGTGAAACTTCAGGGCGAGTTTCCGGTATGCCTGCTTCAGCTCCTGCTCCGTGGCATTTTTTGAAACTCCCAGCACTTCATAATAATCACGTTTAGCCAATGTTTTCCTCGCATCCCTCTATTAGAAACACCCGGGCTGACAGCCGATCTCCACGGCGTCATCCCGGTGTGACCGGTGGTATGCCGGATAAATCCCCGTCATTCACCGGTCAACTTTAGTTTAATATACTATTTTTTATCCTCATCATCCACAACTTCATAATCGGCGTCATAGACGTTTTCCTTACCCGAATCATCTGAAGCCTTCGCATCTTCTTCTTTGTCCCCTTCCGGGGCGCTTCCGCCCTGAGGGCCTTGCTGCTGTGATGCCTGCTGATAAATTCTCTGGGCAAAACCATGCGAGGCCTGCTCCAGTTTGCTTTTGGCATTTTTAATTTCACTTGCATTGTCCGAAGTCATTACCTTCTTAAGGTTTTCCATTTCTTTTTCAATGCTGCTTTTTTCAGCCGGTTCAATTTTATCGGCGTTGTCTTTGAGCATTTTTTCCATGGAATATATAAAGGTATCAGCCTCATTGCGCGCCTCAATCAGCTCTTTAGCCTTTTTATCCTCTTCGGCATGGGCCTCGGCGTCCCGCACCATCTTCTTGATCTCATCTTCATTCAGTCCGCTGGAAGATTCGATGGTAATTTTCTGTTCCTTGCCCGTTCCCAGGTCCTTTGCCGATACATGGACAATACCGTTTGCATCAATATCAAAAGTAACTTCAATCTGGGGCACTCCCCGGGGAGCCGGTGGAAGATCAGTCAGATCAAAGCGGCCAAGAGTCCTGTTCTGCGCCGCCAGTTCCCGCTCGCCCTGCAGTACATGTATGGATACTGCCGGCTGACTGTCCGTGGCCGTTGAGAATATCTGGCTCTTCCTTGTGGGAATCGTAGTATTCCTTTCTATCAGCTTTGTCATGACTCCACCAAGCGTTTCTATGCCCAGAGAGAGTGGTGTAACATCAAGGAGAAGCACGTCATGCACGTCGCCGGCCAGTACTCCTCCCTGGATAGCGGCTCCAAGTGCCACAACCTCGTCAGGATTGACCCCTTTATGCGGGTCTTTCCCGAATATTTGTTTTACCAGCTCCTGGACAGCCGGCATCCTCGTTGAACCGCCAACAAGAATAACTTCATCGATATCACCGGCCGTAAGTCCCGCATCCTCAAGAGCCTGGACACAGGGTGTTTTTGTTGACATGACTAGGTCTTCCACCAGCTGTTCAAACTTCGCCCTTGTCAGGGTTACGATAAGGTGTTTTGGCCCGCTCTGGTCTGCCGTGAGAAACGGAATGTTTATCTCCGTCTGCAGTTTGCTGGACAATTCAATCTTGGCCTTCTCAGCCGATTCCTTCAAACGCTGCAGGGCCATTTTATCAGTGGAAACATCAATTCCCGTCTGCTTCTTGAATTCAGTAATGAGCCATTCCATTATCCGCTGGTCAAAATCATCACCGCCCAGGTGAGTATTACCATTGGTCGATTTGACCTCGAAAACGCCGTCACCCAGTTCCAGAATGGAAATATCAAATGTACCGCCGCCCAGGTCGAATACGGCAATTTTCTCATTTTCCTTGTTTTTATCAAGACCATAGGCCAGGGCAGCTGCCGTGGGCTCATTGATGATACGCTCCACTTCGAGGCCGGCAATCCGGCCTGCATCCTTCGTAGCCTGCCGCTGGGCATCATTAAAATAGGCGGGCACGGTAATAACGGCCTTTGATACGGGTTCGCCGAGAAAATCCTCTGCCGTCTGTTTCATTTTCTGAAGAACACGCGCCGAAATTTCCTGGGGAGAGAAATCACCGGCGATTGTTTTCACCATTACCCCACCCTTGGAATCTTCCTCTACACGATAAGGAACCATTGCCTTTTCATGGGCAATTTCGTTATGACCGATCCCCATAAAACGTTTTATTGATCGAATCGTATTTTCCGGATTGGTGATGATCTGATTCTTTGCCACCTGCCCTACAAGCCGCTCCCCTTTATCATTAAACGCCACTATAGATGGAGTCGTTCTCTGTCCTTCGGAGTTTTGAATGACCACCGGTTCACCGCCCGTCATAACGGCCACGCATGAATTGGTTGTACCCAGGTCTATCCCGATTATTTTGCTCATATTCTGTCTCCTTCGTAATAAAATTTCATTTAATTATTTCATTTATTTTTGTAATATAAATTTTCCCTAAAAACCTGCCGACTCACTTCACAGAACCCGGCAGAAGATACGGCAACTAAAAAATCCTTTCAAATTCAGCTGTCATTGCCGGTGGTTGATTTTTTAACCGCCTTGGCAACCTTCACCTTGGAACTCCTGATTACCAGATCATCAATTCTGAATCCCTTCTGATGAACCGTTGTCACAGTGTCCCTGTCAATGGAATCATCCATCTCTATTTCCACCGCTTCATGGAAGTTGGGATCGAATTCCTTCCCCTGTGCATCGATTTCCACTATACCAAATTTTTCCAGAATTTCCTCTATTCTTTTAGAGATCAGCGACACTCCCTGCACAAAGGAAGAATGAGATTCATCGCAGGTAGCCCCGGTCTGCAGCACTGAACTGGATGCTTCCAGCGCCCGAAGGAGATCATCATTAATCTGTATTATCTCCGTAGCGAAATCCTTTATAGCGAATCGTTTGCCGTCTTCCTGCATTTTCACCATTCGTTTTTTATAATTCTCAAAGTCAGCCTGTCGCCTTTGCAGTAGATCCTTCATGGAATTGGCTTCCGCCTGTATCGTTATAAACTCTTCGTCCTTTTCCACCAGCTTCTCACGTAGAGAAACCAATTCGGGATCTTCAATATGAGGAGCATCTTTTCTTCGCTCCTCCTTTCTTCTTTCTGCCGCACGCCTGTCTGCATTTCTGCGATCATCGCCATCGGCGAGATCATGTACAACTTGCTCCTGAGCAGAATCATCACCGGCACCCATCAGATGGTCAGCACCAAGCGGTTCGCCGCCCTTATCAATATCGAGATTATCATTTTTCTTTTTTACCATGCACACTTTCCCTGTTTAATTAATTACACAATTATTATTAACCCGCCATATGGCCTGTTTTACAGACACCCCCGCACATGGCAGCAGGCGCCTTCGATCAATTGTTATACGACACTGATCTTTTAACCGGTCTGTCATTTGGACATTCGGGTCAACAGGTCGGAAACAACCTTCCCTGTATAATCCACAAGAGGGACCACCTTTTCATAATCCATTCTTGTGGGCCCCAACACACCTATTACACCCACATTTCTGTTGCCGATTTTATAGGGCGTGGCAACTACGCTGCATCCCGTCACCCTTGAATCGTCAATCTCTTCACCGATCATGGTCCTGATACCGTCCATTTCCATGGTTATCTCAAGAATTCCCCGGAGAATATTTTTTTCTTCTATAATATTAAGAAGGCTGTTTAACCGCTCCTCTTCAACCATTTCAGGAATTTTCAAAAGATTTTCTATGCCGTCAATGTGCAATTCCGATTCATTTTCTCCGATGAGGCCCAATTCTGCAATATCCAGGGCCATTTCCTTGTTCAATCCCGTCAGTTTTTCCAATCGAAGCCTTTCAAATATAGTCATCTTGATTTCATGGAGCGAATAACCGCAGAGTTCAGAAGTAAGATACCGGGAATATTCCAGAAGTGAATCGGGGGTCAGATTAGCCGAAACAACAACCTTCTTGGTAATCACCATGCCTGTCCTGGCGACAAGAATCATGAGTATCTCATTTGTGTCAACAGGAATCAGTTCAATCCTTTTTACCACGGCAAAATCAGTACGCGGTGTCAGCATGACACCGGCATATCTTGATGTATTGGAGAGCAGCTTTGTTATAGAATCAAAAATTTTATCGAGTTGAAGCTCCCGCGTTATCATCTCCTCCTTGATTCTGATTTCATCATTGTATGAGAAATTGTATTTTTCAAGAAGAGAATCAACGTAGAATCGGTATCCTCGGTCAGTGGGAATTCTCCCGGCCGAGGTATGAGGCTGTTTCAGGTAGCCCAGCATTTCAAGATCAGACATGACATTCCGCATGGTAGCGGGTGAAATCGAGAATGAATACTTCTGCACAAAAGAACGGGAGCCAACGGGCTTACCTGTAAGAATATATTCATACACAAGAGCTCGCAGAATGGCGGATTCACGTTCATCAAGCATTCTATCGTTATTCAAAGTTACTTCAGCCATGGGAAATGCCTCGTTATTAGCACTCAATATCTATGAGTGCTAATAATATACTAAGAAAAAAAAAAGATGTCAAGCCCTGAAAACTACTTTTTGTTACTTTTTAACATCTTTGTCTTTCTTTTTTTTCTCTTTTGCTTTATCTTCTGCTTCAAGTGCCTGCTTGGCAGCATCAATGGTATTCTTCAGTTTTGTTGCATCTTCATCCTCACCAAAAAGGACATGTATTTTCCTCAAGGCAGCCAGGAGTTCAATGGACTTTTTCAGGTCATCGCGTGCTTTGCCTGAAAGTTCATATTTGGTTCTGTACTGCTTGGCCGCTTCTGCCAGACCTTCCTTGCACATGTTCATAAGGTCAATCCGCTCCCTAAAATAGGGTTTGCGCGGGTCCCTGAACCTTGCAACAGCGGAAAAATCCGTGATATTTTTCGTGATAACGGCAACACGGGCCTGAAGCTCAACAAAGGACCATTTCCATTTGGAACCCTCACCTACCTTATTTCTCAGGCTGAAAAATATATTCTCCACCTTGATCATGTAATCAAGCACCTGTTTGGGGTTGAGCTGATCAATACGGAGGAGATATTCGTCATTATCCCTCAGGGAGCGTTCGATATCATCACCCACGATTTCTTCAAGCATCTGCAGTACTTTATAAAATTCCTTGCGGGCGTTATTCAGGAAGTTCTCATTTTTTATCCCCAGCATGTCCAGAGAGAGGTCATTCATGCGCAAATACAGATCTATAAGATTCATAAGATAGGTGGCTATTTCGAGATTATAATAGCTTTCAAGGTTAGGTTTCCTTTTTTTCCGCACAAGAAGTTCACTGGCCTTCTTGTTGATTTCATCAACCTCTTTCTTTATGTCCTTAATCTCGTCATTATAAGCAGCTTTTTCAGCTTTACCGATAGCCATTGTATCACCCGTTTTTACAAAAACATGAAATTATGCCGTGAAATGTTATTTCCGGTCATATAGTATATCGGCTTATTTGTCATCACAAAAAAGTATCATTTGCAGACATCAATAAAAATCAGGTGTGAATTCGTTAGCGGGGTATAAATTTATAATGATAAAAATCAAAAAATAATTTTACTTGACGAAAATAAGTAATAGGTCTACATATTTGCTATTGCCTTCCAGCTTTACGAAAGGCTGTGATCAGTATAGCAGGGAACTGAATTTCAATAAGCATAACTCCAATAAAGTAGCTTTATCAGCTCAATAAGCAAACCTGAATAATATATACTGAATAATTTTTTGTGGTTAAGGAGAAAACATTGGCCTTAAAAGATGCTAACATTAAAAAAGCTGAGGGGAAGCTTGGAATCGTTACCCCTGGTCTTGGTGCAGTTGCCACCACCTTTATTGCTGGTGTATGCCTGATCAGAAAGGGGTTACAAAAACCCATAGGTTCTCTGACCCAGATGGGCAAAATCAGGGTCGGCAAGGGTGACGATGCCCGGCATATTGACATCAAAGATTTTGTTTCTCTCGCCGGCCTTAAGGATATAGAATTCGGCGGGTGGGATATATTTGAAGACAATGTTTATGAAGCGGCGACAAAGGCTGCTGTTTTAAAGAAAGAGCATATTGACCCTATAAAGGATGAGCTTTCGGCCATCAAGCCCTGGAAAGCCGTCTTCAACAAAAAATATGTAAAAAGACTCGACGGGGTTTGGGTTAAAAAAGGGCCATCTTACTGGGACCTGGCACAGCAGGTTAAAGATGATATCCTAAACTTTAAAAAGGAAAAAAACCTGAGCAGAGTCGTTATGGTCTGGTGCGGAAGTACCGAGATATACCAGGAAATGATTCCCGGCGTCCATGATACACTGGCAAACTTTGAAAAAGCCCTGAAAGAAAGCCATGAAAGAATTTCTCCCAGCATGATCTATTGCTACGCGGCAATGGACCTGGGCATTCCTTATGCCAACGGCGCCCCCAACCTCTGTAATGATATACCGGCCCTCTGGGAACTGTCCGAATTACGAAAGGCTCCTATGTGCGGCAAGGATTTTAAAACCGGCCAGACCCTCATGAAAACGATTCTGGCTCCCGGCTTAAAGGCACGCATGCTGGGTGTCACTGGATGGTTCTCCACGAACATCCTGGGCAACAGGGATGGCGAAGTTCTCGATGATCCCGAATCATTCAAAACGAAAGAAGTCAGCAAGCTTTCGGTTCTGGACCAGATATTCCAGCAGAACCTGTATCCCGATCTCTACAAAAACTACTATCACAAGGTTACCATTAACTATTATCCTCCCCGGGGAGATAACAAAGAAGGATGGGACAACATTGATATTTTCGGCTGGCTGGGATACCCCATGCAGATCAAGGTAGACTTTCTCTGCCGCGATTCCATTCTGGCAGCTCCCATTGTTCTTGACCTGGCCCTCTTTCTTGATCTCTCACAGCGAGCCGGTTTCTGGGGCAACCAGGAATGGCTTTCCTTCTATTGGAAGAGCCCCATGCACGCAGTTGATGAGGAAGCGAACCACGATCTCTTCGTGCAGCTCATGAGACTGAAAAACACGCTGCGGTGGATGATGAATGAACCGCCGGTGACGTACCTTGGATCAGAAACATACGATTGACAAATTTCGCGGAGGGGCGATGGGAAACCATCGCCCTTTCTTTATTCCCCGGTAGCAGGCCTTCAGACCAATTCGGTCTCCCCATCCTTCTTTCCCAAATACTGACCTATTTTTAATATGCGGCAGCCATGCATTGAATCATCTGACGCTTCGGCAAGCCGGGCCACAATGGAATCAATCCGGACAGAACCTTCATCGGCAGTGCGCACTATCAGGGTTATACTGTTTGAACCCTCATCAACGCGGCTGCCCGATATAATATCGGAAAAGGCAAAGACCTTCTCCCCTTTCTTCGTTTTTTTAACCAGGGTAATTTCCGATTGAAGATTGTTCCTCATCCGAGAGAAGGTTGCAGCATCAGGGACCGCTATATGATACTCGAAGGCCCTGATAAGTGATCCCAGCGACTCCTTGCCGATAATCGTCCAGTAACCGGTCATTTCAATCCCTTCAGGAAGGAACCCTGAAAGCAGAGACATGGCTTTCTCCGTCACCGGTTTATACAGATCCATGTCGCAAAGCTCCGACATGCTTTCAACACCCAGCGAGAGGGCATAGCCCAAAGATATGCGTTCCCTTTTATTGAATCCCTGGGTAAACGAAATGGGCACATCGGCCATACGCAGAGCCCTTTTCATTACCTCTATAAAATCCAGGTGGGGCAGAAACCTGGCAGGCCCCCGCTTTGTGAAACGGACACGAATTCTCGAGTCTACACCGTACTTTTCCTCGAACTTTGCCGCGGCGCTGCGTATTTTTTCCGTATCCAGTTCCATGGCGGTCTTGTGAACTCCCGGCACCGCAAGACAGGCCGCCTGCCGCGTTTCCCAGCCCTGTATCAGGCGGTCGAAACCCGTATCAACGACCTGCCAGGGTAAAAGCACCTCGCTTCCCCTGGAAGCATGCATACCTTCCCACCCCGGCAATAGTGCATCGAGATTTTTACGCCAGATATCGAAACGGAAAAACTCTCCCCATGAATCAAAGAGGCACCCGTCCCGGTAAGATTGTAATATCACTGCGCCGAGACGCCGGTCGCCGCGGGCGAGAATTCCTTCCAGAAGCGAAGCCTGGACATCGTGATTTTTTATTTTCACAAATCGAGGCAGCCCCTGCTTCACGCGGAGTATGATATCTTCGACGTACGCGGCGTCCATTTGTTTCTCGCGCTGAAAGGGCGTATGCGGTTTCGGAACAAAGGGCGACAGGGTGACATGAATCTCTTTCCTTTTATTTCCCAGCATGATTATTTTTTTGAGAAGGCCGATTATGGCATCGGCCTCGTCGGTATCACCACAACCGGGAAGTCCCACCATGAAATAGAGCTTCACCAGGGTCCAGTTGCGTGTAAAGATATATTCCATAATGCAGAGCAGGTCCGCCTCGCTTACTTTCTTATTGGCTGTTTTCCGCATATCCTCCGAGGCGGACTCCACGGCAAAGGTGAGCGATGATTTCCGCACATCGGATATCCCCTCGATCACCGGAATGGTATTGAGATCCACACGAAGCGACGGCAGGGATACGGATATGCCCCGCTCGGTCAACCCCGGGAGTATAGTATTCAACAGCACCGGCAGGTCACGATAATCGCTCACGGAAAGAGAGGAGAGGGTCAGCTCATCATAACCCGTATTGCCCAATATGGTCGTGACCTTTTCGGCAAGAGCCCGGTAGTCGTAACTTCTGTAAGGGAGGTCATAATATCCCGCATGGCAGAACTTGCACAGATTGTAACAGCCGCGGCTGATTTCTACTACGGCACGCTCCTGGGCGATCCGCATGCCGGGAACAATGGGCCGCTCGGGATCTACGGGTTCATGGCCCCGGTAAATCCTTTTCTTCACCCTCTTCCCCTGAACATCGACGGGCAGCATGCCGTCATAGGTGAAATGATAATCGGAAGGATTCAGAACGCCCTCTATCCCGCTGAGACGCTCGATGGTTTCCCGGCGACTGCTTCCCCCGGCTTTACACTGCAGGAGAACCGTAAGAATATCCTGAATGCCCTCTTCCCCGTCGCCGATAAAAAAGACATCGATGAAGTCGGCCATGGGAAAAGGATTTGAGACCGCCTCGCCGCCGGCCATAATAATGGGATGGCCGTCGCTCCTCTCTGCCGCGAGAAGCGGTATGTGTCCCAGGTCAAGAATCTGCAAAACATTGGTGCACAGGAGTTCGTGCGAAAGATTAAATCCCAGCAGATCGAGGTCCGACAGTGGCGTATATGTTTCCAGGGTATAGAGGGGGATATTCTCTCTCCGGAGAAGCGATTCAAAATCCCGGGCTACGGCAAAGACCCGCTCACAGGCCACGTCTTCCATGCTGTTAGCCCGGTCATAGAGTATGCGGATCCCGTTATTGGACATGCCCACATCGTAAAGATCGGGATAGGATATGGCCATCCTCACGGAAACATCTTTTTTGATAACGGCGTTCAGCTCCCCCCCGATGTATCGGGCTGGTTTCTGTACCTGTAATAAAAATTTTTCGATATCCGCCGTTTGTATTGAACTCATAGTGTTCCGTTATCCTTTATTCATTCCATATTCCTGAAGCTTGCCGGGCTGATTCCATCGATCAATGTCCATGGCCTTCGGACTCACGGCATTCCCGATGTCGCATGTTACATATTGTCGTTTTTTGCGAAAAGAAGCGCCAGCCTGATATAATCGCCGGAACTCAATTCCTCGCCGCGTATTTTTTCATCAATCCCGGCCTCGGCGATGACAGAGCGCACCAGGTTTTTTTCCAGGCGGAGGTGAGGCGATTCGGAAAGCGTCTTCAAAAGTGTTTTCCGCCGTCCCCAGAAGGCCGATTTTACCAGAAGATGAAACATCTCCAGTTGCGCGTCATCGAGCTCCCGCGGTTCCCGCCGTGACAGGTGAAGAAAGGTGGATCCCACATCGGGCCGAGGATGAAAGACATCGTTCCCCAGTTGCAGCACGGCACGGGCCCGGTAATAATACCCCAACGTTACCGTGAGGGCCCCGTAAACCTTGCTGCCCGGCGGCGACATTATCCGGTCAGCCATCTCTTTCTGGACCATCACGAAAATATCACGGGCGCTGAATTTTCCGGCAACGGTAAAGAGTATTTCCGTAGCGCAGTAATAGGGCAGGTTCGATACAATTTTCGTAAAGTTGTCTTCCAGTTCTGTTTTCAGGAAATCACCATGAACCAGGGTGAAGTTCGGAACAGAACCAAGGCTGTCTTCGAGATACCGACAGATTCCCGAATCTATTTCCACTGCCGTGAGCCGGCTGCATCGTTCCGTCATTTTTCCCGTCAGCGCCCCGAGACCGGGTCCTATTTCAAGGATACGATCGCCGGTCTGAATATCAATGATCTTCAGCAGTTTATCCGTTGTGTAATCATCGACAAGGAAATTCTGGCCGTATTTCCTGTTGGGATGCAGGCCGTACCCTTCGGTGATGCTTTTCATATCGGCTTTTTTCATATTGTATGGCATTTCCCTGGAATGGTTCTATTTATCAATTCTATTTTAATAAAAATGATTGCATATTTGTCGTTTTTCTCTATAATGCGAGCATATACGGCATTTTAACGGCAAAAGCACAATGAAGACATTTAACTAAACTGACCACATTAATTAAGATACAAGGAATTATTAAATTATGAAAGAAAAATCCAGTATTAAAAAAATAGGGCATACCATTGAGGAAAAAATTGACAATAAAACAGAAGAATTACAGATAAAATACGGCAATATAACAATCAGGAAAAAAATACTCATAGGTGTTCTGGCCGTGGTGGTTCTGGTCTGGGGCATATCGAATATCCTCTCCCTGATGGAGCTCCGAAGCATTGGCCGCGAGGGTATTATCCAGAAATCACGGGCCATAACACTCATGGGAGAAGCCATCCGGCAGTACCAGTCGGAAAACTGGGACCGGGGCATATACGACCGTGAACAGCTCATAAAAGATATTAAAGGAAAATTCCTCTATACAGTCCCGGTTTTTTCATCAATCGTCACCATGAAAAAAAAGGCCGAAGAGCTGAACTACCAGTTCAGGGTCCCCAAAGTGAGTCCCAGAAATCCCGGGAATGAACCGACAGATCTGGAGAAGCAGGTACTGACAAAGCTGACGGAACAGAATCTCGATGAAGACTTCTTCCTGGATTTTAAAGATAATTCCATCCGCTATTTCAAGGCCATAAGACTGACAAAGGACTGTCTCATCTGCCACGGCGATCCGAAACTTTCCCAAAAGTTATGGGGACGCGATGACGGAACTGATCCCACGGGCGGCAGGATGGAGGGCTGGAAGGAAGGAGAGATACATGGGGCCTTTGAGATAGTATACTCCATGGATGAATACCTGAAAACCATGTACAACCTGACCATTAAAACTACCCTTATTAATATTATCATCATCGTCATTGCCGTCTTACTGATACGGCTTCTGGTTAAAAACGCCTTCTCTCCCCTGGATAGAATGTCACTTTCTCTCGCCGCCATAAACGAGGGTGCCGGTGACCTTACCAGGAAAATCGAGATGAAAACCGACGATGAGGTGGGACATCTTGCGGGTCTCTTCAATACCTTTCTCGGGCAGCTCGAGGATATGGTCATATCCGTCCGGGATTCGGCTGATCAGGTCGCTTCATCATCGACTGAGATGACCACTTCCAGCGTGAACCTTTCCAACGTCGCCCAGGACCAGGCGGCCTCCATCGAAGAAACATCTTCGGGCATGGAGGAAATCAAGGCCACCATTGATTCCGTATCCGGCAATGCCAAAAACCAGTCCCAAAAAGCTGATGCGACCCGGGCCTCAATGGAATTCCTGGCCGAGGCCATCGACAATATCAACAAGAACGCCCAGAACGCCAACAACATGGCCGAAGAGACGCACAACTACGCCAGGGATGGCGAAAACGTACTGGGCCAGACGGTTCTCAGCATGAAGGAAATTTATGACAGTTCATATAAAATCACGGAAATTGTCACCATCATATCGGATATTTCCGACCAGATCAACCTCCTCTCCCTCAATGCCTCTATCGAGGCGGCGCGGGCCGGAGATCACGGGCGGGGATTCGCCGTCGTAGCCGAGGAAATATCCAAACTGGCGGACCAGACAGCCAACAGTTCCGGGGAGATAACCAAGCTGATACAGGAGAGCAACCAGAAGATCAACTCGGGATCAGAACTCGTGGAGAGAACGGCAGAATCGCTGCGACAGATCATCAACAATGTAAAACAGACGGCCGGTCTCATGGAAAACATCGCCGAGTCGTCCATGCAACTGACTACGATGAGCAGCACTGTTTCCGAAGATGTACAGCGTGTGAGCCAGATGTCCGATGAGATATCACTTATGATGGAGGAACAGAGCATCTCCAGCAATGAAATCATCCGGGCCATCAACCAGATAAATGAGATCACCCAAAATGTGGCCAGCGGATCCGAAGAACTGGCAGCGGCGGCCGAGGAACTTTCTTCCCAGGCCGAAATACTTCGCTTCATCGTTGGAAAATTCAAGACCAGGTAAACGACCCTGTCCTGCGCTGCTTTCGATTGCGGTTGCAGCGCTATCCTGCATTTTTACTTCCGCTCCGGGCGTGCATTAATACCGGGCTCCCGGTCAGGATTCGGATACAATTTTTATTATTTTTTCTTTACTTATAACAATTAAGTTCTCTATTGTTACAAATGTTACAATATTGTTACGCAGATGTTAAATTTGACTGATAATACATATCTTTTAATCCCCTCATGTTGACAGGGAAAGGGGTTATAATTACGTTATTTATATTCAAAAATTTACAATAGGTTTCCTGGAGGAATTATGAAACGGAACGAACCGGTGTTGGCAGCAGAAAGAATTTATGAAATCGAGAGAGGAAAGGATAAACCGATCTCTTCATACTTTGGTGAAGATACTTTCAGCCGAAAGGTCATGCAGGACAAACTGCCAAAAAATGTTTATGATAAAATTATATCCGCTATTGAAGATGATAAAAATCTCGACATCGATACGGCCAATGCCGTAGCCCATGCCATGAAGGAATGGGCCATAGAACGGGGCGCAACGCATTTCGCCCACTGGTTTCAGCCCATGACAGGCGCCACAGCCGAAAAACACGACGCCTTTGTTGATCCCGTGGGTCCCGGCGAGGTGATGGAACGCTTCTCGGGCAAGCAACTGGTGCAGGGCGAACCCGACGCATCAAGCTTCCCCAGCGGGGGGCTCCGGGCAACTTTCGAGGCCAGGGGATATACAGCCTGGGACATGACGAGTCCGGCTTTTCTCCGCATGAACGGAATCGGAACAACATTGTGCATCCCCACGGCCTTCATCTCCTATACCGGGGAAGCCCTGGACAAAAAGACCCCGCTCCTTCGATCGGTCCGGGCCGTGAATAACAGCGCCATGCGGGTATTGAGACTTCTGGGCAATAACACATCGAAAAAAATAACGTCGAGCATCGGACCGGAGCAGGAATATTTCCTCATCGACAAGGATTACTTTTTCAAACGCCAGGACCTGGTGCTGGCGGGACGAACCGTCATCGGCGCTCCTCCGGCAAAAGGGCAGGAACTGGAAGACCAGTATTTCGGCAGCATCAAAGAGCGAGTCCAGTCATACATGCATGATGTAGAAGAGGCACTTTTCAGGCTGGGCATCCCCGCCAAGACGAGACACAACGAAGTTGCACCCAGCCAGTTCGAGATAGCTCCCGTTTATGAAGAAGCGAACCTGGCCGTGGATCACAACCAGCTTGTCATGGATACGCTGAAAATGGTTTCCAAGCGACACAATCTGTCGCTGCTGCTCCACGAGAAACCCTTTGCCGGCATCAACGGATCGGGGAAACACGTCAACTGGTCATTAAGTACCGACGACGGGGTGAACCTGCTGAACCCGGGCGACACTCCCCATGACAACATACAGTTCCTCATATTTCTCATCGCCACTATCAAGGCCGTGCACAAACACGCCGACCTGTTGAGGGCTTCCGTGGGTTCCGCCGCCAACGACCATCGTCTCGGCGCCAACGAAGCACCCCCGGCCATCATCTCCATATTCCTGGGCGACCAGCTTACAAATATTCTCGAGGATATCGAGAAAGGTAATGTGACTGCCGCCTCGGATCAGGAAATCATCGACATGGGGCTATCGGCCATTCCCCAGCTGAAAAAGGATAATACGGACCGCAACAGGACATCGCCCTTCGCTTTTACAGGCAACAAGTTTGAATTCAGGGCCGTGGGCTCATCACAGTCCATCGCCTTCCCCGTGACCGTACTGAACACGATCGTGGCAGAGAGCCTCGACGAAGTGGCAGCCAAGCTGGAAAAAAATAAAGGTTCCGACATCAAAAAAGCTGTTATTGAAATCGTCCGCGAGGAACTGAAAGATGTCAAAAGCGTCCTTTTCAACGGCGACAACTATGCGGACGAATGGCACAAGGAAGCTGAAAAACGCGGACTGCCAAATCTCAAGACAACACCGGAAGCACTGCGATCCCTTGTTGCTGAAAAGGCATTGAAACTCTTCGAGAAATACGGCGTGCTCTCTCAAGTTGAACTCAAATCACGCTATCACATACGCCTGGAAAAATACGCCAAGGATATTGAAATCGAAGCCAAGGCGCTTAAACAAATGGTGATGACACAGGTTATCCCCGCAGCAGTAAATTATCAGAAACACCTTGCGTCAGCCATCGGCAGTACCGCATCGGTACTGGGCGGCAGCGCCGATCTCGGCGCACAGAAAGATCTCCTGGGCGTCATATCGAAACTTATTAACGACAGCGCCAAGGGAATCGAAGTGCTGAGGGAAAAAGTTGCCAAGGCCGAGGGAATGGACGATGTCCAGAAAAAGGCCGATTTCATCAACAGCGACATAAAAACCCAGATGGCAGCGGTCCGCAAAGACGTAGACAGGCTGGAAACGCTGGTGGACGACGAACTGTGGCAGATACCTAAATTCTGGGAGATGCTTTTTATCTGCTAGGGAAATATTACATGCTAATAAACGTACGGGCAGGTCGCGACCTGCCCGTACGTTTATATCGGATATTGCTTTTTATCAGCTTTTAACCCAGTTCTCAATTCTAATTCCTTTTACTCTTTCGAATTCCTTTATATTATTGGTAACCAGTATCAATTTTTTTGATTTAGCCTGGGCTGAAATCAAAAAATCCATTGGTCCGATCATACTGCCATTTTTTTCCAGGTCTGCTTTAATAATGCCGAATTCGGCAGCATCATTATCATCAAAATATAAAATGTTGAAAACTGACAAAAACTCAATCAAAGAAATTTTATTCTTTTCAGGAAACCTGCTTTTTGCCACACCATATTCCAACTCTGCAACCGTTATCGATGAGATATAGATTTCTTTTTTTAATTTTGTTTTTAATGTTTGCAGTACATCAACGGGTTTTTTGTTAATTATATAAATGCAGATATTCGTATCGAGTAAATACATCACATATCTTCTCTCTTTTGATTCTTTCCCTGGTCGCGCCCCTCACTCATAAAATCATCGGTGAAGTTATTTAATCCATTCAGAAATACTTCCCAGGATTTATCATGAGGAAGAAGAATTACGGCATCGCCGACTTTCTGGATAAGCACGTCACTGCCGGAAAATTGAAATTCTTTCGGCAGCCTGACCGCCTGGCTCCGGCCATTCATAAAAAGTTTAGCACTTTGCATAATAGATACCTCTGGAATATAATATATATCATGGTATATATCCTGTCAACGCTTTAATGCAAAATTATCGCTTGCTGTCGATGCAGCCGTTATTAAAATGTGGAATTTTGATTTATAGTGGAGCCGGCTGGAAGGCAGAAATGAGGGTTCAATATTTAATTTTCATAAAAGATTCTCAACCGCAATAGAGTGTGGCATGGACGCCACACTCCTGGTGAGCCGGTCACGATGACCGTTGCGAACCGCCAGAATCGATTACGGAAAAATCATTGTATGTGTTCGTTCAACACCAGTGAAGATTTCGATAACGAGGATATTTATGGCAGTAAAGATAAGCCCCAGCGGCACTTGAGCTGCCAAGCCGCTCTGGCGTTTGAAGAGCGCCGGGGAGGTCGAGGGGGGGGCGGCGAAGCTCCCTCCTCGTTCTTCCAGTCCCGGGAATCAGGGACACCTCAGGCGAAACGCTTATACTCCCTATCCACCCTATTAATAAACTGAATAGTCTTATATTTCTTTGCCTTGCGTGCGCTCTCCAGGAGGCGGTATCCCTCATCCCTGCAGCGCTGACAGGCATGTACAGGTATCTCGATGCCCAGACTCAGGGGGTTTACACTGGAAGCGGACTCGAGCCGGATAACACCGGAACAGTCGCTGCAGATCATGACCGATTCCACCTGAGTTTCCTGTATCCCGTCTGTGTCATAAAAGATGTTCTTTCTCCTTCTGGAGAACTCACCTTCAGGAGGCAGGCTCCGGTCATTAACGGGATTGAAGTAGGCTTCCAGAACCGAATCGGTGAGTTTTTTTATATACCGGGTGGTTTCCTTGTCCTGCTGTATGGCCTCGCGGTTAAAATCGGGCTCGCGGACATGGGAATAATCCACACCGGCCATGGCCAGGACAATGCCCAGGTTCACGTAGGGCAGAGCTCCCTGGATCGAATATCCCCCTTCAAGCACGGCAATATGGGGACTGAGCTTTTCGTTCAGGATAGCGTAGCCCTGGGCCGAGAAATTCATATTGGTGATTGGATCGGTATAATGATTATCCTGACCTGCTGAATTTATGATTATTTCCGGTTTAAAATCGGCGAGAATGGGCAGCACCATGTTGTCAATGGTATACAGAAAACCGTCATCAGAGGTATGGGGCGGCAGCGGAATATTGATTGTCCTGCCCCGCGCATTGGGGCCGCCGTTCTCTTCGATATGGCCGGAGCCCGGGTACAGTGTCCTCCCGTCCTGGTGGAGAGATATAAAAAGAACATCCCGGTCATGCCAGTAAATATCCTGGGTCCCGTCGCCGTGATGACAGTCCGTATCGACGATGGCGATTCTTTTGGTGCCGTAATGTTCACGGATATACTCAAGCATGATCGCTTCATTGTTGATATTGCAGAAGCCCCGGTTCCCATGGACCGATTTCATTGCATGGTGTCCCGGAGGTCTCACCAGGGCGAAGGCCCTGTCCACTTCACCATCCATGACGAGCCGCGCCGCACGGATTGCCCCGCCAGCCGAGATCATATGCGATTCAGTGGTTACTGAATCCACATCGGGAAAACAGAAGTGGGTTCTCATGACATCGGCCTCCAGGGCCAGGTCGGGTTTATATTCCACGATTCCCTCGATGTCAAAAACACCCTCTTCACGCAGCTGATCCTGTGTATAAAGAAGGCGTTCCTCCCTCTCTGGATGGGATGCGGAAATGGCCCAGTCAAAGGCAGGGAAAAATATCAGTCCCATTCTGTTTTTCGCTTTCAGCATATCTACCTTCCCAGAAAATGGGTTACACCCGGTTTAATCTGGCATTTCACACGTATGTCCTTGCCGGAGCTGAAATAGCCGCTCACCATCTTGAAGGATGAGGATTCTATAATCTCCACATCCTCCTCCTTCATCCGGGGGTCCATCTGTTTTGCATACTCCCAGAGATAATTTTTCGCGTCCAATTCAGCGTCCTCAAGCCCGTAGCGGTGGGATACTTTCCTGCGAATATCCAGGTTGGGTATTATCAGGTCCCCCTTGCCCGTATCGACAAAAAGTTCAATATCCATGGTGGTCTTCGCCAGAGCGGCGCCTATGGCATTCGCCACATCATAGTTATCCGGTATGACCACATCCATGCCGAACTTCTTTTTAAAGAGGTCGACAAATCCCTGGACCGGCCCTCCCATGGCATAGATCTTTACCGGTTTAATGATCACGCCTTCAATCATTTCATGAATAGTATATACCGGCTTGTCATTCAGTTCAGCTATGAAACGGTCCACGGCATTCTTTATGGCGTCTACGGCATAACCAATGGCCGCAGCGGCCAGATCATCGGCAGTCATGCCGTTTTCCTCCGCCAGCGTCCCCAGGCCCTGAAGAGAACTATCCCTGTTTTTGAAGCTGATAATGCCCCTGGTATTAAAAGCATCCACCAGCGTGGGCCAGCTCCCGCCTTCTGCCATGGACGGGCCCCGGCGTTCCGGACCCACGGTCACTTCTCCATCTTTTACAAGAATCGCGGAATCACCGCCAATACCGATGGACCTGGTTTCCAGGGACCTGACCAGCGTGGGACGGGAATCGAAGGATATTCCCTGTCTCTCTATAAGCGGAACGCCCTGCACAAAGATGGCGATATCCGTTGTGGTTCCCCCGATATCAAGCACGATGGCATCATCCCTGATTCTGCACAGGGCAAGAATTCCCAGGATACTGGCAGCGGGACCCGACAGGATGGTTTCCACGGGAACGTTGCGGGAAAAATTGAGCGGCATTGTGCCACCGTCAGCCTTGAGTATATTAATCTTTGCATCGATGCCCAGTTCCTTCATACTGGAATCAATGGCGTCGGCAAAACCGTTGTATACTCTCCAGACAGCGGAGTTATAATAGGCCGTGGTGATCCTTCGGGGAAAGCTGAGCTGGCCGGAAAGTTTATGGCCCATGGTGATAAAATCCGTCATCTCTGAAAGGGCCTGGCTAATATTGTTTTCGCTGTCGGGATTTCTCGTGGAAAATTTGGTCACGGCGGCAAAGACCTTAATCCCCTGCTTCTGAAATTTTTTTATTATTTTTTCCAGTTCCTTCCGGTCCAGTTCCTTGACAATGGACCCGCGGTGATCAATGGAACCTTCTACAATGTGGCAGTTTTCATCAATGGCAAAATTACGAGGATCGATCCCCGGGCCGGAAGATATTATCATTCCTACTTTTTCGAGAACTCCCTCCACAATTGCATTGGTGGAAAGGGTCGTGCTGAGATTCACCCTGTCGATTTTCTGTAAATCAAAACCCGTCAGGACCCCTTTTATAGCTGCATTGATGGAGCTTAAAAGATTATAGTGATCCGTCACTGCCTTAAAAGTGGACAAAACCCGGTTATCATCTATAATTACCGCATCGGTATGGGTTCCTCCCACATCCAGCCCTAGAATCATTGAAATATCCTGCCTATGGAAATTAAGGTAATCGATTATAGGAATTGCGACAATGAATTGTCAAGGAAGATATATTAATTGTCTTGACATACCCGTCCTTTTTACCGCTCTTTTTTCCAGACAGTGAGAGAAATGAAAACTGATGCTATATCATGAGATCCATCGCCTGGCAAACACTATCCAGACATACTCCTGGGGCTCGCCTTCTTTCATAGCGGAACTTTTGCATATTGACAACATGTCCCGGGAGCCGCATGCAGAACTCTGGATGGGCACCCACCCACGGGGACCTTCGCAGGTTATAATGGAAGGAGGACCGGTTCCCCTCCCATCCCTTATAGCAGAATATCCGCATGAAATTCTGGGCCGGCGCGTAACCGCAAATTTCGGCAACGCCCTCCCTTTCCTTTTTAAGATTCTTGGCGTCGAAAGACCCCTATCCATCCAGGTCCATCCCGATAAACAACAGGCCGCGGCGGGTTTCAGCCGGGAAAACAATAAAGGCGTTCCCCCGGACTCGCCGGAAAGAAATTATCATGACGACAATCACAAACCGGAATTGATCTACGCACTAACGCCCTTTACAGCCCTGTGCGGGTTCCGGGCACCCCGCGTTATCGCCGATTACCTCGACAATATCGCTCCGCACACTTTGCGGGAGGAAACGACCATTCTCCGTTCCGGGGGATTAAAAACATTCTACAGCAGGCTCATGACCCTGGCCCCGGAGAGAAAAAAAGAAATCATCGATGAAACTGCTCTCAATGCCGCCAAACTCTCACGAGAGGACGGGGCATGCGCCTGGATCTGCCGTCTCAGCAAAGAGTATCCCGATGATGCGGGCATTCTCTCTCCGGTGATCCTGAACCTCGTGGAACTCAAGCCGGGACAGGCCATGTATCTGCCGGCAGGCCGCCTTCACGCCTATATTCACGGCTTGGGCATTGAACTCATGGCCAACTCGGACAATGTCATCCGGGGAGGACTAACGGGAAAAAACATTGATGTAGCTGAACTGCTTTCTATTGTAACATTCAGTGATACGCCCGTGGAGATTATGGAAGGAGCAGCAGACGGCAATGAAAAAGTATTCAGAACCGGCGCCGCGGAGTTTCAACTGTCGGAAATAAATACTTCAATATATCAGTCCTATCAAAGCGCTGAAATTAGAAATGTGGAAATACTGCTCTTTGTTGAAGGAACGGTGACGCTCGAATCCTCATCAACGGAACTTACCGCCTCGCCGGGAGACGTCTTTCTTATCCCGGCTTTAGCTCCGCCATACCGGATTACCGGTAACTGCCGAGTATTCAAGGCTGCCGTCCCACTGTAAATTCATGACCTCGTATAATTTTTCAGTATTCCCTCATTGAGAGGAATCTTCAGTTGGGCTACCGTACGGGAAGACCCTGCTTTTATGCTGAAGCCATTTTCCGGTATCCGCAGTGACTTCAACATCATTGTAACCAGGACAAGCCCAATTCCCGCTCCCTCGCGGTGAGGGTCATCGGCGATCTTCAGAAAATATTCTGAAATATCCTCGCACCGTCCGGCGTCCTGAAGTTTTTCCCGGACCTTTTTCTTTTCCAGTTCAGTCATGGGAACAGGATTCGCCACGGTTATGTTCAGGCTTCCATCGGAATAGTTAAAAAGCACATGAGCCTTGATATCATTCCTTTTCGCCAGCGACTCCAGATACCGGGCTTCCTCCCTGCTCATTTCCAGCTTGAAAACCTGCAGCGCCTTCTCATATCCTATGAGCTCATCAACCTCGCTCTTTGATTCATATCCCTCAAAAAAAATGAATTTAAAATTCGCCTTGATGGCGTTCATGAGCAGTTCCTTGATGCAGGTATACAGGGGCGCCAGCAGGGGGCCACAATCATTTTTTTTCAGGTAGAGAGACAGTATTTCCTTGAGCCTGTTTTCAACACCCTCATTAATGCCATAGGCAACAATAAGGATATTCTTGTTATCATCCACGGCTTTTCCGAGATCAATGCTGACAGAGGCTGTGTTCATATTACTATCAGCTGACAATTCCCGTGTCGAAGCCGCAATTCCGGCATTTCCCGCGATCAAGCGAGACTATTCTGGTAAAATAGCCGCTCCGTTTAACAAGAACCGTACCGCACGATGGGCAGGTTGTATCACTCCCTCCCAGGTGAGGGGATATATTTCCACAATACACATATTTAAGGGTTTTCGAGGCCTCCTTATGCACCTGGAGTAAAAAATCCACATCCGTTGGTGGAGCATCATATTGATACGACGGATAATAACGCGAGATGTGCCAGGGGATCATAACATCGATAGAGGCAATAAATTCAATTATATGCTTCATCTCATCCATATCGTCATTGACACCGGTCACAATGAGAGTGGTCAACTCGATATGACACTCCCGTTCATGGGATATTTTAATGGTATTAAGCACATCATCAAGATTTCCCTTTTGTATTTTTTTATACGTTTCAGGCCTGAAGGCCTTGAGGTCTATATTCATGGCATCGATGAACCTGAGCAGATCCGTGAGGGGCTTTTCATTTATAAAACCATTGGTCACCATGACATTTTTCAGACCTTTTATGCGGGCTTTTTCCGCCATCTCCAGAACGTATTCAATCCATATTGCCGGTTCTGAATAGGTATAGGCAATGCCTGTTGATTTTTTTTTAAGTGCCAGTTCAATTATTTCGTCGGGTTCGTGATAGACGGCATGGGCTGTGACATCCTGCGATATGTGCCAGTTCTGGCAGTAAGGGCATTTAAAATTGCAGCCTTTGGTTCCGATAGATAGTATTTCCGTGCCGGGATAGAAATGATAGAGCGGCTTTTTTTCCATGGGGTCCATGGAAATGGCCGTAACCTGGCCGTAGATCTCCGAATAGAGAAGACCCTGTTTATTAATACGGACCCCGCAAATACCGGTTTTTTTTTCAGGAATGACACAATTGTGCGGACATAGATGGCAGGCGACGCGAAGGGCATCGAGCTTTTCGTAATAATATGCCTCTTTCCCCTGTGCCATGGCAGGTATCAGGTTTTCTCAGGTTTCACCGCTTCTTTTTTTTGTTTTTTCTCATCGGCTTTTATCATTTCACATTTGCCTTCAAAGACGACACCATCGGCGATCTTCAACTGCGATGTACGGATATTGCCGAACAATCGTCCCGATGTGTGAATTTCCAGCTTGTTTTCCGCTTCGATATTGCCGAAAACGGTTCCCATGAGAATAACCGTTTTCGCCCTGATATTCGCTCTCACCTCGGCACCTTCACCGATAACGAGAAATCCTCCCGATGAAATCTCCCCGTCGAACTTCCCGTTAATCTGCAGTGATTTTTTAAATGTGAGGTCTCCGGAAAATTCCGTATCCCTGGCAAAAACCGTCGATATCATGCCGATATCATATACGGGATTTTTGCTGACCTGAATTACTTTTTTTGTCATGCCTGATCGTCCCTGGATATTAAGTGAAATAAGTAGCTGTATATGTCGTTACTTTGTCGTCATGGTAAAAACCCCGTCCCAGTCCTTGGGTGGTGGAGTCACTTTGTAATCATTGGCCCTCTTCAGATACACTCCCGACGGGCCGTCATGGGGATCAACCTTCAGGGCCATTTCAAAAGCCTTAATCGCGTCATCCCATTTGCGCTGTTTATATGCCGTTAAACCCAGATTGTAATATTTTAAAACCTCTTCTTTTTCCTTTGTAATCATGGACCCCTTCCCCCTTTCAACAATGGTTATAATGCAACACAAACAACAGTTGCAACCAAGATACCACGTTTAATATTCACGTTCAATAATAAAATTTGCCATTTCAATGAGTATTTTTTTATTCTCCGTATCTGGAAATGCACTTAATAGGGACAGAGCATCATCAATATATTTCCGGGCAATATTGAATGAATAATCAATACCACCCTCATCAATAATTTTTTTCCTGATAATCGCCCAGCTCTTTTCGTCGGCAATTTTCGCCATGGACCGCAATTCATTCCGCTCCTTTTCTTCAGCTTTGCCCAGAATATAAATAAAAGGAAGTGTTATCTTTCCATCATAAAAATCATTGCCACTGTCCTTTCCCGTCGTTGCATCCTGCTGCACAACATCGAGGGTGTCATCTATTATCTGAAAAGCCATCCCGAGATTGAATCCGAATTTCCCCACCTTCTCGCTCTGTTCAGCCGAAAGACCTCCTTTCCGTGCACCCAGCTTGGTACAGGTTTCCATGAAACAGGCTGTTTTAAGTTCGATTATTTTATAATAATGCTCTTCAGTAATGGAATCGATGTTGGAATACTGCAGCTGATAGAGTTCACCCTTGACCATGTCACGGGTGCCGTATACCATGGTGGGGAAAAGAGCACCGTCACCGTCATCAACGGCAATGCTGAGTGCCACGGTATACATGTAATCGCCGGCAAGAACAGCGGCCTTGCTTCCATATTTTTTTGATACGGTAAGGTCACCGCGCCGCAAAAGGGCCTGGTCAATGATATCATCGTGTATTAACGTGGCTGCGTGAACTATTTCCGCTGAAGCGGCCAGTTCAGTTATCCCTTCGGGCTGTCCGCCCAGAAGTCCGCTGCTGAGCAGAACCAGGGAAGCCCGGATCTTTTTCCCGCCCCGGGAAAAAAGATGGAGAGCGCTTTCATCAAGGAGGGTTATTCCCGTTGTCAGCTGCTTTTTAATATTTTCATCAACCTTTTTCAGCTGCTCTTCAATAGGTTGAAGTATGACTTTCAGTTCTTTCTTCATTCTTCCGCATCAATCGAAGGTGCTCAGACATTCCCGCCGTGAATCATAGATTTCGAATACCTTGTCGAGCATGGTTGTCTGAAACAGTCTAAGGAGGTTATCATTTACAATTACCAGCTTAATATCACCTTCATTGTCCTTAATTTTTCTTTTTATGGCAACAAGCGCACCCAACGCCGAACTGCATATATGTTTAACATTTATCATATCAATACAGATATTGGCCCTGTCATCGTCGAGACATTCCTGCAGGATGCCCTCCAGCTCTTCCGAACCTTCCTGGTCTATGCGGCCTTCAAGTGTTATTATTTCAACGCTGTCATGAGATTCTCTTTTCATCATGCCTCTCCACAAGTATCATGAAATTGATATACAGGAACAATATCCGGCAGCTTTTTATACACAGAGTCATTTAAGCTTAGTAATTATTGAACAAGTCACTTTATTTTTCAAGCTTTTTTATACCTGCCCTGGCAAGAGTAAGACAAAAAACAGCCTTTGCACCGGCATCTCTGATGATCCTGGAGCATTCATTTAAAGTTGCACCGGTCGTAAAGACATCGTCTACCAATAAAATTGTCTTGTTTGTAACATCCATTGTATCCTTTACGAAATATCTGTCCAGCACATTAAAAAAACGATTGTAATAGCCCTGCTCACGCTGGGTTTTTGAATCCTTTTTTTCCCGCATGATGTCCCTGTAGGGAATCGATGAATTTTTTGCCACATGTTGTGCCACCAGTTTCGACTGGTTATATCCTCTTTTCCACTCCTTAACCGGGTTCATGGGAACCGATGTCACCATATCGGCCTTCCCTCCCCATGACTCCCATGCCTTTAAGGCCTCCCCTCCCAGCAAACGGGAGAGACGTTTTTTGCCGCTGAACTTAAAATGATGAAGTATTTCCTTCGCCACGCCCGTATACTCCATTATGGCGATATTCTTTTTAAAAAATATTTCCCGGTTGCCGCACATGAGACATACGCCATCCATAACAAAACCAGAGCAGACAGGACAGGCATTATGAACAAACTCAATTTTTTCACGGCATAAAACACAGAGATGCCGGTCACTGGAGGAAACAGGGATTCCACAGTTAAGGCACCACGAAGGGAATAGAATATTGATTATGGCTTCATGAGCGGAAATCATGATTTCTTCCGGTATATCGTGGGATCAGGAACACCGGCTTCAGCAAATCCCCTGCTGCGGATGATACAACTGTCGCACTCACCGCACGATGTTCCGTCATCCCCGGGGTCATAACAACTGTGAGTCATGGAATAATCAACACCAAGTTCAACCCCCTTCCTGATGATTTCCGCCTTGGTCCATTCGAGAAGGGGCGTTTCGATGATAAAGCCCCGGCCTTCTACACCGGCCCTGGTTCCCGCATCAGCCATGACCTGGAATGCTCTGAAAAATTCCGGCCGGCAATCGGGATAGCCGCTGTAATCAACGGCATTGGCCCCGATAAAAATATGGCGCGCCCCCGACGATTCCGCATAGGCGAGGGCAAAGGAAAGAAAAATGATGTTTCGTGCCGGCACATAGGTGGATGGTATGACATCTGCATCATGCAGCCTGTTTTTTGGTACATCAATGCCGGAGTTTTTCACAAGAGCCGTACTGAAAACTTTCGATGGGATATCAATGATGACGTGGGATTCGGTCCTGAAAAACCCGGCCAGTTTTCCGGCAGATCGTAGCTCCACATCATGTCTCTGCCCGTAGTTGAAGGTCAATGCGTGCAGTGAGAAGCCACGCTGGACTGCTATGGCTGCAACCGTGGCCGAGTCGAGCCCGCCGCTTAAGAGAACTACCGCCTTTTCGTGCGAGGTCATAGATGCATTTCCTCCATATCAACTGTGCCACGTAGATATCATCCCTTCTCTTTGCTGCTGCAAAAAGAGGGGCATCGCCGTTACACTTATTTTAATGTTTAGTGATTGGCACGACCATACAATTAATATACGAACTTCCGCATCCGTATATTAATTAAAATTCCAACGGCAAGCATAGCCATGAGCAGATTCGATCCTCCATAGGAAACGAAGCTGAGAGGGAGGCCCGTTACGGGCATAATTCCGATTACCATGCCGATATTGATGAAAAAATGAAAGAAAAATATGGAAGTAATCCCGCTGGCCAGCATGGCTCCATATTTATCCTTCGACTCCAGGGCGATCTGAATACCCCTGAAAATGATCAGTGCCAGAAGTCCAAGGAGCAGTACGGCTCCGAAAAAGCCCCATTCTTCGGCAAACACGGAAAAAATAAAATCCGATGTCTTTTCCGGGAGGAAACCAAGCTGCGACTGTGTCCCGTTGAGAAAACCCTTTCCGAAAAAACCTCCCGAACCGATGGCGATTTTTGACTGGATTATATTATAGCCTGATCCATGAGGGTCCAGATCGGGATTGAGAAAAACGAGAATACGTTTTTTCTGGTACTCCTTGAACAGGTTCTGAATAACCACCGATGAGAAAAGCCCCATGGAAAGCACCGTCCCGAAGATATATACTCTCCTCAATATATTTTTCACATAAAAACGGTGCACGATGAACACAACAATGGCTATGATGAGGAAAAGGCCGGCAACCAGGAAAATCTTATGGACATCCTTAAAAAAATCCAGAAGAAAACTGCCTCCTTCGGCGCCAACCCATTCGCGGTAGGTGAGTATCATGGGCACCAGCAGTGCTATGGCCGCAATGGCTATGATGGATAGAAGGTGTGAGACGTCGGCACCTCCAACGAAAAGCATGGTAAAAAGAATGGGAATAAATATGACGGCAGTACCGAAATCGGGCTGCTTCAAAACGATAATGACGGGCACCATCGTGAGCAAAGAAGGAATCAGCAATTCACGGAAGTGCCTGATTTCACGTTCACGGATTTCGAGGTACTTCCCCAGGACAATGACAAGCGCTAGTTTCATGAACTCGGAAGGCTGTATGGAAAAAAATCCGAAATTGATCCAGGCCCTGGTGTTCCGTATGGGTGTGCCGAAAATAGTTGTCAATATCAGGATAAAAAGAAGCACGCCGTAGATGTGAAGGGCGTAATCCCCTATCTGCTGGTAGCTTACAAAAGTAATACCGATCATCAATATAAATCCTATGATAAACCACAGCAGCTGCTTCCGGTAGAGTCCGTTGTTCATCTTTTCAATCGGATCGAAGCCTCCGCTGTATATCATGAGGCATCCCATCATGACGACAATGGTCACCACAGCTACCAGCAAAAAATCTATCTTGTAATTGCCGTCTCTTCCTGTCATTGAAAGTATCCTGTTTCATAGAGCTTGGCGAAAATTCTCTCCGCAACCGGAACAGCCCCAACCGCCCCGGCAATACCATATTCAATAATGACTACCACCGCAATAGATTGTTCCGGTGTTCCGTTAAAAGGGCCATACCCCACAAACCAGGCATGCTGGGAAAATTTTTCCATCCGCTTTGATCTTGTCTGTGCTGTACCTGTTTTTCCCGCCACGGGGACCTTGAGATGCCTGAGGCCTCCCGATGTCCCGCTCATTACACTTAGGCGCATACCCTGCTTGACGGTATTGAGTGAAACGGGCGACAGGGGTATTTCCCTGACCTTCTCCCTTCCCACGACTTTTATTACCGTGTTGTTATCGGGTGACCTGATTTCCCTGATCATGTGCGGTTTGTACACCAGACCATTATTTACGATTCCCGCTATAAAATTAGCCATACCGACCGGCGTGAGGTGCAGAAAGCCCTGGCCAATGGAGAGATTGATTGTATCACCGTCAAACCAGGGCTGGCCGAAGGTTCTGAGTTTCCATTTTTTCGACGGAATAAATCCCTCCACTTCACCGGGCAGGTCAATTCCGCTTAATTGATCAAGGCCGAAATATTCCGCATACTTTAGTATATTCGTAGGGCCTATTTTATATCCCAGTTGGTAAAAATAAACACTGCATGATTTGGCAATGGCCCATTGGAGGTCAAGAGTTCCATGCGTTTCATAACAGAAAAAATCCTTGTCCTGGTAGCCCTGCAGCGTGTACTTACCACTGCAATAATAGCTCGTTGAGGGAGTTATCTTTTCCGTTTCCAGGGCGGCTATAGTAGTAACAAGCTTAAAGGTCGATGCCGGTGGGTATTTTGACTGGATACTCCTGTTCAGAAAGGGTCTGAGCTTATCGGCATTGAGATCCTTTACGAATTGAGTATTGTCCTTTGAAATGATAAGATTAGGATCAAAGTCGGGTTTGCTGACCATGGCAATAACTTCACCCGTAGCGGGCTTGATTACGATTGCAGCACCCAGCTGGCCGTCCATGGCCTCGAAGGTCGTTTTCTGGATATTAAAATCGATGGTTAGAACAATATTATTCCCCGACACGGGCCGCAGGCCCACTTCCTCTGCCTCAGTCCTGTTGCGGACATCAACAATTCTTCTTACATATCCGTCCTGACCCCGCAGAGTTGCATCATACTGCTTCTCTATTCCCGATTTCCCTATCTTCTGATAATGCCGGTATCCCTGCCCCTTTAACTGGTGATACTCATCCCTGCTGATACTGCCGATATATCCGACGACATGGGAAAACATATTTCCATAATTGTAAACGCGGACCGGTGCGTCCTCCCAATCAATATTTGGAAACCTGTCGGGGTGCGATGCAATTTTTACGATGGTATCGAAACCAATATCCTCAACAAGCACTATCCTCTCCCAGGGATTCCTGTTTTTTATTTCCTCAATGAAACTCTCAAAAGGAACCTTTGCCAGTGTTGAGACATTTTTCAGCACCCGGTTTAAATCGTCTTTTTCATTGAACTTGGAAGGGATTGTCGTGAGATTAAAAGACGGCCGGTTGGAAACAATGACCATGTTATTGCTGTCAATCTTGTAATTTCTGTCATAGAGCTCTCCCCGTGACGCAGGTATGGGGATATTATTCTCCATGTTTATTTTTGACTTCAGGCTGTATTCATCCCCATGGATGAGCTGCAGGTTTATAATTTGTATGATAAGGATAAGGAACAGGACGGAAACTATCGAAATATAAAAAAACATCCTTACCCTAAAGGCCTCAAGCATTTTGGCCTTTAACGATGTATGCCCCATTTACAGGTTCCCCTCCCTTTCAAGCTCTTTTGCGTAAATTTTATCGAGCAGGAGGAACATCAATGGCGCGACCAGGGCATTATAGAATGCCTCGGGGATGATGATATGAAGAACAGAAGACAGTGAAGCATGGTGGAAGATATAGCTGAGAAAAAGCATGATAACACCTTTCAGAAGAGAAGCCAGAAAAAGCAGCAGCGTGACCGTCACAATATTGCTTTTAAAAACGGCCCGGCCGAACATCCCAACGATAAAGGCTACCACGACCTTGGGAAACGTAAGCAGACCCAGGGGTGAATTGGAGATGGCATCGTGCAGCAAGCCGCCGGCAAAACCGCTCACCTCACCAAAAAAAGAACCAAAACTGTAAGACAGGTATACAACAATGATAAAGACCAGGTCGGGCTTGACTCCGGCTATGCGGATAGCATCGAAGGAAGAATGTCCCTGGATTATAAGAGAAACCACGATAAGGGCACCGGTGACCAAATAAGTGAATATCATTCCAGCTCCTCAAGAATCTTCAGTATTTCATTATCGGGCTCTTTTTTAACTATAAATACTTCTTCTACAAGATCATAATCAATAACAGGCTTTATGATGGCTCTCTGGTAAGCACTGGATTCCAGCACCTCACCTTTTATTACCGTTCCCACAATAAGGCCCGAGGGGAAAACCCCTCCCTGCCCTGACGTGATGATCACATCACCGTACTTAATGACTGCGGCACGGGACACATAATCAACGACACAGAGATTGGAACTGCTGGTAAGTCCCGAAAGGAGTCCCGGAAAACGGCTTTCCTGGATCATGACCCCCAGTTTCATATCCGGTGATATTATGGGAACAATACGCGAAATGCTGTGACGAACCTCGATAATTTTCCCCACAACGGCCTTTTCATCATTCCTGAATGCAATGACGGGCATGTTGATCTTGATGCCGTCACGGGATCCCCTGTTGATAATAAGAGTGCGAAACCAGTTATCGGGGTCCTTTGAGATTATAGACGCCGGTATTGTTTCATAGGGAATACGTTCTTTAAGCCCCATGAGAGACCTGAGACGCTCGTTTTCCCTCTTTATTTCCGAGAGTTCCTCGGTCATTGATTCATAGCGCTGCAACTTTTCCCGCGTTTTCTGGAGCTGGTTGCGGACGTCATTCAACTCGGTAAATCCAGCCCATATCCGGTGCACGCCGCCCTGAATACTGTCATATCCTTTCTGGAAGGGCATAATTAAAGCGCTCCCGATGCCCTCCAGTGTTAGAGTAAACGTGCTGGACTGAACCGAGAGCGATATTATGCAGAACAGAGTAAAACTGACAAAGGCAACAATGGTTTTATTTCTGATGAAGAATTCCACAAAACAACTTACTTCAGATTGGCTCTGTAAAGATTTTTAATTTCCTCAAGAAATTTCCCTGCACCGAGTACAACACAGGTCAGGGGATTTTCCGCCAGTATCACCGGTACACCGGTCTCCTTGCTTATATACTTATCGAGTCCCTTAAGGAGAGATCCGCCGCCCGTCATTACTATTCCTCTTTCGACTATATCGGCAGCCAGTTCCGGCGGTGTTTTTTCCAGAACATGTTTTATGCCGTCGAGAATCTGGTCAACAGGCTCTTTAAGCGCTTTCCGTATTTCCGCTGAATCAATTTCCAATGTTCTGGGAAGGCCTGAAATGGCATCGCGTCCCTTGAGTTCCATTAACTCAACTTTTTTCTCGGGGAAGGCGTTACCCAGACGAAACTTCACTTCTTCGGCCATTCTCTCGCCGATTACCAGGTTATACTGCGTCTTCATATATTTGATGATAGCCTCGTCAAACTCATCGCCGGCGATGCGGATGGAATCGGCAATTACCATTCCTCCCAGGGATATCACGGCAATCTCAGTGGTTCCTCCGCCGATATCAACAACCATGTGCCCGGCCGGTTCATGGATGGGAATGTTCGCCCCGATGGCGGCCGCCAGCGCTTCTTCTATGAGAAAAATTTCCCTGGCACCTGCCTGCTCCGCCGATTCACGGACAGCGCGCTTTTCCACCTCGGTTATTCCTGAAGGAACCCCGATTACCATTCGCGGACGGACAAGGGTTTTTCTCTTATGCACCTTCGTAATAAAATACCTGATCATCTTTTCAGTGGTATCAAAATCGGCGATTACTCCGTCTTTCATGGGACGGATCGCCACGATATCTCCCGGTGTCCTTCCCAGCATTCTCTTGGCTTCCTGGCCAACGGCAAGTACCTTGCCTGTGCTGGTCTGCACGGCAACAACCGAAGGTTCGCTCAAGACAATCCCCTGCCCTTTCACATGTACAAGAGTATTTGCCGTACCCAGGTCAATTCCCATGTCATTCGAAAACATTCCATACAATGAATTAAAAATCATATATTGCTCCTCGTCATCTGGTCAGAACCATACTATATGTATTATATAAAAAAGCCCCGGCATAATACGACATAACACTTGGACTTCTCTACTATAAAACTTCACGTTTTTGTCAAGCGATAATCAGACACAATGCCAAAAACTTTGATAAAACTGAATCACATAACACCAAGAAGTTTTTTAACTTCAGTGTTCGACCTGTCCGCTGCAAGTATTTCCGTCCATATGGCCTTTGCCCGGTCCCGAAACCCCATAGCAGAGTAATTCTTTCCTATCCATATGCGCGAAAAAGTGTCCCTCGCATCTATTTTAAGGACCGCATCAAAATGAGCCAGAGACTCCGTGTAAAGAGACTGGTTGTAGTAAATCTTACCCAGATTCATATGGACGAGCTTCAAAATTCGATCATCATTTGTTTTATCGATAACCGTTCTGTAATTCATAATGGCATTGGTATAGCGTCCGGCAATCCTTTCTGCCGTAGCCAGGAACAGCAATCCGCCCACACCCTCATCGGTCATTCCCTTGCTTGTTAAAAAGCTGAATCCAAACTCCTCGTTCTTGTTCAGAATATGCATGAGTGCAAAAAACCTGGCATCATCAACTTTTTCAAAGGTAAATTCTTCTGGATTGATCTTCCTGATAATCTCAAATATTTCTTCCCTGCTTAAAAAGCCGCTGAGATAACAGGATTGAGAGAGCATGAGAATGTGCTTTTTACCGGAATTTTCATCATCAAGAAGCGCCTGAACTTTTCTTAAATCACGTATTACATTAAAAAACTCTTTCCTCGCCTCACTGCTTATATCATCAACGGCATCATTTATAAGCAGTTCGGACAGATCCCCCGGCAGATATGCCATGCCAAGGAGAAAATGGGCCCTGGCGGAAAGGGCATATGCCTCTTCATCTATGGGGTTTTCTTCTTTGTACAGGTCAAAGACCTGGCAGAGGTCATGCAGTGCCAACTGTCTCTGCTGCTGATTCTTAATCTTTTCAGCTTCAATAATTTTAGTCTGCAATTTATTAAAGGTATATTTCCAGAACAGGAGATACTGCCTGTTCTGATACCCGGCATATCCCAGAGCCAGGCATAGAGAAAGGACTAATAAAATCTTAACTGACTTTCTGTCTTTCTTTTTTACTTTATACCTGTAATACATACCTTTTATCCTTCCGATGGTTGATCGCATTAAACGCGGGAAAGAAATGCCTCATAGCCTTCTTTTATTCCGGGCACCGCCTCTTTACCATTTTCAAATATAAAGAGCTTTTTCTCTTCCCTGCCCCTGATCTTCAGGGCTATATAATTGTCACCGGAATAAAACTGATCCAGCTTAAAGAAATCAAACCTGAAAAGTTTCGAATCGATTTTGAAATTAATCCCCTCTTTTTCAACAAGTAAACGGCCCCTGCCGATCCTCTTGATGTTCCTGTATTCCGTAAGACCGGGATCGATAACCCCTTTCCGGTGCTGATAATCCACGACTGAAGAATGGTCATCAAACAGTACGGCAATGGCTTCTCCGTTCTGCAGCCCGTTATCATAAGTCAGCGGGTCACCGACAAAGACACTATCATCCTCACCGTCTGAAAACACCTCGGGTATATTGTCGTCAATTATTACTTTGTCCTTTGCCAAAAAAAGTTCTTTTACTTCTTTGACCGGTTCTTCTACATCATTGTCGGCGGCTTTTTTTTCCCGTTTCTTATCCGCGTTGATTGATGGTTCATATCCAGCCGGATTCGTTTTCGACGAAGAAACAACTGATTCCTTCTGCTTCGGCGTACCGGCATACTCCGCCCTTCTCTCCTCTTTTAGTGAACCCGAGATAACAGAGAAGGCGAAGAGGAGAAGCCCCGATAGAATGAAAATCAATGATATATACAGCATTTCACACAGCCTGATCATAATAATAAAAAAAATTAAGAGGGGTCAAAACTCGGGAATTATACTTGCCGTTCAAATCAACGATGTCAAGATATTTTCCACGGGTAATCGTACTTATGCTGAATTATCTATCATTTCAGAGACCATAACCCTGCTTTCAGATAGGGTTCACCCCCTGCAGGAAAATCCGATGACTCATTACTGAATGTAACCAGCTTCCATTGAGCAGGATGGAAGGAAATATACTGTTTTTTCGATATAAAACGAGAATTTATCGCTGAAAGCACATAACCGCCCGGAGCAAGAGCCTCCAGGCTCCTGATTGCATCCTCATAATCCGTACGCACGGAAAAGCTGTTTTTTTTCCCGCGGGCAAAGGTCGGAGGATCAATCACCACAATTGAATATTTTTCTCCTCTTTTAATCAATCTTTTTATCCAGTTCAGGGCATCCCCGTAGATAAAATCCCGGTCATCCACGGCGATATCATTCAGACGGTAATTATTCATGGCACGACGCAACACCGTGCGGGATAAATCCACATTGACCGCGCGGGAAACTCTGTTCTTCAGGGCATGCACGGAAAAAAGAGCAGTATAGGAAAAGAGATTCAGCATCCCAGAGAAATTTTTTTCACGATAGAGGGGCTCCAGTTCACTGCGAATTTCCCTCATATCGAGAAAAATGCCCGTGCTCTGTCCCTCAAGAAGATCAGCCCCTGCCAGTATGTTGTTCTGACGGACAGTGTAGTCTTCCGGCGGGAGTTCGCCCTCAAGCAGCACGCTTCTTCGTAAATCGATAAAGTCCTGATTCCCTTTTACCGTAATCCTGTTCTTTGCCAGCACGCCCCTGACATTCACGGGAAGCTGCTCCAGGGCTTTCATGATTGCCTTACGCACCTCACCGATCAACTCTCTTTTACCGTTCACCGTTTCAACCAGGGCTTCATCATAGAACTGTATGAGAATATAGTCACCATACCTGTCCAGGGTCAGTCCCTCAATGCCGTCTCCCCGGGCATTGAAAAGACGGCAGCAGTTGGAATCCGATAATCCCAGCAGCCCTTCCCTCTTCTCAAATGCCGATAATAAATTTTTTAACATGGGGAACCCATTTTCTTCAGCATATTCTATGGAAAATCATGATATGAAAATACACCTTATTCATCGCGCCTGCGGATGGATTCCTCAATGCGCCGTTCAATTTCACGGTAGTTCTTTTCCCGAAGCAGATTGCCGTCCACGATATATGTCATACCGCAGGCAATGACCCTGTCGGCTTTTAAATAATCCATGAAATTGGCGGCGTTAACGCCTCCCGTGGGCATCAGATGCAGTTCCTTCATTTTAAAGGGCGCAGCAATGGCATTGATATACTCAATGCCTCCCAGGGCCGCTGCAGGAAATATTTTGACTATGGAGCCGAACTCCAGCGCCTTAATGATTTCGCTGGGAGTGGCGATACCCGGCACAAAAGGGATTTCCCTTGTCCGGGCATACGTAAGTAGATCGACATCAAGACCCGGAGATACGGCGAACCGCGCTCCCCCATCCTGAGCAGCTCTCAAGCCGTCCTTTGAAAGAACGCTGCCGGCGCCGATACTCATTTCAGGAAATTTTTCCACAACGGCTGTAATGCATTTCAATGCATTTTCAGTTCTAAGAGTGACTTCAATTACGGAAAGATCATGTTTCAGAAGCAGCTCCGCTACGCGGCAGGCATCATCGGTGTTCTCAAGAACCGCCACGGGAATAATTTTTGTTTTCCTGAGAATTTCCATCAGTTCCATGGGGTTTTATCCTCCTAAAAAAATATAAATTTAAAACGCCTCACACCCGGAATTCGGAGTTTGCTATAAATAAAAGGGATTGCCCCGGAAGCAAGGCAATCCCTTTTATCAACAATAAAGGAGGCAAGAAAGCGATTAAATATTCAGCAAATGAATACTAATCCCGTCCTTTTCTCAGCTTATTTTTGGATATGAAAGTTCGATTTTATTTCCATCGGGATCAAGAAAAACCACGGACTGGCCGTTACGGATGTTTTCCGGCCCGAAAACAATGGTTATCTCCAGTTCTTCCAACTCGTCCAGGGCATCTTCAAAATCCTCCTCATCAACATAAAAGGAAATGGCATATCCCGCATCTTCAGGACAGTTATACCCTTCCACTTCATTCAGGGCAATAACCATGTCGCCCATTTTGATAAAGGCCTGCCCGGCGTTACTCAATTTTTCCACAACCTCAAAATCGAAAAGATCCTTATAAAATTCGATGGACTTTTCCAGATTTGAGACGGTCAGACCAATATTATTAATACTTTCAATTACAATCATTTCAACCTCTTGTATCCCTTTCAATTCTTGAGTAGTATTTTTACTTCCCGTTGTCGAATCCCTGACTGCCGCAAGGAGAATCTTCCAGGTAAAACCGGCAACGGAGTCATTTAACAGCTGTTCCTCCTGCTGCACGGCAGCCCGGGCGAACTGATTCAAAAAGATAGTGAGCCATTTAAAAATTGTCAATCACTATACTTATGTCACGAAGAAAAAGTTATTTTTTATCACGGCCCGCAGAATTGCACAAAGGCATTCCACGGCAAAACCGGTGCTTACTCCACAGTAACGCTCTTGGCCAGGTTCCTGGGCTGGTCCACATCGCACCCTTTCAGTACGGCAATATGATAGGCCAGAAGCTGCAGGGGAACCACCGTAAGCAGCGGGGATACCATATTGTGCACCTCGGGAACGTGAATTACGTGATCGGCATATTTCCGCACATCCTCATCCCCCTCGCTGGCAATGACGATGATCTTTCCGTTCCGGGCCCGCACCTCTTCCATATTGCTGAGCACCTTGCTGTAAATATCATCCTTCAGCGCCACGAAAACCACGGGCATATTTTCATCAATAAGGGCGATGGGGCCGTGTTTCATCTCAGCCGCCGGATATCCCTCGGCATGAATATAGGAAATTTCCTTCAGCTTCAGTGCGCCCTCGAGAGCCACGGGAAACTGAACGCCACGGCCAAGATACAGGAAATTCATGCTGTCCTTGTACTCCCTGGCAATATCAATAATTTCCCTGTTCTCCAGGATAGTACCCAGATGCGATGGAACTCTCTGCAGATCGTTGATAATTCGCTTGCCCTCCTGCGGTGTCATATCCCTCCGCCGGGCCAGGAGCAGGGTGATCAGGATAAGAACCGTCACCTGAGAGGTGAAGGCCTTGGTGGAAGCGACGCCTATTTCCGGGCCTGCATGTATGTACATACCGCCGTCGGATTCGCGGGCGATGGTGCTTCCTACAACATTGGTTAGACCCAGAACCTTAATGCCGCGGGCCTTGGCCTCACGAAGTGCAGCCAGGGTGTCGGCCGTCTCGCCGGACTGGGATATGGTAATGACAAGATCGTTCTTTTTTAGAACCGGTTTCCGGTAACGAAACTCCGATGCGTACTCCACCTCGACGGGAATACGCGCGTACTCCTCAATGAGGTATTCGCCGATGAGTCCCGCGTGCCATGACGTACCACAGGCTATAAAAATAATTCTCTCGATCCCGAAAAGCTCCTGCTCCGTAAGTCGCAGTCCGTCGAGCCTCACATTGCCGAATTCGGGAACAACCCTGCCCCGGTAGGCATTCATAATGGTTTCGGGTTGTTCGCATATTTCCTTCAGCATATAATGGTTATATCCTGATTTCTCAATGGACTCGATATTCCAGTCTATGGCCTCCACTTCCTTGACGATATGATTCCGGTTGATGTCATAGGTCTTGTAAACATCCTTCCTGACCTCCATCACTTCGTTGTCCTCGAGATAGATGACATTCCTCGTATGTTCAACAATGGCACTGGCGTCCGAAGCCAGGATCATGCCGTTGTCACTGATACCCAGTATGAGCGGACTCCCCTTCCTTGCCGCCACGAGTTTGTCGGGTTCTTTTCTCGATAGAACGGCCAGGCCATAAGTTCCCTCCACGCGGGTCAGGGCCTTTATAACGGAATCGATGAGAGACTCGGTCTTATGATAATGCTCGATAAGGTGGGCCACAATTTCCGTATCGGTATCGCTGACGATGGTATGGCCTTCTTTTATCAGCGCCTCTTTCAGTGTGTTGTAATTTTCGATTATGCCGTTATGGACAAGGGTGATATCACCGCTGCAGTCGCAGTGCGGGTGGGCGTTTATTTCATTGGGCACACCATGGGTTGCCCATCGCGTATGGCCGATGCCCGTGTGATATCCACTGAGAGCTGCATAATCCAGGCAGGTCTCCAGTTCAACCAGCTTGCCGGGTTTTTTGCATATATAGAGATCGTCGCCAAGGAGGGCGATGCCCGCCGAATCGTATCCCCGGTATTCAAGACGCTTCAGGCCTGTCATAATGATTTCCGATGCGACGGCAGTTCCGACATAGCCCATTATTCCACACATAATAATCCTCTCCTATTTAATGATGTTATATGGCCTTAAACACATACACCATTATAGCGTCTTTTTTTACAATGCCTCACTATGAAAAACAGCAAAGAATTCATCAATCTTTTTTTTATCCTTCACGCCTTTTTCCCTTTCCACACTGCTGGAAAGATCAATACCATGGGGATGAATACTTCTCACCGCCTCTATTACGTTTCCGGCGTTGATACCGCCCGACAGGAAAAGACGGTGATCCTGTCCGAATTCTCTGATGAGGGACCAATCAAAGCCTTGTCCTGTCCCGCCATATTCGCCGCTGGTAAAAGAATCGAAGAGAACATAATCAGCCATGGAAGACCGGGCCCGCACCACGTCAGCGCCGTCCCGTATCCGGAAAGCCTGAATTATCCTGCATTTATCCAGGCCGGCACTATAAAGCGTTTTCCTCAGGCCATCGATGAATGCATTGTCCTCGTCACCGTGGAGCTGGATATAATCGATACCCGCCGTGGAAACCGCATCTGTTATTGTCTCAATCGCGGCATTCACAAAAACACCGGCATAACCCGCGTCATCGCCGAACCGCTTCCGGCAGGAGCTGACTATCGCCGCGGCATGGCTCGGAGAGATATACCGGGGACTCTTCTCAAAAAAAATAAATCCCAGGATCCGGGCTCCGGCGCTGATGCTGTAGAATGCGTCCTCCCGGCCGGTGATGCCGCAAATTTTTACAACGGGCCTGTTCATGTCCCCGTATCCGTCATCCCCGCTCATTGCGGCCCCATGACGGCGGTTATGGCCGCTCCAATATCACCGTGCTTCATGAATTCCTCGCCGATGAGAAAACCCTGCACGCCGCCCCTGCGCAACACAGCCACATCGCCGCCGGTCCTGATGCCGCTTTCCGAAATGAGAAGCGATCCCGTGGGAAGCCCGGCCGAATCGATGAGCCGCAGCGTATGATGAATATCGGTGTTGAAGGTGTTGAGATCCCTGTTGTTAATGCCGATTATGTCGACGCCCAGGTTCATGGCCCGCCGGTATTCCTCAATGGTATGCGTCTCGAAAAGAATACGCATACCCAGGTGTTTCGCCTGCGCGGAAAACTTCTTCACGTCCTCATCCGTCACCAGGGACGCGATGAGAAGAAAGGCCGAGGCACCGCAGAGAAATCCCTTCATGACCTGGTAGGGATCAAAGATGAAATCCTTCATGAGCAGGGGTTTGGAACACGCCTCCCCCGCTGAAACCAGGTAATCATAGGATCCCTGAAAATAACGCGGCTCTGTAAGAACCGATACGGCGCTTACCTGGGCTGCTTCATTATATATTCCGGCGATATCCGATATATCGAAATCCCGCCTGATAACGCCCTTTGACGGCGACGCCTTTTTAATCTCGGCAATAAGAAAGGGATCGCGCTCATGCTTCCGGGAAAGAAAATCAGCGGGACGCAACCCGTCTTCCATGACGGCATCAACCCGCGCCAGCATCTCCGTCACGGGCAGATCATGCTTTTCAATCTCTACCTGCTTTTTTCTTTCTTCAACTATTGTATCAAGAATTGTCGCCATAATATATTTCCATTAATAGATAATTTGCCGCCCCTTGGCACGGACAGGTCGCGACTGTCCGTACCGGGGAATCATTCCTTCACCACCACTTTTTCAAGCCAGATATTTATTGTATTGCCATAGGTATCCCGGCCTATCCTGAATTTTTTCACCCGGCCGCTCACGGTAACCAGGGTGCCGCTGCGCCACCATTTTTTCAGAAGATCGGGATCTTTTTTTATGATCGGCGCAAGGGCGTCAACGGCAATTTCTCCATGAAAGTAAAGCCACCGACTGTATTTAAATATACAGGTTACCCTTTTTTCCTGAAGGCTCTCGGGGAACACCAGTATAAAATCCGATTCAGTCTCGATTTCCTTGTGGATAAGATCAGTAAGAAAAATCCACAGTTCCCTCTCATAATATTTTCGGCTGCCGAAAAGGCCCTCGCGCCATTTCCCGTATATGGTCATGAGAGTGAAATAATTTGTCAGGGCATTATCCCCGGCTGAAAAATCCTGCGAAACGCCGGCAAAAACAGGAGTCATGAGCAGTGCCAGGACCAGGGATATGGTACACATTTTTTTATGGATTAATATCCTGCTCATCTCTCACGGCCCCCCTTGATTTCCGCTGCCGCAGAAGTCCGTATCGGCGTCCTGCCATACGGGAAAATCCCTGCGACACGATGTCAGCATGGAACCGGAAAGCACTGCCGTTGCGGTTCCGGCCTCTGCGTCCAGCCGGACAGCGTCATTTCCCCAGGGATCAATTATACAGGAGTCACCGGTATACCGGATACCTTTCGCGTCTTTGCCGACACGGTTTACGCCGGCCACATAGGCCTGGTTTTCCATGGCCCTGGCCTGCAGAAGAACCTGCCAGTGCCGGGCGCGCCGCTCGGGCCAGTTGGCAAAATACACGGCCATGTCGTAATCATTGTTCCTGTTGCGGCTCCACACGGGAAAACGCAGGTCATAGCAGATGAAGGGCCTCACGCGCCATCCCCTGCAGTCGATGGTGATATTTTCATTGCCCGGGGAAAATATCCCGTTTTCACCGGCCATGCGGAAAAGATGCCTCTTGTTGTAGATATGCAGTTTTCCCTGCGGTTCCGCCCAGACCATGCGATTGAAAAATCCCCCGCCATCGCCGACAATAAGGGTCCCGGCAACATGGGCATTGAGTTCACGGGCATTGTCCAGGAGCCATTGCACCGTGGGCCCGTCCATTCCTTCATGCATGGCCGCGGCGTTCATGGTGAAACCCGTATTGAACATTTCGGGGAGAAGCACCAGGTGTGTTTTTCCCTTCAGGGAACTCATCCGTTCCCGGAATACAGCGAGATTGCGGGTTTTATTCTCCCAGGCAAGATCTTCCTGCAGCATGGTAACAATGAGGTCTTTCATTCGTTTTCTTACATTCCCCCCGGGGTTCTTAAAAGACAATTCTCTTTACCGTAACAAAACACGGATTAATAGCAATAAATTTTCCATGACGCTGATATTTTCCTGAACCCGACATTCGTGCCGACAAGAGAACATCAGGGGTAATCGGGAAGCTGCTCAGGCACGACTGGCGGATCAGTCTGCCTCTTCCAGCGCTTCAGGCCGAAAGCATATCGATGAGCCCCGCCAGTATATGGCGGTATTTTTTATTCAACGTAAGACCGTCCAGCTTACCGCGGGCCTCCTCAAGAAATCGGGATTGCTGCATCGTGGTTTTTTCCAGGGAGCCGCTTTCCCGTATCGTCGTCCGCATGGTCTTCACATCTTTCTTCGTTTTCCCCGTCTTGAGGACGAGATTCATGAAATCGCTGCGTGCCTTCCCTTTCAGCGTTTCCAGGGTATACTGAATCAGCAGGGTTATCTTCCCTTCGAGAAGATCGGAGTCGGTTGACTTGCCCGTTTCTTTTTCATCACCGAAAACGCCGAGTATATCATCGCGGATCTGGAAAGATAGCCCCAGGGGCAGGGCGAACTCCCGCAGAGCGTCCTGTTCCCGTTCTCCTCCCGGCGTACTCAGGACATAGCCCATGAGAAGGGGATAGTAGATGGTATAATAGGCCGTTTTCAGCGTACTGATCCTTAGCGGGATATTTTCCGTTATGGAAATCTTTTTCGGCATGGTGTTCAGACTGTCCAGGACCTGTCCCCATGCCGTCATTTCATAGGTGCCGGAAAAAATACCGAGAAATCTCTTCCGCGCCCTGTTGCAGATATCTGCCGAGGCTACGATCTCCAGGGCATTGGCAAAAAGGACATCGGCCAGTACCAGGGCAACATCGGTTCCCAGTCTGTCATTACAGGTCAGCGCTCCGTATTTCTCTCCGGTCACGACATGAAATGCCTTCTCATTCCTTCGCATCACGGCCCTGTCGATAATGTCATCCTGAATCAGGAGAAAGGAATGCATCATTTCCAGCGAAGCGGCGATCCTGATCATTTCGTCCCTGGCGCCGCGACCTTTCCCGTAACCGTCACAGGCGAGGAGAAGGAGAAGGGGCCTGATACGCTTCCCTTCCCGCAGGCAGTAAGCGGCCAGATCGGCGTACATATCCTTCATGAACGGCCACCGGGCCTGCCTGATTTTCATGTCATAAAAGCCGCGTATTACCGAATCAATTTCAGGAATATTATCCCGTGCAAAGGCGGAAAATGGATTTGTCATCAGTCACGTCCGGTATTCTGGAATACGACAGGTTCCCTTTCGGCTTAACTGCGGCCTTATCTTGACGGCTCCGGAACCTGCCTGCAAAGTAGGGTTTCAAAAAGGATACGGGGTGTCAATTATTTTTCACCGTTGTAATATGACTATAAAAAAAGTCATTGCCAAAATCGGATCACCGTTTATTCCATGTTTTATGCTGTCTTAACCGCAAAACTTCGTACTGGTAAAGAGGAACCAATGCTGGCAAAACGCATTATACCATGCCTTGACGTGACAAACGGCAGGGTGGTCAAGGGAGTCAATTTCGTCAACCTGATCGACGCGGGAGATCCCGTGGAAAACGGAAGATTCTATGACGCCGAAGGCGCCGACGAGCTGGTTTTTCTCGACATCACGGCGTCATCGGACCGCCGGGACATCATACTGGACATGGTGAAACATGTAGCGGAAACCGTCCATATCCCCTTCACCGTGGGAGGCGGTATCCGTACCGTCGATGACGTGAGAATGATACTGGAAAACGGCGCCGACAAGGTTTCAATGAACACGGCGGCGGTTCTGAAGCCTGAAATTATCACAGAATCGGCTGTCCGTTTCGGCTCACAATGCATCCTGGTGGCCATCGATGCCAAAAAAAACGAGCACGGCAGTTGGACCGTGTACCTGCACGGAGGACGAACCCCCACGGAACTCGATGCCGTCCAGTGGGCCGTCAAGTCGCAGGAGATGGGCGCCGGCGAGATACTCCTCACGAGCATGGACCGCGACGGCACGAAGATAGGATATGATATAGAACTGACGCGGACTATAGCCGAGGCCGTGACCATCCCCGTCATTGCCTCGGGCGGCGTGGGAACCATAGATCACATGTATGAAGGGCTCACGGCCGGGAAGGCCGACGCCGTGCTGGCTGCCTCCATTTTTCACTTCCGGGAGATTTCAATACGTGAAGTAAAGGACACACTGAGAGCGAGGGGCGTTCCGATCCGGCCGGTATAACAACTCTTTCCTCAGAGCAGGAAAATGAGTATACCGCCCACAAGACAGATGAAGACGACAATGAGCACGAGGATAACGGGCATACTTATTTTTGACGGGGCCTCGGCGGAATCCTTCTGGCCCGTAGCGGCAGGGTCCTCGACGGCTACCTTGATATTCTCTTCTTCCTCATCGATGTGGACATAAATTCCCTTTGCTATGATGGCAAAAAACTTATACCCCTCCCTGCTGGTATACTTGGCCGAAACCACTCTTCCGATAATTGGTGCTATATTCCCTGTTTCTTCATCGTAGGCTTTGAAGGCCCGGGCAACCTGGATAGCCTTGGGATTTGAATCAATGATCTTGATTTTTATTCGGTCCCCGGCTACTACCTCGCCAACATCCTTGCCTTTGATGGGGGAAAGAATGAGACTCCCCTGTAGTATAAGCCGCACCTCTTTGCCTGAAAGGGGATCGTCGACTTTTTCAATTATTACTTCTTTATTCAACCGCTGTTCTTCTTCGAGTTTCTCATCACCCTGCTGTTTCAGCTGTTTCTTTATTTCTTCAGGATCGAGCTTTCTGCCGGTTACGGAGCTGAGTTCCATATCAAGCGACGATGACGGTTCATGATCAACAATTATCTTTATCTGCTGAAATCCAAGACGGTCCTGGACCATTTTTTTAAAGCGGTGATTGATTGTTATGGCGTCATTTATTTCCAGGAGCCTGTTCAACTCCTTATTAAATTCCATATTCATTGAGCCGTTTATCTCTTCCCGGGCATGATTGCACATGACAGCATCATGTTCGCCCTTATCGAGGAGCTTCTTCAACTCTTCCTCGAAATGGCGCCAGTCCAGGCTGGTTTTAATATCCTCTAAGGCGAAGGAGGGAGAAACAAGAACCGTTATATTGCTTACATAGGAATAAACAGAGTTGTAAAATATAATGAATGCCCCGTACTGGGATGATGATGAAAAACGTGCCTTGATGACATACTGATCCTTCAAGGCCCCTGCCACCATCTGTTTCGCTTTTTCCGTATCACCGTTACAATAATAAGTGGCTATATCGAATCTTCTGGTCTGTTCAACCAGTGAATCAGCTGCTGATTTGAGATTATCTGCCATTCCCTGCTCCCATTTCGTATGACTATCATCTATTTTGAATTATGTATATACCCAGGCAAGCCCCCGGCACAATTCAGGGGATTTTATACTTTACTTGACATGTTTCGTTACGGCTTTTTTCACCCGTTCAAGCACAACACGACGATTTATTGGTTTGAGTATATAATCGGCTATTCCCATGGAAATGAGATCCTGCATGACTCCTTTTGTCGTTTCCTCGCTTATGAACACTATAACCGGTCTATTGGGCTTGTCCTTCATTTCGAAAAGCATGGCATATCCGTCAAGGACCGGCATATCCAGGTCCGTGGTGATAATATCTACGGGTTTTGACAGTTTTTCCATAAGATTTATAGCCTCACGGCCATTTGAGGCCGACCCGACAACCTCATATTGTTCCGACTCAAAAATCTGCACAAGCTGCTTACGCTGAAATTCCTTGTCTTCCACTACCAGCAGCCGGTAAGGCTTCCCGCCGGGACGCAATCCATCGGACGCTTTGGTATTAAGATTAGGAAATGATTCTTCTTTCGGCATTACACTACTCCCATTTATTGCAAGAAAATATATAGTACTTTTTTAAATCTTTAAATATGAGTTGTCAATTTAAAAAAAAGGACTTCTCCTCATAATTAATAATTTGCTTTACAGCCTCTCCGGATTACTTTTACTCTTTTCAATGGTTTTCTTGACAAAAAAAGGCTACAGACTCATTGATTATAAGATGTATAACCGGGCATAATATTCCACAAAAATATGCATGGGACTTTTACCCGGTGGGCTTTCATTCATTATGGACCAAAAATAGAAAAAAGACAATATCCGCCAGTGAAAAATACTACTTTCAAAAAAAAATTGTTATTCATCGGGCTCCGATTATGGATACTGCTCCTCTTTATATCTGCCGGACCCGCTGTCTTTGCAGCCCTTTTATATGATCCCTCGCTGCACTGGAAAACCGTACAGACCGAACATTTTTACATCCACTATCACCAGGGACTTGAAGAAACAGCCCTTTCCATGAAAATAATTGCCGAGGATGTCCATTCCCGCCTGGCGCCCCGGATCAGGTGGAAACCCTGGGAAAGAACTCATGTAATACTCATCGACAACCTTGATGATGCCAACGGCATGGCCATGCCCTTCCCCGTCAACCGCGTTGAAATCTATGTTTCCCGGCCCAGCCTGAATTCATCACTGAACAATTTCACCAACTGGCTGGAGATGGTATTCACCCATGAGTACACGCACATCCTGACCCTGGACATGATACGGGGGTGTCCGGCCGTAACCCGGTATTTCCCGGGCCGGATATGGTTCCCCGGATCGTTCCAGCCCCTTTGGCTCATCGAGGGAAACGCCGTATTCCATGAATCGCGGGAAACGGGCCGTGGCCGCAACAACAGCACTTACACGGACATGGTACTGCGCACCGAAGTCAATGCAGGCACCCTGAAATCCATTTCCCAGGCCTCGCACTTTCCCCGTTCCTGGCCCATGGGTCAGGTTCCTTACCTGTACGGAGGCCTCTTCACGCAATACCTGAACCGGACTTATACCGAAGACAGCGTAGACGAGGTCTACCGGGAAAATGCCGACAACGTTATCCCCTATCTCATCAATAAGAACGCCCGCGATGTATACGGCCGCTCCTTCATCGACCTCTACCGGGACTGGGAGCAGTCCGTAAAAAACGGCTACAGGAAACAGATCGAATCGATCCGGGCCGCGGGTCTTTCACGGTACAAAATACTTTCACACACCGACAATAGCGCGACCCTGCCCCGGTTCAGCAGGACATCCCGGGCTCTGTATTTTATCCGGAAATCCCGCACGAGAGGCAACTCCCTGGTCAGATATGACTTCACATCGGGAGACAGCCGGAATCTGTGCCGGGTATTTTTTCCCGACAGCATGTCTGTAACGGGAAGCGATGATATCGTCATTTCCGACAAACAGTATTACCGGAATTTTTCCCTGTACAATGAGGCATACCGTTTCCGCGGTGCCTATAATGCGGTCACCTCGCGATTAAGGGGAAAATATATCGATATGACCGACGACGGAAATGCCGCCATATATATCGCCCAGAACAACGGCCGCTTCGACCTCGTTGAAACAGACCCATCTTTTAAGGCAAAGAAAATGCTCATCGCCGATACGGATATCCAGCTGTCCTTTGCCCGGCTCTCACCCGATGGCAGGGAGATCGTCTTTACGATAAAGGACCGCGGCGGATACACGGACCTGGCAATCATGAACCGCATCACGGGAAAATGTACGCGTATCACCCGCGACGCGTACAATGACATAGATCCCGCATGGCACCCCGCCGGTGACCGCATTATCTTCAGCTCCGACAGGAACGGGGTGTATAACCTCCACGAGTATGATAGAAACAAAGAAACCGTTACACGGCTCACTAATGTCATTGGCGGGGCCTTTTCACCGGATATATCGACGGACGGCACCATCATCGCCTTTGCCTCCTATGAAAAAAACGGCTACGCCATTTCCATCATGCCCTATCCGGGATCAGCGCTTAAGGGCGAACAGGCCGCCCTTTTCGATTCCCCCGAAACAGTACCGGCCCCGGCATATGAAAGCGGAAAACAGAAGACCGAAGCCCTGGACGCCGGTTTTTTCACCTCCCGCCGGGAAGAAACACGAGACCTGGCCGGATCTAAATCATATAACGCCTTCAACTCCGTCCTGCCGCAGGTAGTGCTTCCCCAGTTATATTCAAAGGAGATATACGAAGGCACCATGGACTACGCCCTGGGGTTTTATACCCTGGGTAACGATGTGCTGTACCGGCACAGCTACTTCATATCCATGTTTTATTTCTTCAAACAGAAGCAGCTGAATCTGGACCTGAGCTATACCTTTTCGGCCCTGTATCCCGATTTTACCGTGGGCTACAGCGATGATTCTATTTTCACGGGAAAGGATGACTTCCCCTGGGAGGGGGAACACAATACGCTCCTCTACCGGGAACTGAACAGGAGCGGCTACATCTCAGTCCTGTTCCCCTTTGTTGCTATATCAAGAATACAGGCCGTCAACCTGGCCTACATTTATGAGAAATCATTTATTGATACAAATAATACCGCTTCACGGTATTTCCCCCATTATGAAATAATGCAGGCGCGTATCCAGGGAGCCTGGCTCTTCGACAACACCAGGTCCCATGTCTATTCCATAAGTCCCGAGCAGGGCCGCAAGCTCCTGATCATTGCCGATATCTTCAACCGCGCCCTGGCTTCGGATTATTCCTATTACCGGGCAGCGGGGAATTATTCCGAATTTCTGCCGGGCTTTATGGACAACCATGTGACCAAGGTTCGGCTGCGGGGCGGAATCTATATCAACAAGCCCGACATGGTCAACAGCTTCAGCCTGGGACAGTACACCAGGGGAGAAACGGGAGATCCAGAGGATATTCGGGACGAATGGGGACTCCGGGGATACCCGGCCGGCAGGTTTTACGGCGACCGGCTCATGGCTGCCACACTGGAATACCGGTTTCCCCTCATCCAGTTTGACGCGGCCTATAATACCTTCCCGGTCATGTTCCGTGATCTCTGGCTTACCTGTTTTGCCGACTACGGCACTGTCTGGAACGGCGCCCTGTCCGTTGGAGACCTGAAACCGTCCGCAGGCGTCGAACTGCACACACGCATAACCCTGGGATACGCTGTTGATCTTAAGGCCTTCATCGGATATGCCCGGGGCTTTTCACCCGAAGGAGAAAACCAGGTCTATTTTGCCGTGGGGACAATTTTCGCCGGTTCACTCAAAAATTCAGGGAAAAGACTTGATTATTTCCAGTAAAAAAATTAAATTTGCCGTCAGTCCCACCGCCAATCAACCAAAAAAAATCGGGACCGGCGCCTTCCCCGTTCCTGTTAATGTAAACTCACGGGGCAGGACAACCGATAATGATGATATAATGATTTCCAGGAGCAATCGGTTTTGAATGATAATAACATTAAAGCGTATGTAATGAATCCCCCTGATTTTAAATCGGCCATTAAACATGGAGACGATTTTTACATCCAGTTCCACACCTTCAGACCCGATATCGAGGCTCAAATAATCAAAATCATCCATCGATACCTGGAAGAATATGACATTCTTTATATAAAGGATACAATAATCACCGTCGTCAAGGAACTCATCAATAATTCCATAAAAGCCAACCTGAAACGCCTGTATTTCAAATTAAAAGAGCTCGATATCAATAAAATCGAGGAATACCGCCAGGGAATGGAGAACTTCAAGATCGAAATATACCAGACAAGCACGGAAGAATATCTGGATAAACTGGAGGAGTCAAAACTCGTTGTCAGGGCGGCATTCAAAATTTCCGACGATCATATCCACATTAATGTGATAAATAATATCCCCATTCTGGAAGCGGAACTCAATAAAATAAACGCCCGCATTGCCAAGGCATATAAATACACTGACATATCCGACGCATTTGAAGACGTATTGGACGATTCCGAGGGAGCGGGCCTGGGACTTATAATGGCCATGATGCTCTTCAAGAACAGCGGTCTTAAGTCCGACTGCTTTAAAATTTACCGCAAGGGTGATCTGACCATTGCCACCATTTCCATACCCAAAAATCTCAGCGAGCCCGAATCGCGCATTGAAATAACGGAACGCATCCTCAAGGAAATCGATGAAATCCCGGCCTTTCCCGAGAATATCAGCGAAATCCAGAAATTGTGCAGCAATCCCGAAACGCCGATAAAACACATTGCCGAAAGCATATCCCGGGACCCGGGACTTACCACATCGATCCTTAAACTGGCCAATTCAGCAGGCTATATGAGCATCAGGAAGGTGGAAACCATCGAGGAGGCCGTGGTCAAGATTGGCATCAAAGGAATAAACACCCTTCTCGTGGCCACGGGCGTATACAAGATCATTGAAAACCGCTATAAGCGCTTTGAGGCCATATGGAAGGATTCCTATAAAAGGGCCTTTTACGCCCAGAAAATCGCTATTCAGCTCAAATACAACAAAATCAGTGAATTCGCCTACCTGGCCGCCCTTCTTGCCGACATAGGCAGAATTGTCATGCTTTCCGTTGATGAAAAACTGTTTAAAAAACTGCGAGAGATAACGGGAATAAAGGGGCTGGATGATTCGAATCTCCTGGAAGAAATCAGTCTCGGCATGAGCCACAGCACACTGGGAGCTCTCATCGGGAAAAAGTGGAAATTCAATGAAGCCCTCATATCCACCATCGAACTGCATCACCGGCCCCACATGGCCCCGGAAAAGCTAAAGGAACTCATCTATATCGTATACCTGGCAGACGCCTTCGTGGAAATTGAAAATAAAAAATTCCGCTTCGAATTCATGGACGAGGATGTGCTGGATTACTTCAAACTGGCGGATAAAAAGTATTATGAACAACTGCACAAGGTCCTGAAAGACACCTATACGGGCACCGTCTGAAAATAATTAATTTCACACGATAAACGCTCTCAGCTTTTTAATTGCTTGACGGGAACCTCGCCTCTCCCTTATCATTTTTTCTGTCAAAGAAATAAACTATACAAAGGGAATTTTTTATGCATTTCCAAGATATAATCGCCAATCTGAACAAATACTGGTCGGAACGCAACTGTATAATTATACAGGGATATGACCTGGAAGTGGGAGCCGGTACCTTCAACCCTGCCACGTTTCTCCGCGTCCTTGGTCCCGAACCCTGGAATGTAGCCTATGTGGAGCCATCCCGGCGTCCCACCGACGGCCGATATGGAGACAATCCCAATCGCCTTCAGCATTATTACCAATACCAGGTCATTATGAAACCGTCACCGGTCAATGTACAGGAGATGTACCTCGATTCCCTCCGGTATCTGGGCATAAAGCTGGAAGAGCACGATGTCCGCTTTGTTGAGGATGACTGGGAATCTCCCACACTGGGAGCTGCAGGACTTGGATGGGAGGTCTGGCTCGATGGCATGGAAATAACCCAGTTCACCTATTTTCAGCAGTGCGGCAGCATAGAACTGTCCCCTGTTTCCGTGGAACTCACCTACGGACTTGAACGTATCTGCATGTACATCCAGGGCGTCGATAACGTCTATGACCTGCAGTGGAACGATACTCTCTCCTACCGGGACGTGCATCACCGGAGCGAATTCGAATTTTCCCATTATAATTTCAATATAGCCGACGTAGACCTCCACTTCAAACTCTTTGACCTCTACGAAAAGGAATGCCTGGCCATTCTGGACCGCGAAGATATCCATATTGTTCTGCCGGCCTATGATTATGTACTGAAGTGTTCACATGTATTTAACATGCTCGATGCGCGGGGCGCCATCTCCGTTACGGAGCGCGTGGGCTACATTGCCAGGGTGCGCAATATAGCCAGGAGATGCGCCGAACAGTATGTCCAGATACGGGAAGAGATGGGATATCCCCTGCTTAAAAATAAAACGGTCACGGTGGGTTAATGGACTCAGGTTTTAAAAACATAGACAGCTACCTGAAGAAATATGATAAATTCATAATCTCAACGCATGAAAGTCCCGATGCCGACGGTCTTGGCGCGGAAATCGCCTTCAATGAACTGCTCCTGTCCCTGGGGAAAAAGTCCATAATCATCAATTCCGATCCCATGCCCTTCACAGTGAAATTCATCGACACGGAAAACGAAATCAATATCTTCGATGAACATTTCACCCTTCCCGACGACATCAATGAATATGCCCAGTTCGTCCTGGATACCAACGATTATGATAATATCGGCGCCGCATATCACACCCTTAAGGACAGGGTGCTTGATACCTTCATAATCGACCATCACGAGGGCGGCCGGGACAAGTTTGATTCAAATTTCATCAAGGTGGAAGCATCGTCGGCCTGCGAGATCGTTTATGACATCATTGAGTATTACGGGAAAGACATCACCTTTAAATCGGCCCAGGCAATTTACACCGGCATGGTCTTCGACACGGGCTCATTCCGGTATCCAAAAACATCACCCCTGACCTATCGTATCGCGGCCCACTGCATTGAAAAAGGAGCCAATCCCTTTAAAATCTATGAGCAGCTTTATGAAAACAATTCGCTGTCCAGTTTCGAACTGCGCAGCAGGATTCTCTCCACCATGGAGGTACTGCAGGGCGGAAGACTCATTGCCATGAAACTGACACCGGCCATGCTGGAGGCCACGGGAGCCTCCTTTGCCGAGGGAGAACCGGCCATCAACCTTCCCCTGACGGTCCGCGGTGTCGTGGCCAGTATCCTCATAAAGCAGGACCTGGAGGGTCCCGTAAAGGTCAGCATGCGAACCAAGGGCAATCATGACGTGGCGAAAATAGCCATGGAAAACGGCGGCGGCGGACATAAAAACGCGGCAGGGTTCAAATCAAAACTTTCATTCAATAAGACGTACCCCCTGGCCATAAATGAAATCAGTAAAATATTCGACGTTTCCGAATAATCCCCCCTTCAAACCCCGTCCATAATCTCACGGATCTTCCGGGCAAGACTGTCCATGGTATAAGGTTTCCCTATAAACTGTATCCCCTCATCAAGCACGCCATGATGAACAATGATGTTTTCATTATACCCCGATGTAAAGAGCACCTTAATACCCTGACGCTGTTTTACAATCGCATCGGCCAGGGTCTTGCCATTCATGCCGGGAAGCACTACGTCAGTGACGAGGATGTGGATATTCCCGCTGTATTCACGGGATTTCTCCAGCGCGCTTTCCGCCGTATTGCAGGATATGATGTTGTATCCAAGGCGCTCCAGGATATTGGTGGCAAAATTACGCACCATGTCATCATCTTCCACCAGTAAAATTGTCTCATTTCCGCCCACGGGAGGATTATCGGGAGGCTGGCTTTTCCCCTCGTCTTCTTCTTCCGATTCCACACGGGGCAGATATATGATAAATACAGAGCCCTGTCCCGGTTCAGAATCAACTTCAATGAAGCCCCCGTTCTGCTTGACCGCGCCATAGGTCGTGGCAAGCCCCAGGCCGGTTCCCTTTCCCTTGGGCTTTGTCGTAAAAAAAGGCTCAAAGAGATGTTCTCTTATTTCCCCGGGAATACCGATGCCCGTGTCAGAAACCGACAGCGTGATATAGCGGCCGGAAATTGTGTAGGGGTGCTGACGAACATAGTCATCCCCCAGGATCACTTCTCCTGTTTCGATGGTGAGAGTTCCCCCCTGGGGCATGGCATCGCGGGCGTTCACGGCCAGGTTAACGATTATCTGTTCTATCTGCCCTGGATCAGACTTTATCATGGCCCGATGAGACTTCGATTCTATCAGCAGCTGAATGTTTTCGCCGATTATCCTCTCCAGCATGTTTTTTGAACGGGACACCATTTTAACCAGGTCCATAACCCGGGGCTCGATGATCTGCTTGCGGGAAAAAGCCAGGAGCTGCCTCGTCAGGGTCGCGGCGCTTACCGCTGCGCTTTTGGCATCGGTAAGATGATTTTCAGGGGAACGTCCTTTTTTAAGATCGATAAGGGAAAGATCGACATTGCCGGAAATTGCCGTGAGGAGGTTATTAAAATCATGGGCGATTCCGCCCGCAAGTCTTCCTATGGATTCCATCCTCTGCGACTGAGCGAGCTGTTCAATGAGCCTGTTATTCTCGTCCTCGGCCTCCTTTTTACCCGTAATGTCCCTGAAATACCATACCCTTCCCAGGTATTGGCCATCTTTCCCCCTAACCGGTGACGAATAACGGTCAAATATTCTCCCGTCTGCAAGGAATATCTCATCACTGCTCTTCTCTTCCGGATGTTCATAGAGATACTGCACCCTGCATATGAATGCATCACTGTCACGCAGCTTTTCCATGATATACCGGAGTGCGCTCTGATCAGAGCCTGATGCAAGAATATGATTGGGTATTCCCCACAGCTCGCGGAACCGGCTGTTCCACGATATCATCCGCCCCTCACCATCCACGACAAGGATGCCGTCAGAGGAAGCCTCGGACTGGGCCTCGAGAAGAGATTTCTGGAACGAGAGCGCATCCTCGGCCTTCCTGCGCTCTTCGATATCAGCCTCGGCCCGCTCAAGGGATGCCTTGTTTATCCTGAAAATATTATAGACTGAAATACCTATAAAAATCAGGGCCATGGACATATCGGCCAGGTAGTCGGCGACGGCAAAATCGGGAATGGCAAGCTGGTAGCGGAATAATTTCATAAACAGAAAAAGCATGATAATATTTGCGGCAACATATAAAAGAATGACCTGCTTATAACGTGAAACAACCAGGGGAATCATGCTGAGAATAGGCACGATCATCACCAGGGAATCAAGTCGGGAAACGGCGTCGCCCCGGTCTACTATCATGACTATCCAGATAAGGATAAGGGCTGCCGACAGGAGAAAATGGGAAGCCAGGGCATAATAACCTTTTTTAAGCAGAATGAGGCATCCCAGGAAAATTGCTATTCCAACCGTTTCCGACAGCAGCACCGGGTAATTAAGCCCGCCATAGCCTTCGCCGGTCAACTGGATAAAGTAGCTGTATGATGTAATGAATGTGACAATACCAATACTTGTAACAGAAAGGTAATACATGAACCGGGCTTTGAGCTGCATTGTAAAATCGGCATTTTCATACACCTTCAAGGGTCCGGGAAGCTTTTTATTTCCCGACTCCGGCGCCCGCTGATCCCGGGCAAAAACACCGGACATGCCGCACCAGAGTCTTTTTATTCTCTCTCTCATGGATCACCTGTGAAAAATCTTTCGAGATGCATATCTTCAACACCTCGCAATCACCCTATTATTATACATCATTTTCGCCGTCAGTCAACAGCAAATATTTATAATCATTATAATCGGTAAAAACTAACGAGGCTCCCTGTGTTTCAGTTTGGTACCAGGGCATCGTGCGGAATTACGGTTATTTCTTATGCAGCCACTCTTCCCGGTCTCCCAGTTTTTTATTGAAAGAGCCGGTACTCTCGAGATTCTCCATCCATCCCGTGCGGACCTCCGCAGCTGAATCGAAAAGAGGATTATATGGCTTGATATCGAGAAGGGGCGTTCCATCGAGCATATCGACGCCCCTGACCCGCACTATGGCATTCTCCACGGCAACAAGTTCCACCAGGGTAAGGCCTATATGATTGGGCCGATGCGGCGACCGGATGGCGAAGATGCCGTGTTCCTCCCTGTCGGCATAGGGACGGGCCCTGAGCATCACCGTATCGCTCCGGTCAAAATAATAGACGAGAAAAATGTGAGAGAAACCCTCCAGGTCCTTGAGACCGTTCCGGTATTCTTCGAAGAGATGCACGGTTCCTTCGCTCTCGCGGTGCATTCTTCCCTGAATGGGGACCCGGTCCTCCACGGTCCGGAAGGGTGTATGGATGATGCCGATAGCGCCTATTTCAATTTTTTCTTTCATGTCTTTTTGTTACCGCGACACCTGAATTATTCCGCTACCGCGCAAGTATGGTTTTAATGTCAAGTTTTTCACCGAGGCGCGCCCCGGTCTGTCCCACGACACGCGACGATGCGAAGCTGGCCAGCTTTCCCGCGTCAAGGGGCTGCATGCCGTGAGTCAGGGCGTACAGAATGCCCGCCGCGTACATGTCTCCGGCGCCGTTGGTGTTCACCACCTTTGTTTTTACAGCCGTTACGTCATAGACCCGGTCCCCGGTTTTGATCAGGCTCCCCTGCGCCCCCAGTTTCACCACGGCATAGGGACAGAGGTCGTAGAGGGCATCGAGCGCATCGCGCTCAGCTTTTCCCGTGAATACACGGGCCTCGTCTTCGTTGACGAAAACGATATCGGCATAGTCCTTTACGGCACTGAAAAGGCGGTCGTATATGCGGCCGATAAGGGACGGATCGGAAAGATCAATTGATACGGCCAGGCCGTTATCCTTTGCCAGGCGCATGGCCTTCTGGCATGCCGCGTTCAGGTTGTCCAGCTCAAAGAGATATCCCTCGAGGTGCAGAACCTTTCCCCGACCCATCACGCTGTCAGGAACATCATCCTCTGAAAACTGCAGGGCCGCTCCCAGGTGCACGGCGAAGGTCCGCTCTGAATCGGGCGTTATAAAGGTTATGGCGTGGCCCGTGATACTGTCATGTCTTCCGATCATGGTCTCCACACCTATTTTCTTTGTTTCGGAAATGTATACATCGCCATGAGAGTCGCGTCCCACGGAACCGAGGAAGAGCCCCCTGCCGCTGAAATTAAGTATCCCCGCCAGGGTATTGGCCGAACTGCCGCCCGGGGTCATTTCCATGGGGAGTCCCTTTATCCGTTCCAGGATGGCGGCGCTCGTTTCGCGGTCGACCAGCTGCATACGGCCCTTTTCCAGTCCCAGCTCCTGCAAAAAAGAGTCTTCGACGCTGATGGTAAGATCAAGAAGCGCCGATCCTATGGCAATTACATCATACTCGGCACTGTCTTTAATATTCAAAATCATACATAAACTCCTGTCAGTAGTGTGTGAAAACCCGAATCATTCCCTTACCGCAATCTCTTTTTCAGATCGCGTTTCTTTATCACATAGTAAACCACGGCATAGTCGTTCCCCACTTCCACCCGGTTGACATCCCCGTCGCGGTCGGGAAACACCGTATCATTGAAAGTCTGCCGGGTATAAAAATAGGCGTTCATGAGCGCCGCCCTTTTGGCCGATTCAAAACGGGCAATACCCTCTGTTTCGGCCATGGGAAAACCACGGCAGACTATTTCATAGGTATTGTCATCGATGAACTTTTTTGAAATGAGGGCCGAGCGTTCATTACGCGCGCAGCCGCCGGCCATGACGGCGAAAAGAGTAATCCATATTAATAAACGTTTCATCACAATGCCTCCTTTATTTTTTTCTCTTCCTCCCCATTCCATAAAGAAAATTTCCTGACACATTCCCCCTTCTCCCTCGGGGAGAAGGGGGTCAGGGGGATGAGGTTAAAATATATCTATGGGCCCCTCGATATCGCCTTCGATGAACTGCGCTGCAAAACTGTTTTCATGGGAAAAAAAGGCCGCCCGGTCTCCACTGAATACAATTTTACCGCCGTAGAGCAACGCGATAGTGTCGGCTATCTTTTCCGCCACCTTCAGATCGTGCGTCACCACTATGGAAGTGGTCCGCAGAGATTCCCGTATTTCCAGGATAAGATCGGCCATGGAGTCGGAAAGAATGGGGTCAAGTCCGGCCGTGGGATCATCATAGAGGATAATGTCGGGGTTCATGCATATGGCCCTGGCGAGCCCCACCCGTTTCTGCATGCCTCCCGAGAGTTCCGAGGGAAGTTTTTTTTCATTGCCCCGGAGTCCCACGCGGGCCAGCGAAGCAAGAACACGCTCATCGGTTTCCGCACTGTCGATTCCCATACGCCGCAAACCGAAGGCGACATTCTCATGGACGTCCATGGAGTCGAAAAGGCCTCCCTTCTGGAACACGTAGGCCAGGCTTACGTCAGTAATGCTGCCGTGTCCGGCCCTGCCCCTCCCGGCATAGAACTCCCGGATATCCATGCCGTTGATGCCGATCGTACCTCTGAAGTTGTCTATAAGCCCGGCAACGGCCTTCAGGATTACCGATTTGCCCGAACCATTTTTGCCCAGGATAACCAGCGTTTCTCCGGCGCCCACATGCATATCAACGCCGTCTATCACTGTTTTCCCGTCAAAAGTTATGGTGAGGTCTTTTAGATCAATCATATCACGATTTTCTTCTCACGAATACATATTATCATAATACTCTTTTAAAGAATAGAGAATATTAAGGTATGATATATAGCGATCATAAAAAATGCCGCCGGCCTCAACCTGTTTTTTCACGCCGCACTCCGGCTCATGATCGTGCGTACAGGGCTTGAAGCGGCAGTCATCTATGTAATCCCTGAAGTCGCTGAAATAGCCGGCCAGGTCCCGGGGCTCGATATCCATAAGACCAAACTCCCGCAGGCCCGGCGAATCGATTATGGATGTCCGGTCATCGATATCGACCAGGGCCACATTGGTGGTTGTATGGCGCCCCTTGCCCGTGCTCTCCGAGACAGTGGATGTTTTAAGATCAAGACCGGGGTATATCCCGTTCAGTATCGATGATTTCCCCACGCCGGAATAACCCGCCAGGACGGAACATTTGCCTGCCGTCATTTTTTTCATCTCGCCCAGTCCCCTGCCGGTCCTGGCGCTGACGCTGATAACTTTCATGTTGGTCTTTTTATAATAAGACCGGATATATTCCTCGTCTTTCGGACCGGCCAGGTCGCTTTTGTTGACACAGAGGAGGACCGGGATGCCCTCTTTCTCACCGCGGACAAAAAGACGGTCCACGAACCTGAGGTTGAAGGGAGGCTCATCATAGGACTGGATAACGATGATCTGGTCCAGGTTCGACGCCAGGATATCCTCTTTCCGGTTTCCGCGGTCTTTTCTTGAAAATATATTTTTCCTTTCATGAATGGTTTCAATGACACCACCGCCTCCATCGGCATTGAGGAAAAAAGCCACCAGGTCTCCCACGGCGACGGGGTCGGAATATCTTTTCAGGCGCTTATCCTGCTTGATTTTACCGCGCAGTACGCAGGTATACTCTTCAGACCCGGACTTCACGGTATAATATCGGCCGAATCCCTTAATTACTTTTCCCTCCATAAATTTTCACCACAATTAAAAAAAAACTAAAGTTTTCACCATTGATGCCGATAATTGGACTACAAGTGGTAATATGGTATTTCCCTCCCGATTATATCATATTGTTAACTTGGCACTGCGTTAAATCATTTGAGGGCAGAATAGCCGCCCAGCTATTCTGCCTTCAGTCTATAGAGACCCTTCTTTTTTTATTCCGGTATATATGACATGATAACAGGCTTGAAATCGACGAGATCGGCGATAATCATGTCCAGAGCGCCCTTACCCCTGACCAGGAAGGTTACATAGTAGTCCATGCCTTCATGGATGGTGAGGAGCTGGTTCCGGAGCATCTTTCTCTTTTTTTTATCGGAAATATCAAAGACGATATCATGATTATTGGCGTCATAAAAGATGATTTTCTCAAATATGGCGTCCACATACTTGAGTTTCAGCTTCATGGTAGTTTCCTTGTCCCGGTATTGTTCAATGTCTGCCGCAATCCTGGACAGGGTTTTTCCCTCCTCCTGGGCGCTGACAGTGAACGTCCCGGCCAGGAGGCAGATGCATGTCAGCAGTATGCATGCTGGGATACGGAGCATTTTTACGGTCTCCTGAAAATGCCCTTTATTTTCTGAATCAGGGAACGTTTCTGCCTGTCCTTTTCCAGGAGCTCGCTGCTGGCAGTGAAGTTTTCCCCGTATTTCTCGCTATAGTACTTAAGACGATCTTCAATCCTGGTTTTACCTGCGGGTTTTTTATCGGCCTTCTTTACCGGGGATGCCGCTGCGGGGCGTTTTCCCCTGCCCGTTTCAACGGGAGACTGAGCTCTAACCGGCCTTGCTTCGTCGGTCCTCTTTCCCGTATTTTTCCTGGCGGGACGCCGTACAATGGTTTCAACGGCCTCCTCTTTTGCCACGGCGGCCGTACCGGCACTGACAGCGGCATGGGGCCTGGTCCGTTCCGGTTTTTTTCGCTGCACAATTTTTCTCGTATCCTGAGTCGTTTTGCCCCGGCCGTCCCTGCCTCTGCCGCCGCGGCCTCTCTCCGCTTCCTCGAACTTGTGTTTGCTTCTTTCAAGGTTGAAATACCTGCCGGCGCTTTTATCCTCTACATACAGGCTTTCATCGGCAAAGAGAACCGGTATTTTCATTCCCGTAAACGTTTCGATGGCTTCCAGGCCGTAAACATATTTTTCACAGGAGAGGGATATGGCATTTCCCGATTTTCCCGCCCTGGCCGTTCTTCCAATACGGTGAACATAATTCTCACAGTCCTCGGGCAGGTCATAATTAACCACGAGCTCGAGATCGTTGATATGCAGTCCCCGGGCCGCCACGTCCGTGGCCACGAGATACGGCACCGTGCCACTTTTCATGCCATCGATAACCTTCTGCCTTTTGGACTGGGGCAGATCGCCGATAATATACTCGGCATCGTAACCGTTAAGCCCGAGCCGCTGGGCCACCTCAAAGGCGGCCTGCTTGGTGTTGGTGAACACAAGAACATTTTTCGGCTGCAGTGAATTGAGCAGTCCGAGAAGGAGCTTCATCTTTTCATGACGTCCCACGTGGTAAAGCCCCTGGGTGATATTGTCCACGGTCATATTCTCCGGTGAGACGGAGACATCGGCCGGTTCGTTCATGTGTTCCCAGGCGAGATTCTTCACCTGGACGCTCAGCGTGGCACTGAACAGCATGGTGCGCCGCTCCTCCCTGGGCTTCATCCTTTTAAGCATCTTCTTCAGGTCGGGATAAAATCCCATATCGAAAAGCCGGTCGGCCTCATCGATGACCAGTATATCGATATCATTGAACTTGAGCTTGCCCGACTGGTTGAAATCTATGAGTCTGCCCGGCGTACCGATGATGATATTGACACCCTCACGGATCAGTTTTTCCTGCTGCGTATATCCCACACCGCCATAAAAGCTGCCGATCACCAGGTCAAGATGACGTCCCAGCAGTTCGGCCTCCTTTTCAATCTGTACGGCAAGTTCACGGGTGGGAACTATTATAAGCGCTTTCTTTTCCCGGGGAGTCTCGCTTTCAAGAAAAAGCTGAAAAATGGGTATAAGAAATGCCGCCGTTTTCCCCGATCCTGTCTGGGACTGGACAAGAATGTCCTTCCCTTTAAATACTTCCTTGTACGTCAATTCCTGAACCGGCATGCATTCCGCATAACCGGTTTCCTCTATTCCTCTGAGTAAATCCTCATTGAAATTCCATTCGCTGAATTTCATATTTATTTCATCCATTATTTAATTTATCAAGGCGAAGAAGCAATCCGTCATTATTGCATGACATAGCTTATTACTCCACAAAAATTTCGCCGTCCTTCTTAAAAACAATTTCTCCGCTGTCGTAGAGATTACGCATAATCTCCATAATGACGGACCTGCATTCCTCGACTTCCGTAAGCCGCAGAGACCCTATTGAATCCATCTCCGTTATGACATCCGTGGCGCGGTTCTGACTCATATTCCGGATAAACTTGAACCGGATATCATCACCGGCTCCCTTGAGGGCCCGTGCTATCAGTCGGTCGTCCTTTATCTCATCGATGAGAACACGCAAATCACGATTCGACAGGTTAACGACATTTTCAAAACTGAGAATACGGTTCCGTATCTCTTTTGTCACTTCGGGAAGAACCCCGTCCAGCTGGTTCAGAAGACGCTTTTCCTCATCATAACTCATGTTGTTGATTATGTTGATAAGCGAATTGACACCACCGTCACGTACATGAACGTTCTGCTGAAGAAAGGCCTTGTACCTCCTTTTCAAACCCCGCGCTATTTCCACCACGGCTTCCGGTGAAACGCTGTCGAGCCGTGCCATGCGCAGGGCTACCGTTTTAGCCGTTTCAGAAGGCAGTGCCTGGAGAATCCCGGCCGATATACTGGAGGGGAGATACGTCATGGCAACGGCAATCGTCTGGGGCATTTCCTCTTTCAGCAGTTTAGCCAGAAGCTCCGGCTCCAGTTCCCTGAGGAATTCGAATTCCCCGCGGACGTCCCGTGCTGAAACTTTATGCAGAATTTCATGGGCCTTGTCTATACCAAAAGTTTTTTCCAGGAGATCCAGGGCTGTCTTTTCCCCGGCATGCAGGTTGCGCCGCTCCTTCTTCAGGGCAATGAGGAATTCCCCGATGAGATCCTCCTTCTCTTCAATGGAAAGGCGGTCTATCCTTGCAATTTCAACGGTAATTTTTTCGATGCTGTCTTCGTCGAGATAACGCAGTATTTCCGATGCTATTTCAGGCCCAAGAGCGACCAGAAGGGCGGCCGCTCTTTCAGCGCCTGTCATATCAAATATTGACTTCATACTTCTGCCTTGTTTTCGGCCTGCAGATTTTCAGGTTCTTCCTTTTTTTTCTGAAATTTTTTCGAGCGCTCTACAGGGTTGATTACCGGTACGGGGCAAACCTCCACACACGTATAACAGTTGGTGCATTTATCATAGTCAATAACCGCGCAGAAATCGGTGACGTGAATGGCATCCTCGGGACAGTTCTTTTCGCAGAGTTTGCAGCCGATGCATCCAGCGGAGCATCCCTTTTTCATCACCGGCGCCTTTTCCCTGTTGAGACACATTACCCTGACTTCCGTATCTATCGGGGCAAGGGTGATAATATCCCGGGGGCACACATCAACACAGTTGTTGCATCCCGTACATTTATCAATTACTACAACGGGAAGACCCTTGTCTCCCATGTGAATGGCGTCAAAAGGGCATACCCTGGTGCAGTCGCCCAGACCGAGACAGCCGAATTCGCAGACCTTGAAACCGCCCATAATATTCTGCGCAGCGCTGCAGCTTCTGGGGCCGCTGTACTTGAATCGCTTCAATGCCTCGGCATGACCGCCCTGACAGTGAACCCGGGCAGTCATGGGACTTACACCTACCACGGGTTCAAGGCCCATTATTGAAGCGATTTTCGCTATTGAATCGGCCCCGCCCACGGGACAGAGGGATATCTCATAATGCTCTTCCACTATCCTGGTGGCATAGGCGGAGCAGCCGGGCATACCACAGGCCCCGCAGTTGGCCCCGGGCAGCACACTGAGAACCTGGTCGATTTTCGGGTCTTTTTCCACCATGAGTTTTATCTTGGCAATGGAAAGAATAAGTCCGAAAACCAGACCTACTCCCGCAAGGGACAAAATCGATGAAATGGAAGGAAAAAGAGCCTCAAACATTATGACATCCCCTGAAAATAGTGTGCAGAATACTTCAGTTATTCAATAACTTCTTAATTATACCAGAAAAAATATTTTCCGGTCTATTTCAACCATATATTTTTTATACTTGAAAATTTTTGATAAAATATCGATTATATCTATAAACACCATGCAGACGGTAAGCCTAAATCAGAATTTCCAGAGAAGTGTCATCACTGCCATAAAAAACAGTGATGATCTTGTCTTTATCACCTATTCCGCCCTGGAAGACACTGAAGAGAAGATAAAGTTCTCCCTGATGAAAATCCTTGAAAGATTTCACCGGCAGGAGATATTCACCCCCATACTTTCCTGTATAAAAGAGCTAATGGCCAATGCAACCAAGGCAAATGCGAAAAAAATCCTCATCGACGAGGGGAAAATAACCAATCCCGACGATCCGGTCCAGGTAGTGAAGCAGATACGCTCCATTTTAAACGAAGACGCCCTGCTGGAATACGGCATCAAGGCAAAAAGCAAACACCTGTCAACGCGTATCTATCTGAAGGTGCAGAACAAAAACCTCATTATTGAGGTTATAAACAATCTGCCCCTTTCTGACAAGGAATTAAAAAAAATCACCAGAAAGATAGAACAATCGTCTAAATACGACAATATTGCCGAGTTTTACATGGAAAATCCCGACCCGGAAGCCGAGGGTATGGGACTGGGCATATCCATGGTGGTGGTATTGCTGAAAAACATCGATATTCCCCACGACAATTTTGTCATCACTACCGACGGCAGGGAAAAAACCTACGCGAAAATACTGATTCCCCTTTCTGTCTGACACAATGCAATGCGCACAGGGGGCTTCTATCGAGCTTCTACCTACCTTCTATCGAGCTTCTATCGAGCTTCTACCTACCTTCTATCGAGCTTCTATCGAGCTTCTACCTACCTTCTGGCGAGCTTGTTATTATATCAAATTAGCGGCGTCCAAACTGCAGGGATGCGGCTTTATTCTGCCGCATCGGCCCGCATCCGGTAGAATATCCCCCTTTCCATTTCCTCTTTACTGAGAATCCCCCCCGTATCCATTTCTTCGATAATTTTCATGACCTCGACCTTCCGGAGTCCCAGGGTTCTGCTCAGGTCATCGATCGTCGACGGACGTCTCTTCAGAACGGCGCCAACGGCGTCATGGATCTCCGAGACGCTTCCGGTAATTTTTTTACTGTAATCGGGTTTCCCGATGATTTCCACGGCAAGGGGCAGGAAAAACTCTTTGATCTCCACCAGTCTCTTCCACGATGCCGTTTGCAGCCCGTATACGGCCCCGGGCCTGTCAAGACGATTGAGCTGTATTTCGTCCGGTCCTATTTTTTCACAGGCCTCTTTCAGTCTTGCCAGTTCGTCGGGAGTGTCATTGACCCCGGGCAGGATAAATATCTCTATTATCATCCTGCCCGCAAAAACCGGGCGGAAGTCCATCAGTCCCCGCACCAGCCTTTCCGCCGTGATTTCCCCCGTAGGTCTGAGCATCTTCCGGAAAACCGGCTCTGAAACGGCATCGAGGGAAGGAATGATAATGTCGGCGCGAACCAGGGCCTCCCTCACCTCTTCTTTCCAGAGAAGGGTACCGTTGGTCAGCACAACTACGGGATAACGGGGATAGCGCTCCTTCAGGTACGCGATGATGGTGCCGATACCGCTGTGGAGCGTGGGCTCCCCCGACCCGGAGAAGGTCAGCACATCCAGTTCCGGCGAGGATGACAGGTACGAATCGAGCTCCGCCAGTACATCCTTCACCGGCACATACTCGCGCAGCAGCGCCGTGCAGTCCGTGGTCTCTCCGCATTCACAGTAAATGCAGTTGAGAGAACATGTTTTATGGGGCACCAGGTCAATGCCCAGTGAAATTCCCAGCCTCCGGGAATTCACCGGGCCGAATACGTATTTCATAAAAAATATCCCCTACATGCCCGCAACAATCTCCATGGCCACATCCAGGTCAATAGAGATGAAATTACCGTTTTTGGCTCCCGAAACATATATGTCCCCAATACTGTTCGTCGCGTCACGCAGCTGCTTGTTTGCCTGCGCCTGGGACTTGATAAGGCCCGAGAGAAACATGTTCTTCTGGATATAGGTAAGAAAAAAAACTTCGTCGGTCAGCTTTTTCAAGAGCTCGCCGCCGGTTTTCACCTGCCTGATATTTTTCTCATTCATGACTTTTTTCAGGAACACATCGCTGCTGCTCATGTACAGGCCCCGGGCATCAGCGACAATGAACTGTTTCTTGTTGTTTTTATCAAAAAACCAGCACCCCTTATTCTTGCCCAGCGTGATATAGCCGAACCGGTTCCCCTGGGCATATTTTTTCTTCAGGTGAGCCTGCATCGCCGTATTCACGACCTGTATCTTCTTTTTATCCGTCATGGGCAGAAAGAGCGTGTATTCGCCAATAGTGGGATTTCCCACGAGTATATTGAAAATGCCGCTGCTGGCGGGAATAAAGTCCTTCGCCATATCGATACCGTAATCATTCCGGATGTCGGCTTTTATCTTGGCGTACTGGGCACAGAGCGGAGCAGGCTTCCGGCACATATCCTCCATCTTCTTCAGATCAAGACCCAGGTAACCGTAAATAACGGCCGTAGTGGGATAAATGCCCTCACCGGCACTCCCGGTTTTCAGGATATTGAGGATCGACGTCACCATGGGATCGCTGTTGTTGAAACTGGCCCCGATCTGCACCTGTACCTTGCGCGGCTCAAGATTCAAGCCCAGGACCAGGTAGTCCAGGGCGTTAAGAGTGGATGATGCCCCTGACATATCGGAATTATTTTCCGCGGGATACATGACGGGAACGGCTATATATCCGCTGGTATTATCCATATCGATTCCGGGAAACGGCGTATTGTTCCCCTGGGGAACGTTTTCCATCATCTCATCCCGGGGCTGCTTCTGCATTAAACCCTTCTGAAATGAATTGACGGCCTCCATGAGGAGGTCGCGGCGGGCGAATATATTGAGGTCGTTGGAATTCCGGCTTTTCCGCAGATAATCAATATAGAGCGGGTCCGCCGCAAGGGAGGAATCGGTATTCATGCCCAGATCGATTGCTTCGCGGAGCAGTTCCCCCTGGGAGGACACGATTAAATAATCATTGATGGCGGTACAGAATAGATCTTTCTGAACCTGGTACAGGTTGTAATTCTTGTAGGCCGTAATCACGGGAAAAACATCGGCGGCCGGGGCGTCCTTTTTCATTTTTTTGACTATCTGCACAAAACGCACCGGGAAGGACTTTCCATCCAGGACGGGGAGAAAAATCATCATCTTTTCCACCGTCTCGGTCTTATCGATATAGGCAAAGCCCAGGGGCTTTTCCGTATCGATGCCCGTCTCCTTGAGCGAATTCTCGTTCAGGGGATCGATGCCTGTTTTGTTTTTGAACTCCTCAATGTCCTTCAGAAAATCTTTTTTCTGTTCTATGGTCATGGAAGTCTTCATAAAATCGTTGATGGACCTGACCAGGGTGCTGATCTTCCCGCTCCTGGTAAAGGCCTTTGAAACGATGGGCGTCATGGATTCCATGACGAGCGCCTCGTCCCCGGCGGAACCCAGTGTTATGGCAAGAAAGAAGAGAATTATGGCTGCTGCTGTTTTTTTCATATCCTCGCTCCGTGTATTCCTGAAAATATACTTTTCGGCCAGTTTATTCCTCGTGAGAAAAGAGTCTGCGCCGGAATGCTTAAAAATAACATACTATTAATATTTAGTAAAACAAATTTCACTTTTTCCCGAAAAAATAATCCCCCCCTCACCCTTATCCTTTCCCTTAAATTCTGCTTGAATAATTAGACCGGCATTTTACACCGTTACTTCATCAATGTACCGGCACAAAAGAAATGTCGGGGATTTTCAGCACCGGGTTAAAAAAGTGTTGTAGATAATCCCGTCTTCGGTACAAAATTGACAAAGAGTTTTCACTGACACGAGGAGAGCAATGAGCGATATTAAAATACAGAAGAGCTATGATGAGATAAACGACAAAATAAGAAAAGGCGAAGCAGTCGTGGTCACCGCCGAAGAAATGCCCCGCATTGTCCGCGAGGAAGGGGTTAAAAAGGCCTTTAAAAAGGTGGATGTGGTAACAACAGGCACCTTCGGCATCATGTGTTCTTCGGGCGCCTTCCTCAACTTCGGCCATACCAGGCCCAAAATAAAGGCCTCGAAGGTATGGCTCAACGACGTTGAAGCTTATGGAGGCATTGCCGCCGTGGACTGCTACCTGGGCGCCACGCAGGTCCGGGACGAGGACCCGCTGAACAAGGTGCATCCCGGCAGTTTCAGATACGGCGGCGGGCATGTCATCGAAGATCTCATTGCCGGGAAAGAGATCACCCTGAAAGCGAAGGGCTACGGCACCGACTGCTATCCCCTGCAGGATTTCGAAAAAACCATAACCATCTCGGACCTGCGCAACGCCATGCTCTACAACCCTAGAAATTCATACCAGGGATACAACTGCGCCGTCAACATGTCGAAGAAAACAATATACACCTACATGGGTATTTTAAGACCCGAATTGCAGAACGCCAACTATTCCAGCGCCGGCGAACTGAGCCCCCTCATGAATGATCCCTATTACTGGACCATAGGAACGGGAACGAAAATATTCCTGGGAGGCGCCGTGGGTGCCGTCACATGGTACGGCACGCAGCACTCACCCGATGCACGGCGCGGCGAAAACGGCATTCCAAGGGAAGGCGCCGGAACCCTTTCCGTGACCGGCGACATGAAAGAGATGGATACCCGTTTTATCCGGGGAGCCTCCATCACCGGCTACGGCTGCTCCCTCATGGTGGGCCTGGGTATCCCCATTCCCATCCTGAACGAGGACCTGGCTTATTTCACCGGCATATCGAACCGGGACATCTATTATCCCGTTGTCGATTACGGTTATGATTATCCCTCGGGGGTCAACAGGACACTGGGAGAAGTGAGCTTTGCCCAAATGCAATCGGGAATCATTCAGGTCCAGGGAAGGGACGTAGCCGCGGCACCCCTGTCGAGCTATCCCATGGCCAAAAAAATAGCGGTAATATTGAAAGAATGGATTGAAAAAGGTTTTACCGTCGGAGTACCACAGATACAGTTCCCATCCGTTTCGTATGACGGCAACAGGGACGCCGGTTCCACTCCCGGGGCTGAAGGGAAATAAACGGGATCGCCCGAAACGGACTGACACGCACGGAATAATGCAATGCGGTATCGGGAAAAAATATACAGGGATTACGAGAAGACTTCACGGTGGACCGCCTTCAGGGTTAAAATAGACACCACCGATCTTTTAATCCGGGCCCGGTTCGATCTGAGCGGCAAAACCGGCAGTATCGTCCGGCGGTTGAGAAATGACCTGCTGGACCATATCTCCCGGAACGAGAGTTTTCTCACATCGCTCACGCCCCTGCCCTGCGAAGAAGGCTGTCCCGAAATCGCCGCCCTGATGCACCGAGCAGCCGAAAAGGCGGGAGTGGGCCCCATGGCGGCCGTAGCCGGGGCGATAGCTGAAATTACGGGACGTGAACTGCTCAGCGACACAACGGAAATAATAGTGGAAAATGGCGGCGATATATGGCTCAGTGTCATCGAGCCCGTTACCATAAAAATCTTTTCCGGGAACGGACATTTTGCCGATTCCCTGTCCCTGCGCATCATGCCGGACCGGACACCCTGCGGGATATGCACCTCTTCCGGCAGAATGGGCCATTCTCTGAGTTTCGGAAAGGCCGATACGGCCACGGTGATTTCACCTGACGCGGCCCTTGCCGATGCCGTGGCCACGGAAACCTGCAACCGCGTCACCGGCGAAGAGTCTCTTACTCCCGCGCTGGAATACGCCATGGGTGTTGAGGAAATTTCCGGCGTCGTCATTGTTTACCGCGACAAGCTGGCGGCGCAGGGACAGATTGAATTCACCTGAACCGGCTCGACGGAATGGATTGTTGTAATACAAATAGCGATATCAAGCATATATGACTGACATTGACAAGCATAGAGAGGAGAGAACCATGGTTTCAAAAAATATCCTATTGATATTCACCAGCCGAATAATGTACAAGCCGATCATCTATCGTCTCGTAAAAGATTTCGATATAATCTTCAACGTATTGGAAGCAAAAATCTATCCGAAGCATGAGGGGCGGATCATTCTCGAGCTGAAGGGTCTCCAGGAGGATATGGACAAGTGCATCGAGTATCTCGAGAGTGAGGGCGTCCAGATTGAACTCCTGGCGGACATGATACGCAGAGACGAAGAAAAGTGTGTCCACTGCGGTGCCTGTACCGGCGTCTGCCGCGTCGATGCCCTGGAAGTAAACAGGGGAACCATGGAAGTGGAATTCGACCCTGAAAAATGCGTCGCCTGCGGCATGTGTATGAAGGCATGCCCGGTCAACGCCATGACGGGAACCACAATCGATCTGGATATCAAGGCCAGGTGATGCTGAAAGCCGAAGGATACCGGACCGGTGAAATTCTTTTGGAGAATGACATCTGCACTATCCTCCGCGGCACCGGAATATCCGATGGCAGCCCCGTTCAGATCCGCGTTTATAAACCAGGCTCCCCACAATGGGAGGACCGAACGGTCCTCAGGAACGATTTTGAGATAACAGCATCCCTGTCCCATATCACCGGCGTTATGCAGTATATCAAACTGCTCTTCCGGGGACAGTACCCCGCCGTCATATTTCCCGACCGGGGACTCCCCCTCAACCTGCAACTGCGGACACAGCCGTCGACACTTGAGGAACTGCTGAAAACAGCCATAAACATAGCAGACACCCTGAGACTCGTCCATGAAAACGGCATCATTCACGGCAACCTGACACCATTTAATATCTACCTGTATGACAAAACCGGCAGCGCCGCAATAACCGGTTTCTCCATGGCCCCGGCAAGGGAAATGAAAATCCCCGATGCCACGGATAGTGACGCTCCCGGAGCCTCACGTGATTATCGCGAGGATTACCATTCTCTCGGCGTTATATTCTATGAAATGTTCACGGGAGTTCTTCCCTTCACCGGCTCATCGGCCATGGGGTACTTTATACCGCCTTCGACATCGCAGGTAAAACCTCCTCATGAAATCAACAAGGCCCTTCCACTCGTGCTGTCGCAAATAATAATGAAACTCATGTCAAAAAATCCTGGAGAGAGATGCGACGACGTAAAGGGAATCATCGTCGAGTTGCAGACTATCCTTCAGTCGGCACTGGAAAACCGACATCGCACCGGCCAGGGGATCTCGATCTGGAGAGACCTGACCGTTACTTCGGGACATGACTCCCGGGGGAGGATTACCCAGAATTACTCCATCATTGAAGACGACACCCTGCGCAGGCAGGTAGAAAAAGCCCTCATCGACTCTGAAGAAAAGTACCGGAACCTTTTTGAATCGGCGAAGGACGCCATCGCCATATTCAATAAAGAGCGCATCATTGACTGCAACCAGAGCCTCTGTGATCTTTTTCATATAACGAAGGAGGCTATCGTCCGGTACGATCTTTCCAGGCTTGCCCCTGAATTTCAGCCCGAAGAAATCTCATCGGAGAAAAAACTTATCCAGCAGATTAAACTGGCCGACAAGGGCATAGCCGGACGATTCGAATGGCTTTTTCTCAGGCTTGACGGCGAACCTTTTTTCGCCGAATTGAATATCAATCCCGTGGAAATCAATAATGACCACTGTTACCAGGCCATAATCCGCGATATCTCCTACCGAAAGGAAGCGGAAAAAGCCCTGAAGGATTCGGAAACCAAGCTTCGCGCCCTAATCGAAAACAGCTCCGATATCATTTCCATTCTTGACCGAAGCGGGCTGCACATGTACGACAGCAGTCCCATCGAAAGAATTCTGGGATTCCGGCCCGAGGACATCGTGGGATCGCAGGCCCTGGACTACATCCATCCCGACGATGCATCCCGAATCAGAAAACATTTTAAACAGCTGCTGAAGCTGCCGGGTCAGATAAGGACAATGGAATTCCGCCACACTCATAAAAACGGATCATGGCATCTCATGGAATCCACGGTAAGGAACCTGCTTCATGATCCCCTTATAGGAGGCGTAGTACTCAACACACGGGACATCACGGAAAGGAAGCGTACTGAAGAGGTTCTTAAAATTTACAGCAATATTGTGTCATCCTCACAGGAACTCATGGCATTTATAGACACGAGCAGGATATTTCTGGCTGCCAATAATGCCTTCCTGCATGCCTTCAATAAAAAACGGCGTGATGTAATAAACAGATCCATTGATGCGATTTTTCACGACAACGATGAGATCAAAAATGTCTTCGCATCCAATTATGAAAACTCCCTGATCGGCAAGGCCATCCACACCATCATGTGGTACGATATTCCCGACGGAAAGCGGACCTTTTATGATTTGTCCATGCATCCCTTTATCGACAGGAATAATATCATCACCGGTGTCGTCATCAGTCTGAGGGACACGACCAGGGAACTGCAGCAGGAGATGCAGATTCTCAACGTTGGGGAAAAGGAGAGGAAAAAAATAGGCATAGAGCTTCATGACGGTCTCAGCCACGATCTTCTGGGTATTGCAATCCGCAGCAGAATGCTTGCCGAAAGGCTGCAAGACAGAAGTATGGATGAGTCCTCAGATGCAATGAAAATCGAGGAAATGATCAATAATGCCATCAACACCACGAGAAATATAGCACAGGGTGTTTTTCCTGTTAACCTGGAAAAAACAGGCTTTGACGGTCTCTTCAAAAAGATAAAAATGGACCTGGAGGAACAGCATGGTATTTCCTGCAAGGTATCCATGCATGGACAGCTCCAGATCGAAAACCAGAAAATAGCCATACACCTTCACCACATTATCCAGGAAGCTGTCATAAATATAATCAAACACTCAGGGGCCACCCGGGTACATCTTACACTGACCAATGATGACGATGACAATGTGACGCTCATCATCGGGGATGATGGCAGGGGAATTCGCGTTGACAAGGAATCAAGCACGGGAATGGGTCTCAATATCATGTACTACCGGGCGCGTCTCATCGGTGCTCAGCTCACTATTGACAGCAGTCCCGGGGGCGGTACGGAAATAATCTGTTCCTTCCGGCTCTAAAAATATTTTTTGATTGTTATTTTAAGCGCTCTGTATTCAGTATAAAAACCGTCTCATATACAATACCATAAACACTGGAACAACAAAATGAACAGGACCGTGAGAATACTGGTTATTGATGATCACCCCATTGTGCGTGATGGACTTGAACACCTCCTGGCCCGGGAGGAAGACCTGGTAATCTGCGGTTTTGCCGAGGATGCCGAGAGTGGGATGAGAACCATCAATGAAGTTCATCCCGACCTGGCTATTGTGGATATTTCCCTGAAGGCCGGAAAAAGCGGTCTTGAACTTACCAAGATGATTCATACTCAATATCCTTCCCTGCCCGTTCTCATATTATCCATGCACGATGAGTCCCTTTACGCCGAGAGAGTAATCCGTTCCGGCGCCAGGGGCTATGTAATGAAACATGAAATGACCAGCACCATCGTCAATGCCATACGACAGGTCATGGGCGGTAAAATCTTTCTTAGTGAAAAGATGACATCACGTCTCCTGGATAACCTGATGTTCGACCAGCCGCAGAAAATCACCAATCCCGTGGAAAAACTCACGGACCGGGAACTGGAGGTTTTCCGGCTCATGGGGCAAGGAACTAAAACCAGCGAAATCGCCGAAAAACTCAAAGTGAGTGTTAAAACCATCGATACACACCGGCTGCGTATAAAAAACAAGCTGAACCTGAAAAGCAGCTCTGAGCTCATCAAATTTGCCGTGGAATGGTCCGGCAATCAATGATTTCAGGCCCACCTCCTACGTGTATTTTATTTTATTCTTAAATACTTAAAAATCGGAAAATTTTTTACTCCCCTCTTGACGATAGGTAAAAAATTATATATATTCTTATTGTTAGCACTCAACGATATAGAGTGCTAACAATTAAATGAATGAATTAAATTATTTTATTTATAAAAATAATAATTAAAAAGGAGGCTTCTCATGTATACTTATAGCATATTTAATGACATGCTTTCCCCTCTTGACATTATGGATACTTTCTTCTTTGGCGAAAAAACAGGAAGAAATGCATCTAATTATCCCGTTGTGAACATGTATGAAGGCCATGATACTATTGAAATCAGGGCTCTCATACCCGGTATATCCCCCGAGAATCTGAATATGGAGCTTCATGACGAAAATCTGATTCTGAAGGGTGATAAAAAGAATGACCGCACCGAGGACACCTATCTTAGAGCGGAAAGAAGCTTTGGTTCCTTCACAAAAACCATCAGGCTTCCATTCAGGGTCAATACCGAAACGATTCAGGCAAAACTGGAGAACGGTGTTCTCAGAGTGACTCTGGAAAAAAGTGAAGAAGTGAAACCAAGAAAAATAGCGATTCAGTAAGGAGGTTCGCCATGACAAAAAACACCCATGCAAACACCAAAAGCATTGAAAATCAGGGCTGTTCCGCGGCGCCGGACGTGGATATTTATGAAAGCCCCAATGAATACATGATGAAATTCGAAATACCCGGGGTGACGCGCCAGGATCTGGCCATCACTCTTGAAAACAATGAGCTGGAGATCAGGGGCGCCGTTGACGGCAGCAGCCTCAATGATTACCGGCACATCTATTCAGAGTACGCCCTGGATAATTATTACAGAAAATTCGCCGTGGGCGACGACATCGATGCGGATAAAGTTGAAGCAAAACTGGAAAACGGCGTTCTAACCCTGACGCTGCATAAAAGGGAAGAACGCAAGCCGAGGAAGATAGAAATCCTCACGCATTAACAATGAAAAGTCAGGATAGCGTATAGTAAACGATTTTAATATGAGGCAATTGTCCGGGGACATTGCCTCTTTTTTTGCCCTTAAATTTATCCACACCTACCCTTTCGATATCAGTATTTATCTGCCTAAACCTGATTCATTCATTCCGAGAAAAATATATCCAAAAAGAAATATCCTTGATAAATTGTGAGCCTTTTTATTTTATAACTAAAATCTTAGCGGTTAAAAACAAATTTTTGAAATTTACAAAAACAAGGAGGACAATGAATGTCTAATGAAAAAGTCATGAATCGATGGTTCGTCGTTGTCGGCGCGATCTTGATTCAACTTGCACTTGGTGCAATCTATGCATGGTCAGCATTTACCAAAGTTCTTACCGATTCTAACGGTGCGTATAAATTTTCCGCTGGCCAGACAGCCTGGATCTTCTCCGCAGGCCTTTTCTTTTTTGCTCTCGTAATGGTATGGGCAGGCAGAAAACTTGCCACTATAGGCCCGCAAAAACTCGCCATGGCCGGTGGTCTGGTCCTGGGCATCGGGTATGTTCTTGCCGGACTATTCGGCAGCAGTTTCATAACCCAGCTTATTTTCATTGGCGTCATAGGCGGCTCCGGTATTGGTCTTGCCTATGTTGTACCGATAGCTGTTGGCGTTAAATGGTTCCCGGACAAAAAAGGTATGCTGACCGGTCTTGCCGTTGCCGGTTTCGGATTCGGAGCCACTATATGGGTCAAATGGGCCGGCTCATGGGGAGGCGGTCTTCTTAACAACCTCAGCCTGGCAGGACTCGATGGCACCCGCAGTGTTTTTCTCCTTTATGGAATTATTTTCGCAGCCATGGTCCTCATTGGCAGCCTCGTCATGAAAGAGCCCCCTGCAGGATGGCTTCCCGAAGGGTATACCCCGCCGAAGGCAGGCGACGCAAAAGCAAGTGGAACAGTTGATTTCGATTCAAGCGAAATGATCAAAACTCCCCAGTACTACATGCTTTTCATCACGTTTCTCTTTTCCGCCCTGGCAGGCCTCATGGTTATTTACTGTATCAAGCTCTTCGGTATTGACGCCCTTACTTATGCCAAGCTTGGCACTCTTGACCCCTCAACAGAGGGTTTCAGTGATGTCGTAAAAGCTGCCGGCGCTACGGCTGGAACCGCAATGGCATGGTATGCCATACTCAACGGCCTTGGCCGTATCGCATGGGGAACCGTATCTGACAAGATCGGCCGGAAAATGTCCCTTTTCCTCATGACCCTTTTTCAGGGAATCATCATGCTTTCTTTTTACAAGCTTGGTGCTACCGAAAATGGATTGATCATCGCCGCAAGCATCATCGGCTTCAATTTCGGCGGAAACTTTGCATTGTTCCCCGCAGCTACTGCTGATTTCTTCGGAACATCCACGGTCGGCAAAAACTATGGCTATGTATTTTTCGCATACGGTATCGCGGGAATCGTTGGTCCCCAGATAGCCGGTATTTTCAAGGATGCAGCCAAAGGAGCCACTGACCCATCTGCCTGGTTGACTCCCTTCATCATTGCCGGTGTCGCCTGTCTTCTCGGCGCAGTGATTTCAATTATCTCCAAACCGCCTAAAAAAGCATAATCGCCGCTTCACGGGCATAAAATAAAAGGGCCTCCCTGTAAAGGGGGGCCTTTTTTTCAATCCTTATGGGAGAGCCCGCGACGCCGAGACATACGGGGTCAGAGCCCTGCCATAAATTAAAATGCCGGTATATACAATGGTTTGTCAAAGAAATGCAGAGATCAATTTGAATAGTACCCGAAGATGAAAGGTATCACAATAAATTCGCCTTTCATATCTGAAGGCGCGTTCCCGAAATTCTTCGAGACCTTTATTGAGTCAACACAGGATTCATCCAGAGCCTTGTTGCCATAGGAATCGAGGATCTCCACATGGACCACCTCTCCGAAGCGATCCATGACAAAATAGAGTTTCACCTTCTGACTGGGGATAGCCATGATGCGCATTCTTCCCGGGGCATATCCACCGAAGGCCGCATTGGCCATGAGGGGGGGGTACCAGTGTGCAGCGATTTTATCCTTCATAGCCTTGAAATAGGCAAAATTTTTGAATTTTGCCGTATTATAGGAGAACATTCCTGAATTCGAATAGTAAATGGCATTCTCCAGGGTTACATCATTCTTATCCGGTATTGCTATCTGATCCCAAAAATTTTTCTGTCCCGTCGATCCCTTTTCGGGCATGAATTTACGCAACAAAGCCACAACTTCCGATTCATCATTCAGCAGAATTTTTTCTTTTGCCGAACCGCCTTTCACGGCCATGGGCGCCCTCTCACCGGATCCATCACCCTTTTTGAGCTTGAAATCCCGGGAATTATTGAGCCACCGGTCACCCTTCTTTCTGGTGATAAATCCCTTCGCCGAAGAATCCTGATCGGACAGAAGCGTTTTAGGAGTGATATCCCTTTTCCCGTCCTGGTTGACATTGACGATGATATCCCTGCCGCCGACAGTCCTGTCGCGAAAAAGACGTTCCTGCTTTCTCATATCATCCATGGCCGGCAGCATAAGGGCCATGGATATGACCATGTGCAGAAATAGTGATATTATCAACACCAGTGACAAATGTATGCTGTAGTTTTTTTCCATTTGGATCAATTCAGGATTGATACGCATTTCCGTACCTATGAGTACAAGGGCATATAATACATAAGTCCCTGCACCTCTGTATAGTTACAAAGAAATCAAGGCAACACATTTACCATGCAGCCCGGTAAATTATCATCATTCTATCAATCTATAAATGAAATGCAATTAGAAGGTTTAAAAACTATAAAATATGCAAGCAGAGGATTTCGTGATAGAGGATGACAGTACCGAAACTCATGCGGTGCTGCCTCTCCCCTTCCCTGCCGGAATTACCATACTCTACTGACAAATTTATTAATAACAAAACACGCTTTAATGACGAATTTCTCGTTTAACTGCCTGAACACAAATCCATTAAAATACCGTCCGACCGGTTTTTTTATTGACAAATATTAACATAAAATCTAATCTATACATTAATCAACCATAAAGACTTTCCCAAAGATAAAACTTCTACCAGCCCGCTTGAATCGGGCAAAAAATCTGGGGGGTACCGTTATGAAATGCTTGATAATACGTTTTTTGCCCGTAATATTCGTGATCATTTTTTTCTCAGGGACAGGACTTATCGCATCGGAACTGCACCAGGAGGACGGTATCTTTCCCAGTCACAGCGCGGAATATGCACGTACCCTTAACAGAAACGCTTCTACCGATGCCGATGCCGCCTTTTATAACCCGGCAGGCCTGGCCATGATGGAGAAAACCGGCCTGTATATCAATTTCAGCAGCCAGACCCTGCACAAGAAGCGACTCCATTCCATGGACTTCCACGATCTGGATATTTCACTGCCGAGCCTGGGAATAAATCTCAGCGGACCGACACAGTATTCCGGCGCCTATTCCAACATGGCACGGGGAAGCGTCAACGGCGATGACAGCTATTACGCTGAAGTAACGGCCCCCACCATGCCCGACTTCAATATCGTGTATAAGGGAGAGAACTGGGCGGCCTATTTATCCCTGGGTATTATGCAGGCCGCGCCGGATTTCACCTTTCCCCGGGGTCTCGCCGTGGTGGACTGGGGAAACCTTGCCATTGGTGAACAGGTAAACGCTATAAACGACTACCTGCTGGGCTCCACATTCCAGAGCTATACCTACGAATCAAGCAGCGCAGTCAGGACAGAATACTATATCGGCACGACAATGGGAGCAGCCTACCGGATATTCAAAATGCTCTCCGCCGCGGTTGGTGTCCGTTACATCTATTACACGGGCGGCCAGACAATTACAATGACAGGGGTTCAGGAAACCTTCTCAAACGTCATCGCTCAGACCCTCTTTGACGATGGAAATTCCGACTGGGATATCGAAACCACCTATACCGGTCACGGAATCGGCATCGTTTCCGGTCTGGACTTTAAACCGGTAAAGACCCTCAACATCGGTGTGCGGTATGAATATTATCTGCCCGCCATCCTGACAAAAAAGACACACAGCTTTGTTGTAAGCCCCTTGATTGAAGCAACCGGGCAACTTGATATATTCAAGGATGGCAGCGCCAACAATGATTTCAACGGGGGAGCCGGGTATGCCTCGGGTAACGGCCAGTCAACATTGAAGGTCACCTATCCCCAGTCCGTGTCCATGGGCATCTCCTACCAGGTCATCAGGAGCCTGCGATTTGAAGTGAGTGGAGATATGTACCTGAGACCGTATGTAGACCAGGACGGCATGGAAAAGGACTACAACATTGGGTATCGTGCCGGGGGCTGCATCGAATACATGCCCAACGATTATATAAAAGTAAGTACCGGGTATAGTTACAATGACACCGGCATAAAGAATGAGTATCGCAATGAAATAGATCCCCTTCTTCTCAGCCACACCATCGGGGCCGGGGTCGGCATAAAGGTGAACGAGTCTCTTGAAGTGAATATGGGCATCCAGTATGTCCTTTATATGAATGCCACGGTAAATCAGGTAATTCCCGTCACTTCGACAATGGAAATTGCGGGAATTCCCGTTGAGGTCAATTCAACCAGCTATATCAGAAAAGAATTTGCCGAAGAGACTTATATAATCGCCTTTGGTGTTACCTATCGCATGTTCGGTGATTCCGGGAAAAAAGAAGGAGAGGATAAAAAAGCGAAGTTACAGCTGTAAGAAAATCCTGATAAATCATTATTAAAAATAGAATACGCCATGGCTTCCGTGTAATGGAACAGGCACAAAAAAGGGGCGCCTCTTCGAAGGCGCCCCTTTTTTCTTTTATTGAGTTTGATATTATTTTTCCGCTTCTTCCTCGAGCTGCTTTTTCCGGGCAGCGATGATATTTTCCGCTTCCTTGCCGGAAATGGGATCGTAATGCGAGAAGGCCATTTCAAAGGACGCCTTTCCCTGGGTCATGGAACGCAGATCAATGCTGTATCTCATCATCTCGGAAAGAGGAACCGTTGCCTTGATGACGGAAACGCTGCCGCTCGACTCCTCGGCACTGTCCATGCCCAGAACCCTGCCGCGCCGGCTGGTGATATCGCTGAGGATATCACCCATGAAATTCTTATCAACAAAGATGCTGACATTCATGATGGGCTCCAGAAGCTGCGGACCGGCATTTTCCATGCCCTGCTTAAAGGCCTGGCGAGCAGCTATCCTGAAAGCCATCTCCGACGAGTCAACATCATGGTACTTACCGTCAAAGAGGTCTACGGCCACGTCAACAACGGGGAATTTTCCCAGCACGCCCTCATCCAGTCCGTCAATGATGCCCTTTTCAACGCCGGGTATGTACTGCTTCGGCACGGAACCGCCAAAAATGGATTCGGAAAATTTAAAACCCACTCCCCGGGGCTGCGGCTCCACGCGGATAAAAACCTCGCCGAACTGCCCGTGTCCGCCCGATTGTTTCTTGTGGCGGTAATGGGACTCGGTTTTTTTGGTGATGGTTTCCCTGAAGGGCACCCGGGGAACCCTCGTCTTCACATCAAGCTTGTTCTTTTCCCTGACGTTCTCCAGGATGATTCCCAGCTGAAGCTCACCCATGCCCGAGAGCACTGTCTCCCGCGTCTCGGCATTATATGCATATTTCAGCGTCGGGTTCTCATCGGTGATTTTATGGAAAAACTGGCCTATCTTGTCCACGTCACTCTTGTTCACGGGCTCCACGGCATAGGAATACAGGGGATTCGGCAGTTTTATGACCGGAAGGACAACGCTTTTCGCCGCATCGCAGAGAGTGTCGCCCGTGGATGTTTTATCGAGCTTGACCACTACGCCGATATCTCCGGCAACGATTGACGGCATATCATACTGTTTGCTGCCCACCATGGAATACAGTTTGGTGAGACGCTCCCTGGCGTTTTTCGTGCTGTTTTGAACATCCGTGTCGGGGTAGAGGGTGCCTGATATGATCTTCAGGTAGTTGAAACGGCCGGCATATTGGTCAATATAGGTCTTCCATACAACGGCGACCAGCGAGCCATCGGACTTAAGCGCAACGGGTATTGCCGTTTCCTTATCTCCCATCTTGTGGCCTTTAAATTCCTTCCCCACGGCCGGTGCAGGAGCATAATCCTTGATAATACGGAGAAGGGTCTTTATCCCTATTACCTTCTCTGACGATCCGCATATGACCGTTGTCAGTTTGGCATCCCTGAGCTGAGCCCTCAGGCCGCGCTTGATCTCATCTTCGGTAAGCATCTCGCCTTCAAGAAATTTTTCGATAAGGGCGTCATCGCTCTCAGCGGCCATTTCCATGAGCTTTCCTTTCTCATCCTCGGCCTTGTCCTTATACTCGGCAGGGATGTCGGCCACGGTGACGGTCTTCCCGTCGCCCTTGGGTGTCAAGAGCTTCATGTCTATTATATCGACAACACCGTTAAAATTTGCGCCCTCACCCTGGGGAATAGTGAGCGAGGCCACGGTGACACCCAGGTTGCTTTTCAGGTTCTGCAGGACAGCTTCATAACCGGCGCGTTCCTTATCCATTTTATTGACAAAAATAATCCGTGGTATATTGTTCTCTTTCAGGTATCGCCAGGCCTTTTCGGTCTCGATCTGAACTCCGTCTACGGAATCCACAACGAGAATGGCGCATTCGGCAGCCTGCAGCGCCGCCCGGGATTCGCCAATAAAATCGGCCGTTCCGGGAGTGTCAAGAATGTTGATTTTGACATCATCCATTTCAATAAATCCCATGGCACTTCTGATGGAAATTTTACGTTTCTTCTCATCTTCATCGAAATCAGAGGCCAGTGTGCCGGCATCGACGCTTCCCATTTTATCAAGTTTACCGCCGACAAAAAGCATGGCATCCAGAAGTGTCGATTTTCCCGTTCCATTATGGCCGATAATCGCCACGTTTCTGATCTGCTCAGTTTTGTACTCTTTAATCATTAGCTTTCCTCCTAGAAAAGATCCGGATATATCAACCCCCCCCGATATTCCTGAAAACCGGTGATGATTATATATGTACGGGTTGAAAAGAATCTAATTACTCAGTAACTGTTATACGACATACCGTGGATTACACTCTGCAAAAGTATGTGGTTATAAGCGTTATAAGAGCTGAATATATTACCAATTCTGTGAAAATACAATTGTCCTTTAAATTTGTAAAGTATTTTTAAGGACAAATAGAATTGACTAATAAATATTTTATTGATAAAATAACACTTTCACTGCACTTTAAAGAAATTTATTAAAGAGTTTGCTAGAATCCTGAAAAATCAGCCATACTGCCATGGCGGATCAGTAACCAGGACGGAAATGGAGATACAATGCGGCGCTTACTGACAGTTGCCTCCCTTTTATTATGTTTTATTTCATATACGACCGACAGCCTTTTTGCCGCCGCCTACGAGGCATCGACGCTGCACAATGCTGTTGCGCGCAGCGAGAATGTCCAGTCCCTTTTCGTGGACCGGTGGTCCCTCATACAGGAAAACAACTGGAACCTGGATTTTTTCGGCAGGATAAACTGGGTCCCTGATTTTCAGGTATATGACGTCGACGCATCGGGTGATAAAACGGCCGTAAATATGCGTCTCATCCGTACCTACGGCGGTTTTACCTATCTTCACAATTTTGGGAAGGAAAAGACCGGCGGGGGGATGCTGGAGCCGGGACGTATCAGGGCGGGGTTTACTACCATCGGCTACCATTACGGACTGACGCGCTCAGTGGAAATAGACCGGGGCTCTGCCGGAAACGATACAGTCACCGATTACAAGTACACCCAGTTTTTTGATGACATCTTCGCCGCTTCCTTTATCTGGGAACCCTATGGATATTTCCACGGCGGCATCATTGTCAACAACCAGATCAAGCCCAATGACGACGGCACCATGAGCTATTTTAATTCGACCCGCCTGAAGGCCCGGTACTTCATTAATTTCAATATCCTGTTTTTTCTGGACAGCAATATGATCTTCGACAATGGATCCATTGACTCCATGGAAATACAGGTCAACGCCAACATGCTCTACGGTTTTTTTGCCGGTCCTCTACATCCCCTGGTGCCGGAAACCACCGTGGGATTTAAAATGATCGGAGCCTACAATGACGAGCCCTATGACGCGGTCTGGGTTAACCAGACCATAGATGATCCTCTCTATAAAAAAGAATCGGCACATCTCTTTCTCTACTCCCTTGGCCTTAAAGAAAAACTCTTCAACCGCCTCTACCTTGAAACGTATCTCGAATTCCAGAGCCATTCCGGGACACTCATCGATAAGCGTACTGAAGAAAAACTGTCTTTCAGTCCCGTACGGACCTTTTCCTGTTCCCTGGGATATGATTTTTTCCACGAGTATCCCCGGTCGCAGCTCATCCCGAAAATCGGCTACAGCAGCTTCTGGGACCCGGCTGTTGGGGTTCACGGCGAATCAGTACGGTACCGGGCCCAGGGCATGTTTTTCTCGCTGTACTTTCAGTCCCTGATTATGGGCAATGACATAAGCGCCGAATTTCGCACATCCTATAACGATGCAGCGCAATTGAACAAACTGGTGGAAACCGTGGACAAAGTAAACCTGGAACTGCAGCTGACCTACTCCTTTAATTCATCGACGGTGTTCAGGGACACCGGGGACCCCTTTGACACAAAAGAAGAGCTGGCCAGGGGTGAAACAAAAGAAGAGACCCCAAAGAACACTGAAGGGAACGTTAAGGAGCCTGCGGAGATACAGCCATGAAAGGACCACAAATCATCAAATCTCTGAGTTTCACCGTCGCACTGTGTATGCTTTCATGCAGCTATGGCATGGATGCACTGGAAGGCCTCATTACCAAGCGTGCCAGCTTTTCCATCGAGGCTGAGTATTCCGGAGGATTTGTCACCGTCACCTGGGACGAGTCGCCCAGCACCAATTGCTTCGCGGGAAATGAAATTTACATGACCACTGAGCCCTATAATGAATATAGCAACTATGTAGTTATCGCCGCTCCATATGCGCTTGATTCAGGGATCGTATTTCCACCCAATGTTCCTTTTATTGAAAACCTTGCTCTGAGCAATCTGGGCTTCCACAGCATCGCTGTAAATGTATCATCCGTACCCACCGGCATATATTACTTCCGTGTCGGACAGGTTTTCTATGAAGAAGAAAAACTTCCCGATGGTTCGAAACAATGCTATACCGACGGTCAATTTAATTATGAAGACCACGCCACCCTGGACGCCATCAGCGGATACCGGGGCGTGGCCATTCCCTGAAATCTACCGGCTCTTCAGATATCCTTCAATGCGGTCCAGGCCTTCCCTGATATTCTCAATGGAGTTGGCATAGGAAAAGCGCAGGAATCCCTCACCGCCGGAGCCGAAATCCACTCCCGGCGTGACTCCCACCTTCACCGCATCCAGTATTTTAAAGGCCTCGGCGTATGAATCGGTGCAGAAGGCCCGGGCGTCGGCGAAGACATAGAAGGCGCCCGTGGGTTCCGTATGAATGATGAAACCCATATCGCGCAGGCGGCCTATCATGTATTTGCGCCGTTCATTATAGTGGCGCTTCATCATTTCCAGGTCGGGGCCCACCTCCGTCAGGGCGGCGATACCGGCGAGCTGCACGAAGCTGTTGGCCGAGATCATGAAGTTCTGGTGTATCCGCTCCATGACGCCGTTAAATTCCCTGGGAAAAATAACGTATCCAAGGCGCCAGCCCGTCATGGCATAGAGCTTGGAGAAACCGTTTATGACAAAGGCATTCTTCGTGAATTCCAGAATGGAGTGAGCCTTCCCTTCGTAGACAAGGCCGTGGTATATCTCGTCGGAAAGAATGTACTGGTGGTCGAATTGGGCAATATCCTGCAGGTTTTTTTCCGTCATGACGATTCCCGTGGGATTGGAGGGGGAGTTAATGATGATGCCCCTTGTCCGGGGCGAGATAAGCTTCTCTATTTCTTCAGGCCGGTACTGAAACCCGTCCTGGGGACGCGTTTTTATATCTACGACGCGGCCCCCTGCGGCCTCGACGAAATTGGGATAACAGGCATAATGCGGGTTTGAAAGGATGATCTCCTCGCCCTTTTCCACCAGGGAAAGCATGGTGAGAAGCATGGCCGGTGATGTTCCCGATGTAACCAGTATCTGGTCCGGCGATATGGTTACGCCGTATTCCGCGTAATAGTGCCGGCATATGGCCTCGCGGAGTTCCATCATGCCCATGGCATGGGTATAGTGCGTCTTCCCGGTCCTGATGGCCTCTATGGCCGCGTCCTGTATCGCTTTCGGCGTATCGAAGTCGGGCTCTCCCACTTCCAGGTGGACGACATTTTCTCCTGCCTTTTCCAGCTCCTGCGCCCGGGCCATGACGTCCATGACCATGAATGATGTTACGTGTTCCGCCCTGTCTGAAATCATGAATTACTACTCCCTGTCGTTATCCGCACCTGGCAGCATGACTGTATGACGCGGACTGCTTAAAGCCGCCCCTTCAGTTGACGTATCTTCCCTCGGTCTCGTCCTTTCGGTCTTCCGTGAATTCATAATCGGGCACCAGTTTTTTCAGGCGCTGCCGTATCGCCAGCGACGAAAGTTCATGGAGCCCCTGCACTTCCCTGTCGAGAAAATCAAAAATCATCTGTGCCGGGATACCGGTATTGTTCATCTTTACGAGGATTTTATCATTATCGGTTTTCACCAGGTCCCCGTCTTCGTAGAAGAGCTCCTCGTAGCCTTTTTCTCCGGGTCGGAGTCCCGTAAATTCTATTTTGATGTCGATATCGGGCCGGTACCCGTACAGTTCGATGAGCCGCCGGGCTATGTCCTGGACCAGGTATTGCTCTCCCATATCGAGAACGAATATCTCTCCGCCGCCGGAAAGTGCGGCCGCATTTATCACCAGGAGAGATGCCTCGGGAATGCTCATGAAATACCGCGTGACGCCGGGGTCCGTGACCGTAACCGGGCCGCCCCGCTCGATCTGCTCCCGAAAAAGGGGTATGACAGAACCGCGGCTCCCGATGACATTGCCAAAACGCACAATGGCCGTCCTGAGGCCTTCCCTGCCGTTGTACAGAGCCGTGACCATCTCGGCGAGACGCTTCGTCGCCCCCATCACGCTCGTGGGACGGACCGCCTTGTCCGTAGATATGAAGATAAACTGGTCGACGCCGTACCGCACTGAGAGATCCAATACATTCCGTGTGCCCTGCACGTTATTGAGTATAGCCTCTCCCTCGTTATATTCCATGAGGGGAACGTGCTTGTGGGCCGCAGCGTGAAAAACGATCTCGGGACGGTGTTCCTGAAATACTTTCTCAAGCATGCGTCCCTCTTTCACATCGGCGATCCTGTACACAATCCGGGGCTTTCTTTCCATGAAATCCATGTATTCATTGAGAGACTTCACCAGCGTATATATGGAAAACTCGCCGCGTCCCACGGCTATTATCTTACCCACGTTGAACTTCAGGAGCTGGCGGCATATTTCGGAGCCGATGCTTCCGCCGGCCCCGGTTATAAGGATCGTTCGACCCGACAGTTTTTTTTCGATGGCGTCGATATCCACATCATACTCATCGCGCTTAAGAAGGTCCGACAGGGTGAATTCCTGCAGGGACGGATAGAGGGGCACCGTATCAAAAAACTTTTCTCCCTGGGGAATGATATGGATATGAATGCCGGGATTATAGGCGATGATGGCGCCCACCACCCGGTTCACGGAACCATGGGGAGCCGACGGCATAGCTATAATGACCCGTGATACCTCATTGCGCTCCAGGATCACCGTCACATCGGAAGTCTTCCCGAGCACCATTTTGCCGTCAATAACCGTCCCGGTTTTACCGGGATCATCGTCAACAAAACCGATGATTTCCACGGCCCTGCCCCGTTTGACAAATTCCGCCAGGAGCATGCGTCCCGCTTCACCGGCACCGGCAATGAGTATGTGACTCTTTTTTCTCATGACGGATCACTATAGCCGGCAAGGCGCTGAAAATGCAAACAAAATTATCAACGCCTCTAAAAAGGGAGAGGAATTATCCTCTCAATGAGGATTTCACCGGCCGATACTTTTTTTTATTGATTTATACGGTCAGGCGACGTTAGTGGTATTTTTCAGTATATTGAGAAGGTAACAGATCCCGATCCGCAGAGGGAACCATCTTATTTAGTGCCAGCAATATTATATACAAAACGAGGATACCATGCAAAATAAAACATTTTCAATGGCTGTATTTATCGCGGCCCTGCTATCCATTGGCTGCGTGCTCATTTTTGAGGATCCGGCAAGGCCTTTTACCGTGGGGCAGTCCATCGCGCTTTACGCCCTGGCCTTTCTTCCCGCCCTGGGCATCGCCATGCTTTTCGATCCCTATCCGGCCAGCGTGAAGGCCAAATATCTCAAGGTCAACTTCTATACGCAGGATAAGACCGCTGAGGAACTGGTGGCAGAGGTTGAACAGCAAAAATAACATGGATAAAAAAGCCGTTCTCTTCGATATAGACGGCACCATCATGAACTGCCACAGCGCGGGCAAGACGTCCCTCATGGAGGCCACGGAATCGGTTTTCGGCACCACGGGACAGATGTCCACGATGAATATGCAGGGAAAAACAGACCCCCTCATACTTTTCGAATCCCTTATTGATGAGGGATTCGGTCAGAAGGATATTGAAGCGAAGATTCCGTCCCTGAAAGAAGAGTATTTTCGCCTTCTTGACGGCAGAATGAAAAATCACCAGTGCACCATAATGCCCGGCATTGAGAAACTGGTGCCTCTGCTGGCCCATCGGGATGATATCATTCTGGGTCTTCTCACGGGAAATTTCGAGCGGGGGGCTCAAATTAAAATCGGCAGGTTCGATTTGAACCGGTATTTCGCCCTGGGCGTTTACGGCGATGATTCACACCTGCGCAACGAAATGCCGGCCATTGCCAGGCAAAAAATAAGGAAAAGCCACAACCTGGATATCGACTTCAGCCGGATGATCATCATCGGCGATACCGTGTATGACATCCGGTGTGCAAAGCACGCCGGGGCCGTATCTGTTGCTGTCGGCACCGGATGGGTCGACCGTTCAGTGCTGCTGGCGGAAAATCCCGACTTCTACTTCGACGATCTCGGCGACGTAGAACTATTTTTACGTGTAATCAATGAAATTTAACGATCAAAAAATAACCTGGAGGACATTATGCAAGTTGGACATTACGCTGTGGCCCTCACCATAGCATCATTCGCCCCGGAACTCACGGGCGGTCACGTCGAGGCATTCTCACCTGAAGCCATTTTAGTCACATTTATCGCAACACAGCTGCCGAATATGGACGCCATTCCCATTATGCTGGGATGGGCAAAAAAATCATTCCACTGCACCTGGACGCATTCCCTGTTCTTTCCACTCGTGGTGGGGTTGCTGCTATGGCCCTTTAACCTGTCGTGGGCCATTCTATCCATGGTGAGTCTGTACATCCATTACCTGTCTGACATGCCCAGCAGCGTGGGGCTTCCCCTGCTCCTTCCCCTTTCCAGAAAAAGATATACTCTGAGCCTGTGGGCAGATACGGGGGCCTTCGGCTGGGTGAGCTTCAGGGGCACCTATGAGCAGGCATGGACATGGATTCTGGAAGGCGGCGCGTATCTCGTGCTCTTCATCCGGGCCTACCAGCTGGGAGTCTGGCCCTTTATATAAGGACCGGATTCTCCCTTTTTATATTTCCATCGATGTCCGAAAAAATAACACGGAGTGGTTGAGCCATGCATGTAAAAAAATCCTATGAGTATATAATAATCGGCAGCGGTTTCGGCGGCGCCATGACAGCCCATGCCCTGGCCAAAGCCGGCAAAGAGGTTCTCATTATAGAACGGGGAAAGCATGTTGTGCGCGACGATTCCTGCTGGGATGAGGTTCGACTCCATCTGAAGGATCCCCTGTACCGGAGCCCGGTCTCCTTTTTCGTGGACCAGAAAAAAGGTCCGCTGAAAGAAGAGCATACCGACGATACGGTGGGCGGCATGTCAACAATGTACGGCGCCGTATCGTTCCGCATGCGTGAGGATGATTTTCTCGGCGCTCCCCTGGAAGGAACCGCGGAACGCGATACTTCCTGCGCCTGGCCCTACGGGTACAAGGAACTGAAATCCTGGTACGACAAGGCTGAGCGGATTCTCGGTATAGCCGGAGTCCGCGGACAGGATATAACGGAACCACCTATAAAAAATGACTATCTCCATGCACCTCACCCGGGACTTTCATCGCCATCAAAAATAATTTGGGACAGCGCTAAAAAACTGGGCATGCATCCCTTTTTTCTTCCCATGGCCATCAACTTCAGCGGCAAATACGGCAAAGAGAAATGCATACTCTGTCCGACCTGCGACCATTATCTCTGTAAAATAGAGGCAAAAAACGACCTGGCCGTAATGGTGCTTCCCGAGGCCGAGAAAAAAGGAGTCACGATCTTATCCGATACAGCTGTCTTGAAAATAAACGTCTCGGGAAGGAAAGCCCGTTCCGTGGATATCATTTCCCTGAAAACCGGAGAAAGAAACACCATCCAGGGTAAAAATATCATAGTTTCGGGCGGAGCCCTGGCGTCGCCCCATCTCCTCCTGGCCTCGGGCATCGACGGCATAACGGGTAATGATCTTATCGGCCGCAATCTCATGCGTCACATCAACGGCGTGGTGGCGGGCATCTTCCCCTATGTTACGAACCCGGAAAACAAGCTTCAGAAACAGATCGGTATCCCGGATTTTTATTACGGCGACCCGGATAAAAAACTCGCCCCCGCAGGTACATGGGGGATGATACAGGATGTATCCAGCATCGGCAAGGGTGTCATCAAGGCCAATGCGCCAATGGGCCTGAAAAATATCGCCGCCTTCTTTTCCGATTATCTTATAAATCTTCTCTGCATCGCCGAGGATATGCCCCAGTACCGCAACCGGGTCTTTTGTGATACGAGCCGGAAAGACCTCTATGGCATGCCTGCTCTCATGGTACATCACCGCTACACTGCCCGGGACCTGGCGGTTCGAAAGGCGCTCTATGGCAAAGCCAGGGGAATCCTGCGCAGGGCCGGGGCTCTCATGTTCTACAATATGCCAATTGAGACCTTTTCACACGCCCTGGGGACCTGCCGCATGGGCGAGGATAGCGGCAATTCCGTCGTTGACAGCCGGTGCCGCGTATGGGGCATGGACAACCTCTATGTAATCGATGCCAGTGTTATGCCCTCGGGCGGGTCAGTGAATCCGAGCCTGACCATTGCCGCGCTGGCCCTTAAAGCGGCGGATGAAATGAAGGGTTGAGAAAACAGGCCGGGGGGAAATATCAGCGTTTCAGCCTCCGGTAGACATACTGCATCTCTTCCACCTTCAGGATGAAACAGGAGAGGGCATACACAAGTCCTCCCGCCGTTACTATCGCCATAAGGACCAGGGCCCTGAGCCAGAGGCGGGCGCTGTTCCAGTCGATGAGCCTCGCGATGAAATGGCAGACGAGAAGCATCAGCAGTGAGGCAGCGAGAAATTTCATCGCCGCTATAAAAAGTTTTTTAAGACCCAGCCTCCCTATCTTTCTCCGCAGCATGATTACAAGAAAAACCACCTGGAGAGTTGTAGAAATGGAAAGGGCCAGCATGAGACCGGCGTGCTTTAGTCCCGTATCCATGAGAAAATATCCCAGGACCGTATTGGAAACCAGTGCCATGGTAGCGCCTATAACCGGAGTAACCGTATCCTTCAATGAATAAAAGGTGGGAGTCGTCAGACGCAGTATTGAAACGGCCGTGATCCCCAGCGAGGCGTAGAAAAGGGCCAGCTGCGTCATCTCGGCATCAAAGGGTGTAAACTTGCCGTGCAGATATATGACCGAAATAACGGGGTATCCCAGGCCCATGAGAGCCACCGTGGCCGGCACGGCCAGAAAAAGAGCGCCGCTCATGGATTGGATATAAAGCTTTTTCAGTTTATCAAGATCGTCCGTGGCTGTCAGCTTTGACATCTCGGGAAGAATCACATTCCCTATGGAAACGATGAAAACACCCAGGACCAGTTCCGTGAGCCGGTCGGAATAATAGAGATAGGATATGCTCCCTTTATCCTTGAAGGACGCAAGGATCGTAATAATGAGGCTGTTGATCTGGTAGATTGCCATACCATAAAGTGCGGGCCCCAGCATGCGGAATATCCTACGCATCCCGGGATGCTTGAGATCAAAGGATATTTTCATTTTAAATCCCGCCCTGATCATATAGGGTATCTGTAATATGACCTGGAGCAGGCCGCCCAGGAGAACCCCGATGGCCACACCGTGCAGGGGCTGATCAAAAAAACGGCTTAAAAAAATAATTCCCGTGATTATTCCCACATTGAGCAGCACGGGTGCGAAGGACGGCGCGAAAAAATATTTATGTGAATTAAGTACACCCATGGCAAAGGCAACGAGGCTGACGAAAAAAAGATAGGGAAACATAATCATGTTAAGATCCGTGGCAAGGGACAGGAGTGAAGGGTCCTTGAAGCCTATGGCAAAAAGCCTTACGATCTCGGGAGAAAAATATTCACCCAGTCCGATGAGGAAGATAAGGGCCACTATCTGCAGGGTAAGGGTCTTCTGGGCCAGCTCCAGGGCCTCATCCCTTCCTTTATTGACCAGGTATTCCGTATACACGGGTATAAATGATATGGTCAGTGCACCCTCGGCAACGAAACGCCGGAACAGGTTGGGAATTTTGAAAGCCACAAAGAATGCATCGGTCGTCCCGCTGGCGCCGAAAAATGACGCCATGAGCATATCACGGAGAAATCCCAGAATACGGCTGGCTAGAGTGGCAAGGGCTACAATGCCTGTGGATCGGATAATTGAATTCATAGATGTTTGGCTGACAAAATATGTTGACAAATGGCAGTATCCACACAATAAATCAAGAAAATAATAATTAATAAAGAAGTAAACCATGAAAATTTATCAAACCGTTCTGCTCGCGATTCTTATGCTCACTTCCGCTTCAGGCCCCCTCCTGGCAGGTTACTATGAACAGGGCCGGCAATTCTATGTATACAAGAAATATGACAAGGCACGCGAGATGTTTCTTAAAGCCGTGGAGAAAAATCCTCACGGTGACGCTTATTATTTCCTCGGAGAGATAGAAAAGCTCCAGGGAAATTTCGACGATTCGGCAAAATATTTCAACGAAGCCACCAAAATTAAAAACACAACGGGCAAATTCCTGCGAAACGCCTACTGGAATCTCATCGTTCTTGCCGAACAGAAGGGTGATTACGACAATGTGGTGATTACCTGCAAGAGGATGTGGGATCACCTCAAGGATGACGGTGCCCGGCAGAAAATCGAATCCCTCATCAACAAGGGCCTCTGGACAAACAATCAGGATGCCATCGACCTGTATAAAAAGGGGATAGAAAAAAAGAAGCGCGGCAGCATCGAGGAAGCCATTTCCCTGTTCAAAGACGCCCTGGGCCAGGATTCCTCCTTCCTTGCTCCAAAATTCGAGATCGCCATGGCTGCATACAAAAAGGGCCAGACCAGTGAGGCCGCATCATATCTGCGGGAAATAACGTCACGTATTCCCTATTACGCTGAGGCCCATATCGCTCTTGGCGACATCTACTACCAGGATCAGTCCTATTCTTACGCCATAACCCATTTTTCCAAGGCCCTGGAATTCGGTTTTATCAGCAACTCCACGGAATACATCCTCAGCCTGAAAATGGCGGAAAGCTATTATAATGAAAACGATTATGACAAATCGGCGGAAAAGGCCGACAGGGCCCACTCACTGAACCGGAAGGCTGTAAAACCCCTGATCCTGCTCTCGGCTATTCAGATTAAACAGCAAAAATATGATGAGGCGCTTAAAACACTCCAGGAAGCCGACAGGCTGGAGAGTGATAATTCCCTGGTTCTCTTCCAGATCGGCAGCATTTATTACAAACAGAATGACTGGCGTTACCTCACCTATTTTGACCGGCTCTTCGACACTATCAAACAGAACAAAGATGAAATTCAAAAATACAACAAGACTTTTATCATCCTGATAAAAGGGCACTTTGAAAAAAACAACTTTGCCCGCCTCAATGAAATCATTGCCGCCCTGCCCGAGTCCCAGGTCAGCTATGATATAACGCTCCTCCAGGCAAAATCATATTTCAGCATGAAAAAGTACGATGAGGCCATAGACGTTTTTGAAAAGCTGTCGCTGAAAAATGACGATAAATTCATGCTTGGCCAGGCTTATGCCCGCAGCGGCAGAAAATCCCAGGCCATTGAAATCATGAACTCCCTCATGTACTATGACAACTACCGTCAGCTGGCTGAGAAGGACCCCCAGCTGTCCCGTCTGTTGAAGGAGATAGAAAAACAGAAAAAGACCGAAGAGGAAGAAATAAGAAAAAAAGAAGAAATGAGGCGGGAGAAGGAAAAGGAAATCAACAATACAACACCCGCAAACGGTCCTGTCGATACAATCAACAGTAAACCCGATACGGAGGTAAATCCCTGACATGCCATCGGGTAAACAGACATCAATTACAGGAAAGTTTTGAAAAAAGCATCAAGCATCGTCATCGCCGCAGCATTGATCACGGCATGCATGACAGCCGTTGCGCTCAACGTGTTTTTTGAAACCGGAACTTCGATGTTGTTTCTCTACATCCCCGGCTCGCTCTTGTATGCACTGCTGGGGTATTTTTCCCAGGCCACGGCGATATCACGGCTCGACTATCACCAAAGCGGTGAAGGCGGCATCGCCTTTCTCGCCACAGTGCTCACGGCTGCACTCTTGACGGAAAGACCTCTCCTTATATTTATTTTCATCTTTCTGGCCATGATGTTTCATAACACGATAATGGAGAAAATTCTTTATAGGGACAACAGGGACAGGTTCATCTATGGAACCCTGATAAATATCGTCGTTATTATCATCACGGCATACCTGGTGAATACCGGCACACGGGGACCGGAAAAACATATTCATACAGCGCTCACGGGATATCTGCACACCAGTGATCATTCGATAACGCGTGTAATTATATATTGCCTGGTCATTTTGATTTTTTCCGTTCTCTTTTTTCTTTTAAAGCCGGAATTAAAGGCTTTCTCTCTCGGCAAAGAACACTGCCTCGGTGCGGGCATCAATTATCGTGCCATGTCCTGCCTGATCCCGGTTTTTTACAATCTTGTTTTTTCCCTTGTGTTCATTACCATTGGCTACATGGGAGGAACAGCCTTGTATTTTTTTCAGTCACAACTCCGCAGCGGAAGGATGCTGTCAGCCATGGTCATGACCGTCCTCTATTCGCAATTACTGCTTCTGGTCCTGCACTTTTCGGGCACTAATATCACTGTTTTAATTTCATTATGCATGTCCTACACTTTCACCATTATCCTGGCCGCGCGAAGGAGATATGTACCGGTATGATCGAGATATTACACTGCACCTATCCACAAAACAATCCCGTCCTGAAGGATATATCCCTGACGATTAATACGGGAGAAATAGCCGGCATAATAGGAAAACCAGGTACCGGCAAATCGATGTTACTGAAAACACTGTCTGGCATGAATCAGAGGAGAGGCCCCGGGTCCGGTTCAGTAGCAATACATAATAAAAAAATAAATGCCTTCGGCAGAAAAGAATTGGCCCGAACCATTTCATATTATAACGGCAGAAAACCGGACAACATGGATGAATCACTCTTTGATTTTCTCATGCTTTCCAGAATCAGTCACAAAAACTTTTTCCGGGCCTTTTCAGAATACGATCTGCAGGTAGTAGAACAGAATATAGGCTATTTCGATCTTACCGACCTGCAGAAAAAACGCCTTGGGGAACTCTCAGACATACAGATGAAAAAGGCAATGCTCGCCGTATCGTTCATCCGTACACCGAAAATACTTCTCATGGACAATCCCACGGCGGGACTGGATATCGGCACCATCCATACCCTCTCCCGTGAAATAACCCGCTCAGTTGCAGAGGGAGATACAACAGCTGTTATTGTAACTCACGACCTCAATTTTATTGCTCAAATCGCCGACAGAATTATAATAATAGAGGGGGGCGAAATCGCCGAGGACGGCACTGTCGATTTGTTAAACGCGGAAACTATCAGGAAATATTATTCAGTCGAGGTTTTCGTATCACGGAATGTTTACAACGGCAGGCCCAATATCCATCTTTTCCCCAACAACTGAAGGGAAAAGGCCCGCATGCAGGATTTCAGGTATAATAACGGATCTTCCTTACGCCTTCCTCAAGGCTCTCGGCAAAAATAAGCAGGCTGTATACATCGATAATTTCAGACATCCTGACCACGTCCTCTCCCGCCCAGAGAATAATCACCCGCTTGTCCTTCCTTTTCGCCACCTGGGAAACATCTACAAGGGCATGCAGTCCTCCCGAGGTAACCAGGGTTACATTCTCCAGATTGACAATGGCGCTCTCCTTGTCGGAAATGCGATTAATGAGCGACCTGAAGGTATCAATGGTGTTGTTCGTAAGGCTGCCGCTCAGTTCAACAACCTTTACGTTTTCAAACTCCCTCAGGGAATAATTTAGTGTTTCCGCCACGTCATGAACCTGCTGATTAAGTTAATTTTAACTTCCTGCAAAAACGCTTCCCAGCACTTCCCGCAGCAGGTTTTCATCAACCTGCTGGTCTATCACCGGCTGACCCGGCCTTTTCAACAATACAAAATTTATTTTCCCGCCAATGTTCTTCTTGTCATAGGCCATATGCCGCATAATGCTTTCCATTTCGGGGTTAATCTGGTGTTGTATCAGGCCGTATTTATCCAGGATCTCCCGTATCATGTTCATATCGGCCTCTGAAAGCCAGCCAGCCCGACGAGAGATTTCACTCTCGGCCAGCATCCCCAGGGCCACAGCCTCACCATGGGATATTCCCCTGTATTCCATAAAGGACTCGATGGCATGGCCCACGGTGTGACCGTAGTTGAGAATAGCTCTGAGTCCCGATTCCTTTTCGTCTTTTTCCACGACACCCGTTTTAAAAAGAGCGGACCTGTAGATAAGTTCGGATATAAAAGCCGGATTCTTTATTTCTCCCCATGATCCCGATTGAAGCATCTCCAGCGTTCTTTTCTCACCAATAAGGCCATGTTTGAATATTTCAGCGAGCCCGTTCCTGAACTCATTTTCAGGAAGGGTGGTGAGAAAATAAATATCAGTCAATACCTGTTTCGGCTGGTGAAAGGCGCCCACAATATTTTTCCCCAGCTGGAGATTAACCGCCACCTTTCCGCCGATACTTGAATCCACCATGGCAAGAAGCGTCGTGGGCACGTGCACGATCGGGATTCCCCTCATATACAGCGATGCCAGAAAACCGGCGAAATCACCGACTACGCCGCCGCCGACAGCGCACACGGCCGACTTCCTGGTAAGACCTTTTTCGATAAATCCGCGCAAAAATTCTTCCGCGTAACGATAATTTTTATTTTCCTCGCCGTCATCCATGAGAAAAAGGTGGCCTGACTTCGCCATTGAAACAAAAGAATCGATATATTCCCGGTGAAGCCCGTATACCTTTTTGCTGACGACAAAGGCCGTTTTATCGGAATCAAGTATCCCTTTAAAATTTTCCTGTCGTGCGATGAACCTCTCACCGATGAGAATGTCATATTCCCATGATGCCGTTTTGGCGGTTATGCTTTCTATTCGTCGAGCCATAATTTCCCGAGATATATTGTCTGAGGCTTGTTTCTTATTATGTTGACCAGTTCATCATTAATGGGAGGATAAATTTTAAGCTGTTCCAGCTCCTGGGCATTGAAATATCCATAGCCGCTGAGTCGGTTATCATCGCCAAGGCGGTAATCGCCTCCTTCATAGGAACAGTGAAAGCATATATTTATGATGTGCCGCTTCTCATCGGGATCAATGGAGTCACAAACCAGCGCAATTTTCTGTACGGCAACATCGATATTGAGCTCCTCATTGAACTCTCTCTTCAAGGCCTCTTCCAGTGTCTCCAGAAAAGAGACCCCGCCGCCGGGAAGCAGCCAGTACTCATTGCCGTCCTTCTTGTGGGATATAAGAAGAACCCGTTTATCGTTGATGACGATACCCGCAACACGGACCCTGACATCCTTTTCATCGAAATTCAAAATACCGCATCCCCTTTATCGATTTTCTTGAGCGCTATGCTGGCGGCATGCATTTCCGCCTTCCTTTTACTGCTTCCGCTTCCCCGGGTGACCTCTTTGCCGTTGACGACAAGTCTGACAAAAAACTCCTTCTGATGGTCGGGACCGCGCTCCTCCACCACTTCATATATTGGCCTTTCCTTGTACTTTTTCTGGACATATTCCTGCAAGGTTGTCTTGGGATCACGCTGATAAGTGAGATTGTCAATGCGGTCAATGTGCTGCTTCAGCAGGAGAAGAACGAATTTTCGGCTTTCCTTCAGGCCCGAGTCAAGGTAGAAGGCCCCGATGATGGCTTCAAGCGTGTTGGCGAGTATCGATGCCCGGTTCCTTCCTCCGCTCATCTCCTCGCCGCGGCCCATGAGGATATAGCTTCCCAGGTTCAGTTCCTGAGCCACCTGAGCCAGAATATCCTCGGAAACAACAACTGATTTAATTTTAGCCAGATCACCCTCATGGTAATCCTCGAAATGTTTGAACAGGTATTCATTCACAATAAGGCCAAGAACCGAATCACCCAGGTACTCCAGCCTTTCATTATCACGCACCTCGGATTCCGATTCGTTGATATAGGAACGATGAACCAATGCCCTGTTTAAAAAAATTCTATCCCTGAATTTAATTTTTAAGACACCCTGCAGTTTATCAAGCTGTCGGTATCTGCTTTTCTTATTATCTTTTTCCGTCTGAATTTTTTTATTCTCTTTTTTTTCAGGAATACTTTTGTCTTTTAATTCTTCAGCTGTCATATTCGTCTGTTCGTTATTATAATAATTTCGCAGTATTAAATTCGATCCTGAATATACTTAACCACATCGTCGACTGTCTGCAGACGTTCAGCATCTTCCTCAGGAATCTCAATATTGAATTCCACCTCAAAAGCCATTATGAGCTCCACGGAATCAATTGAATCTGCTCCCAGATCTTCAATAAAAGAAGCGTCTTTCGTAACGTTCTCTTCCTCGATATTCAACTGCTTTATTATGATGTTTTTTACTTTGTTAAAAATATCCATGTCATGCCTCCCGGGAGAAAAACATTGTCACACGTTATATAGCGCATTACCTCCTGTCAAGAGTTAATGCAAAAAGGGATGCTCATGCAGCATCCCTCGCAAATGACCTGATCCATTCACATGTTCAGTCTTTTATTTTAACTTTCTTTTCCACTACCAGGTTCCCTTTATAATAGCCGCATTCAGGACACACACGGTGTGGCATAGTATAAGCCCCGCACTTCGGACATGGCCTCAATGAGGGAACACCTATTGCATCATGAGATCTTCTCATCCGGATTTTAGACTTCGATTTCCTACGCTTTGGTACCGCCACAACTATTCTCCATTCACTTTTATTTTCTCAGACTTCAGCATCGCCGAACATATTTTCATCTGCTTTCGGGAATATAATAAATATCCTTCAAACTCAGGAAGTTAAAGGGAATATCTAATATCAGCTCTTTTTATGTCAAGTTATATTTGACCATCTATAAAAATTTCTATTACTTAGGCAACCCCAAAAGAAGCATCCTTTTTTTCGCCTTCTCTGCAAGCGGGGACTGGGGGTATGACATAATTATATTGTTGTAATATTTTTTCGCCATGGCCTTATCATTTTTCAGGCCGTATACCCGTCCCATGTTATATAAAATCTGATCATCCAGGATGCCATTCAGATATTTACCCTCAAGAGTCTTGTATATTTCAATTGCCCTGTCCAAATCGGCGCGTTCTTCCGCCGCAGAGGAAGCCTTCAGCAGGGCCAGTGCCGCAAATAACTCGGAAGGAGTCGATCCGGCAAAGGATACGAGTGCCTCTTCAGCCTCTTTGTATTTCTTTACTGAATAGTAAAGATTCCCGGCAGAGTAGAGGGACATATGATGAACAAATCCGAAGTAGCTGGAATCGTGCAATTTTTTCAGTTCTGCTATAGTTTTCTCAATATTTTCAGGATTTTCAGTTCCCTGAAGCTGATACATCTGCATTATAGTCTCATAGCGAACCATCTGGCTTTCCGATCGTTTTTCAAAAATAATGGAAGAGACAATTAACAGAACAACGGCTATCAACAGGGATATAAAAGAATATAAAACCAGCTTACGATTTCCCTTGATAACATCCTTCACTTTCATGAGGAACTTCTCTACGGGATTCCTTTCAATATCAATGTTGTTCCTTACATTTATTCGTGCCATTCAAGCTCCTGTGCTACAACTAATTTAACTTAATATTTACCATATTCCCCAGGGTCATGGTGCTGGGACTTGTTTCCTTTAATATCTTATCCAGTTCTTCTTTTTCAGAAATCACATCAAACTGCTTGATACTGAGAGAGAGCCTCTTTCGTTTAACATCAACTCCCAGGACTACGGCATTGACAACATCACCAACGGAAAACTCCGCATCAAGGTCCTCAATCCTGCTCTTGGATACTTCGGAGATATGAACCAGACCTTCAACATTTTCTTCAAGTTTTAAGAATATTCCGAATTGTGTGATACCCGATATGGTACCCCTCACCTGCATCCTGGGCTGGTATTTTTCACTAATTGCCTCCCAGGGTGATTTGAGCAACTGCTTCATCCCACAGGCGATTTTCATCTCTTCTTTTTTTATTTCCAGAACCTTCAAGTCAACCTCATCACCCACACGGAACTGCTCCGGAAGATTTGAATTGTGGTCATCCCAGCTTATATCGGAAATATGGATTAAACCGTCTATGTCATCTTCAAGTTCGACAAAAAGACCGAATTTCACAATTTTTTTAATTTTTTTGCGGTGAACGGATCCAACGGGAAAGCGCTCATGGATGGTCATCCAGGGATTGGGCTGAGTCTGCCGATAGCCGAGAAGGAGCTTCCTTTCATCCTTATTTATATCGAGAATTACAACATCTATCTCCTGTCCCTTCTCAAGGATATCCTTGGCCGATGCGTTGTTTTTTGTCCAGCTTAGCTCACTATTGGAAAGAAAACCCTCTACATCATTTCCCACATCCACAAAGGCGCCCATGTTTACTATGGTCACCACGGTACCCTTGAGGATCTCTCCCTGCCTGAATTGAGCGTCCAGATTGATCCAGGGATCTTCGGCCATCTGCTTCAGGCCGAGCGATATCTTCCCTTCTTCGCGGTTAATGTTTAAAATAATAAATTCCCTTTTTTCGTGCTGCTTGAGTATTTTCCTCTGCTTGAAAACATTTTTCCATGACATATCGTTACGGTGAAGCAGAGCATCTATTCCTTCAACGCGGACAAAGGCACCGAATTCGACAAATTTAATTACTTCGCCTTCCACCTTATCGCCTGCGGAGTAGTTGGCCGCGAAGCTCTCCCATTTTCTGACATTTTCCTCATCAAGAAATTCTTTGCGCGATACTACGATTGATTTCTTTTTCCGGTCTATGCTCTTTATTTTAAACTGGCATTCACCATCAGTAGAGGATTCGCCTTTCAGATCACCGCTAAGGGAAAATGGGAGAAAGGCCCTCACACCATCGCAGCTGACGAGTTTGCCCTTGCTGGTTGCAGCAATGACCCTACCGCTTATTGTTTCAACGCCGTCACCCAACTTCCTGGTGAACTCGTTCCACACAAGTTCTTCTTCGGCGGCCTTTTTTGAAAACTGGTAGACACCGTCAACTATTCTCCTGTTCTGCAGCATGACATCGACCATTGTGCCGACTGAAGGAGGAACATCAAATTCCTCGAGCGAGATTCGTCCATCCGATTTAGTACCGACGTTCACATACGCATAATCATTATCTATAGTAACGATTTCACCGTGTATTATCTGTCCTGGTTTGATTTCATCGAGAGCTGAATCTGCTATTTGCTCCATGTCGATGGATTCATTGAATTCTTCAGCCTGTAAATGGTCCATAATCAGCCACCTTAAAAAATAATGTACCAACCAGGCGGATCGCTCTGGCTAGTCTTAAAACTCCAGCTTACCCTTGATCGTTTTTACAATAAATTCTATAACCTGCTTTTTGCTCATCGATGAAGTATCACAGTAAATGGCATCATCGGCCTGCTTCAGTGCGCCGAATTCCCGAGATCTGTCCTGTTCATCTCGCTGTATAATCTGGGTTTTGATGGAATTTTCGTCAACATTTTTTCCCATTTCCCTGTATTCTTTGATACGCCGTTCTGCCCTGATGTCAACAGAGGCATCAAGATAAATCTTCACGTCGGCATCGGGGAAAACAATGGTACCTATATCTCTTCCATCCATTATTATGGAATCCTTTTCCGACCATTTTCTCAGTAGGCCATTGACAAACTCCCGTACCGCTCTATTGTCGGATACAATACCGATATTTCCGGCAATAACTTCGTTCCTGATGAGCTCCGATACATCGGCGGAATTTACATATGTGCACGAGCTTCCATCTCTGTTAAATTTCTGTTCAATAATCAGGCCGTGAAGGCCTTTCTCAAAATCCATACCCTCGCTCAATGATTCATGTGTCTGCAGAAAAAACCAGGTCACTGAACGGTAGATTGCGCCGGAATCGATATATTTCATTCCCAGGGCCAGCGCCGCTTCCTTTGAAACGCTGCTCTTGCCCGAACCCGCAGGGCCGTCAATTGCGGCAATAATCCGCTTACCCGTGTTCATAGTCGCTCACCATACATTGTCATTATATCCAATCGCTGCCGGGATTATTTCCCCACGGGATAGGAACCGAGAATTTTCAGGAAGACCGTCTCCTCGCGCATGTGTTCAAGAGCCTGCTGGATTTTGACCTCGTCCCTGTGTCCGATAAAGTCGATAAAGAAATTGTATTCCCACATCTTTTTCTTGTCGGGGCGTGATTCAATTTTTGTCATATTAATGCCTGCATCGGCAAAAGGCTGGAGCAGCTTCACCAGGGCGGCCGGCTTATCCTTGACAGCGCACACGATGGAGGTCTTATCATTGCCCGTTGTCCGGTTAGCCATACGTCCGATTACAAAAAACCTTGTGTAATTCTGCCGTATATCCTCGACCCTTGTAGCCAGTACATTGAGGCCATATATCTCGGCCGCAACGTGAGCGGCAATGGCAGCTGCGGTTTTATCCTTCCGGGCCTCCTCTGCCGCCGTAGTGGTGGAATCCACCGATATAATCTCCGCACCGGGAACATTGGTCCGTATCCATCCTTTACATTGCCCCAGAGGCTGGGGATGGGAATATATTTTTTTTATTGATGAAATATCCTCACTCTGGGAAAGCACACTGTATGAGATACGAACATACTGTTCGGCGATGATGGAAAGATCCGTTTCTATGAGCTCATCGAGTGTATAGGTTACAGCTCCCTCCGTGCTGTTTTCAATGGGTACCACGCCGAAGGCCGCGTCTCCCGATTCGACCTCACGGAATACGTCGGGAATTGTTTTCTGCGAAAGAGTATTGACCGAGGTTCCGAATATCGTTGTACAGGCAATGCTGGAAAAGGTTCCTTCAGGCCCGAGATATGCAACCCTGATGGGCCGAATGCTATTGACGATACCGAAAAAAAGCTCCGTGAGAACCTTATCAATGGCTTCCATGGGAAGGGGGCCGTTATAGCCTTGTTTGAAAAAATCAATCATCCGCCCCTTCTCGGAAAAAAGGGTGCCTTCAGCGACCGAATCGTCCGACTTCAGGTCTTCCGCGTACTGCGCAGACCATTCGGCCAGAGCCTTCATCAATCTGTCATCGATTTTCTGTAATTTGTCATTCACGTCATTCTTCGCTGTCCAGGGAAAATTCCTTTATTTCCGACAGTTTTGGCAGGTCCGATAATCTGTTCAAGCCGAAAAACCGCAGAAACTCATCGGTTGTACCGTACGCCAGGGGCCGGCCTGGCAGGTTCATCCGGCCTACAGGTTTAATAAGATTCCTCTTCATGAGGTTTGCCACCATCATCCGCGAAGAGACTCCGCGCAGATCATCAATCTCGGCCAGCACTATGGGTTGTTTATATGAAACAATTGCCAGGGTCTCCAGCATGCCCTTGCTAAGTGTCTCCCGCCTCTTCATCCCAAGTGCGTGTCGCAGCTGTTCGGCATAGCGGGCATTGGTAACAAACTGGAATCCATTTGCAATCTCCACGAGAAGAATACCGCCATCCCGTTCCTCGTACTCATCCACCAGGGAATCCATTACAATTTTTGCCTGGGTGGGATCCACGGAAAAATTTTTGACAAAAAAAGACGAAGAGAGCGGCTCATTGGTCAGAAAGAGAACCGATTCAAAAAGGCCCTTGAGCTCCAGTTCATCCCGCTCGACATCGTCTACTTCTTCTCCCGATGAATCATCTGACCCATCTTCCTCAGACGTATCGCCGGAAATATCTTCGGCTTCAGAGTCCTTTGATGATTCATCATCGACATCGTCATCTGCGGACATGACGGACTCTTCAGAGGATTCAGAGTCCGACTCATCGGAAAAATCATCATGGATTAAATCATCATCCTTCTGATTTTGTACATCCTTTTCTTCCATGGCTCCTCATGATATGGTAGATATGCGCGGGTCAGTCGCCTTCACCGGCATCAATTTGCTTTGAAGAAAAATTGCGGACCAGGCGAATTTCACCAAAAACCCTGTGTTGTACTATTTTGATGATCTTCGTTTTAGCCATTTCCAGAATAGCCAGGAATGTAGCCACTACTTCGGGCCTACTGGGCCGATTCTGAAAAATTTCAATGAAAACGATGAAATCGTTCTCTTTCAGCAATTCAGTTATATATTCAATCCTGTCACTGACGAGGATTTCGTCAAATATAATTTCTTCCTGTTCCACCGTGCTCTGGGATTCCAGAACATTGGCAAAGGCCCTTAAAAGATCGAAAAGGGACACGTCCAGATATTCTTCCGTTCCGGCCTCGAGATCTTCGGGTTCATTATGCCGCGTGTATACATCGGCCTGAAATTCAAAACTCTCCCTGAAAAACCGGGAAGATTGCTGAAATTTTTTATATTCCAGCAGTTTATTGATAAGTTCAGGCGGTAGGGGCGGTGTAAAATATTCATCCTCGATGTTTTCCGAAGGTAGAAGGGCCCTGCTTTTATAAAAAAGCAGTTCCGAAGCCATCCAGATAAATTCCGAGGCAATACGGACATTCATTTTTTCCATCATTTTGAGGTATTCAATGTATTGTATCGTTATATCGGAAATAGAAATTTCAGTAATATCAATTTTGGCTTTTTTTATCAAATCCCACAAGATATCCAGCGGACCGTCAAAATTATCGATATGGATGACATATTTGTTATCCGCGTCATTATTCTGGAGTTCTTCTCTTTCTTCTAGCATGCCGTCTACTTACCGAGATTAATTTGATCCTGTAGTTTTACGATGATGTCTGTTTTTTGATTAGTGTGGTATAGTAATGAATCAGACTTGAAAAATACACAAAAATTACAATAACATTTCTGCTGGAAAGCTTTTTTTCTTTACTTCAAATGTTGCCCAAGACTCCCAATAAGAGCACGAAAGGTAATCAAAAAAATCCTCAGAAAATTAAAACCCCTCTTCAGTCTCAACAGGAAGAGGGGTTGGCGATTTCACATTATATGTATCAGATAAAACTTATGAAAGGGCTTTCTCTGCGGCTTTCTGGAGTCTTTCCGGTGGAAATGGTTTAACAACAAAATCCTTAACACCAAGCTTTATTGCCTTGGTAAGCAGATTTTCCTGTCCGAGAGCCGTTACCATAATTATCCGTGCGTCAGGATCAAAAGTCAGTATTTCCTCAGCAGCCTCAATCCCGTCTTTCTCCCTCATGGTAATATCCATGGTTGTAAGATCAGGTTTCAGCTTTTTATACAGATTTACCGCTTCATTTCCGTTTTCGGCTTCACCAACAATTTCATGTCCCGCAGGAACAAGCGCATCCTTGACAAGCGTTCTCATGAATTTTGCATCATCAACGATTAAAACTCTCGCCATTTTTTATCTCCACAAATTTTTGTCTAAAAGAAGAAAATCTATTTATTCATCACATCTTTCTACCATACCAGTTAAACCGTTATGGTAATAAAAATCAATTAAAATATCGACCGAACCATTCAATTTTTAAAGCAATATATGCCCTGCGCCCCTTCAGCATAGCACGTTATTATATATGTTCAACAATTTTTTTTGTAATATCGGAAAGAGGCACCACTTCTTTTACTCCACCCTTTTCCACGGCAACCCTGTTCATACCGAATACCACGGAAGTTTCTTCATTCTGGGCAATAGTATAACCGCCGCTCTTTCTGATATAGCCTATGCCGTCGGCACCATCCTTCCCCATCCCGGTCATGATGACGGCAACAGTTTCTCTCCCCACTGTTTCAGCCAGCGAATTGAAAAGCACATCTATTGATGGCCGATGACCCGACACTTTTTCCCCTTTAACTACTCGTACAACCAGGTCATTGCGTCTTTTTTCCAGGAGCAAGTGAGAATGTCCCGGCGCTATAAACCCGCAGCCCGGCAGAGCCCTGTCTCCATCTTCGGCCTCTTTTATATCCAGATAGGAACTGCTGTTCAGACGATCTGCAAAAGCCTTGGTAAAGCCCTCGGGCATATGCTGCACGACCAGGACAGGCGCCGGAAAGTTTTCAGGAAAGGCCTTAAAAACCTGGAGAAGGGCCGAGGGGCCTCCCGTGGAAGTTCCTATTCCCACAACCTTCTGGCTTTTACTCTCCTTGCCGAAAACACGGTTCTTGACGACATCCTCCAACTGGGGACCGACCATCTTCATTATTTCCGGGTCCTTCTTCTGTGCCCTTTTGGCGACAGTTATACCGGCAACGGATTTTACTTTCGTAATGAGAAGATCGCCGATTTCATCAACGGACAGGGAAAGCATCGAGGATGGTTTAGGAATAAAATCAACCGCACCCAGATCAAGGGCCTTGAATGTTGCATCTGCTCCATGCTGTGTCAGCACGCTCATCATTATGACCGGCTTTGGTCTTGTTTCTATGATGGCTTTCAGTGCTGACAGGCCATCCAGTATGGGCATCTCGATGTCCATGGTAATAACATCAGGATCCAATTCTTCATTCTTATATATGGCGGTTTTTCCGTTATTGGCGGTACCGATGACCTTGATCTGTGGATCACTCTCAAGAATGTCCGTGGTTATTTTTCTCACAAGAGCAGAATCATCCACAACCAGGACTCGTATCTGCTTAGACATGAGTCGACCTCAGCTTATCAACCATCCGTTTCATTGAATTCGTTTCCGGCAGAAGAAGCAGATTTCCGATAACCTGATCATTCTCAAAATAGAATGCCGTATCCATTATAATGGCATAATCACTGGTCATATTATATTTAATGAGAATTGAGTCCATGATAGATTGCATATAATCATGCACTATGGTTGGAACCTCGGGTTTTATTGCCAGGGCTGTCTTCTCAGCAAAAACGTTGAGCACCGAAGATCCGATAATATTCGTTATCTCCATAAGGGCTGATTCGCCGTCCTCGTTAAGAATTTTTGATTCCTTCGAGGATGAACCATACAGCATATCAATCAGTTCAAAACCGACATTTTCATCAATAATAAACAGCATGGTTCCCTGGGCCTCGCCTACCACGGGAAGCATGACACCAATATAGGCACTGTCGATGTTCCCCACTTTTTCCGGAATTTTTTCCGTAGGCCACACATTTACTTCCGGAATTGAAAGGTCAATCCTCTTCTGGAGAATTTTAGAAAGCGATTCCGCGGCATTGGCAGCGCCGATGTTGGCGATGAGCTGGAATTCCCGGAGCGCATCGGGCCCGATATCCAGGGTGGAAATCATGTGGGCATTGGGATCGCCGCCAATGGTGCTCTGTATATTATCCTTGAGCTCCTTTCTGAAATCAGCCAGGGCTGCGTGGACTTTTTCCTCAACCTCCACTTCCCCTTCTTCAGGATGAGCTTCTTCTTCATCAGTCATATCTTCAATCAGCTCTTCCGGTATGGGCTCTTCTTTTATCTTGCTGCTTTCAGGTTCTTTAAAGTCCGGTTTTGTCTCCACTTCCGGACTCCCGGCCATGCTTATCCCGGGAAGAGGTATATCTTTTTTTCCGATCGTCTCAGTTGTTGGTTCAAAAGGCAGCGGTTCATCCTTCCTGATCCGTTCCTTGCCCAAATCCAGCGGCGGGAGAGCGGATTCCCTTACGGCAACCTGCTTTGACGATTTCTGCACATAATCCTCAATCTCATCCATTTCCTCGATTTCCGCCTCGCGGAAACGAAGAACGGCATCCCTGTCAAGGTGTGACATCTTTTCCTGATCAATGATGGTTTTATTGATCATGGCTGCCACGTCAAGAATAAGACAGATGCTCCCGTCACCGAGAATGGAAGCGCCGGCAAGACCCTCCACTGTCTTATAATTCTGTTCCAGGGACTTGATAACGATCTCCAGCTTCCCTTCGAGAAAATCCACCATGAGTCCTATTTTCCTGTTCCCATAGGCCACAACAACGACAGGAATCTTATCGTCGGGCTTAAGGGCACTTTTCATTGTAACAAACTGGTTCAGACGCAGCAGTGAGAGTATTTCACCACGCAGATTTATAACCTCATGGCCCTCGATGGTGGTGATATCGGACTGTGATATTTTAATAGTTTCGTTAACATCGGAAAGAGGAATGGCAAACATTTCCTTCCGCACCCTGGTCATGATGGCCGGAATGATGGCTAGAGTCAGCGGGAATGCCATGACAAAACGGGTTCCCATACCGAACTCGGTTTCTATGCTCACGTTTCCATTGAGCTCATTGACTATTTCCTTCACAACATTCATTCCAACGCCGCGCCCGGAAATGTCCGTTACCTTTTTCGCCGTTGAAAAACCGGGAGCGAATATGAAGTTGTAGATATCGCTGTTATCCATATTGGCCAGCGCTTCCGCGGTTGTCATATTTTTTTCTATAACCTTTCTTTTTATCAGGTCGGCATCAAGGCCGCGACCGTCGTCACTGACTTCCACGAATATCTGGTTGCCTCCCTGGTGCGCGTTGAGAGTGACATGGGCTATTTCCGATTTACCCAGCTTCCGCCGTTCTTCAGGCAGTTCAATGCCGTGATCCATGGCATTCCGGATCAGGTGCATCAGTGGTTCGCCGATCGCATCAATAACTTTTTTATCCAGCTCAGTCTCCTCTCCCTGGATAATGAGTTCAATCTTTTTGCCATGTTCCTTGGCAAGGTCGCGGACCAGCCTGTTAAACCTGGTGAGAACCTGCCCGATGGGCACCATCCTGGTTTTCATGATGCCGGTCTGCAGGTCTTTGGCGATTCGGGACATCTGCTCCATTCTGTTTTTAAATTCATTGACAATGGATTTGTCGCCGCTCAACTTCCTGAGCTCTTCATAGAGGCGGTAGAAACCGGAATTGGCAATGACCAGTTCCCCCACATTGTTCAGGAGATGGTCCAGTTTATCGATAGAAACCTTGACCGTTTTCAGGATGGGGCCCCGTCTTTTATCGGTCTCGTCCCGATCCAGGCCCTTGTGCTCATCCTTCTCTATTTCAGCTACAATCGGTTCATCTTCCGCATCGGGCTCTACATATTCATCAACAACATCTTCCACGGCAATTTCGATCGCTTCAGGTTTTTCCGCTGCAATGGGACCCGCTCCATCCTGTGAGACGAGATTCACATCTTCGAGTGAACCGAATTTCAGCATCAGCTTGCCGTCCTTGCGTTCTATCCCTATGGTTTTCAGAGCAACGCCGGCTATTTGATCGATATTGCAGGATTTGATAATATCGTTTTTATTCTTGTCAGTACACAGGATGATCTTGAATATATTGCCGGAACTATCATCGCTGAGGTCTTCCAGTGAGGGGATGGTTTTCACCACGTGACCAAGCTTTTCCAGGTTACTCATGACAAGCTGGCCCTTGATCCACTTCATCTGTGCTCCCGATTCAATCGTGACGGTTATTTCAAAGCAGAGACTTCCCTGCTCGATATAATCGCGGATACTCTTGCTGTCTTCGGCATCAAGGACGGTTTTGGGTGCATTCTCAACCTGAGAACCCTTCTTCCCCGCAGTCTCCTTCTTGCCCTGTGCTTTTTCTCCCTTGCGGCCGCGTTCACTAACGGCAATTATTTCATCTATTATCCAGGTCAGGTCCTGCGTCGGTTCCTCACCCGATGAAACAGTTTCAATGACGGAATTGATGGCATCGAAACACTTGAATATTACATCAACAATCTGCGGGGTTATTTCCATGGTCTGGTCCCGTATGCCCTGCAGAAGATTTTCCATCTTGTGAGCCAGATCACTGAGATCGTTGAGACCCACAAAAGCCGCAGAACTCTTGAGAGAATGGGCTGCGCGGAAAATATTGTTGATGATATCACTGTTGCCGGGATTTTTTTCCAGTTCCAGCAGGTTTTGATTTAATTCCTGAAGCTGTTCATCCGCTTCTTCGAGAAAAATATCCTGATATTCGCCGAGGGAAAATGTCATACATTTACTCCGTTTTTGCTCTCACAATTTTTTATTACATCAATGGAAACCGCAAAGATCCCCGGAAGGGATCTCTACAATCCGAATCTGATTATCGCATCAATTCGCTCTGAACAAGGGCCGTTTCATCTTCTTCTTCAAAAATGATATTGCTGATATTCAGAATGACTATAAGCCTGTCCTTGAGGCGGCCGATACCGGTTATGAATTCATCGGATACACCTTCAATAAGTTCCGAGGGAGGATCTACGTGACTCACGGGGATCCTCACAACCTGGTGGACATTGTCAACGAGAAGACCTATCTGTTTGTCATTGGTTTCAATGACAATAATACGCGTCAGATCGGTTATTTTTCCCTGGGTATAACCGAAACGCTTTCTTACATCCACAACGGGGATCACATTCCCCCGCAGGTTGATCACACCCTTGATAAAATGAGGGGTGTTGGGAAGACGCGTGATGTCGGGAATACGTAATATCTCATGAACCGCCAGGATATCAACACCATATTCCACATCATCGAGGACAAAACTGACCAGCTGGATAATACTGGAACCGCTGATCACCTCCTCCACTTCAATGGACTGGTCATTTTCCTTTTGTTCCTTATCTTTTTTCAGTAGTTCTCTTATATCCATGTTTCTATCCTGAAAGTTATTTATATCAATTATCTCATTCTTTAAAATAATTTCCAAATATAAAAATATTTATGATGAAAAAATTGTCTTTTCTGCTACTTCCACACGGCCATGTATCCGGGACAAAACCGGGAAAAGTGCCATTTCAGTAGTATAAAAATGCACACTTTTATTTAATACTAAAAATTTTTTGCCATATTTCAACCCTTTTTTTAATGGCATTATCATTTTAAAATATCGGTTTATTTTTTTAAAATAACAACTCCCTTTTTACGGGCGGCAAAGTATATATTATTTTCCGAGAGGGTGATATTTCCGGTGAGTACGGGCGGTGAAACCATGGACCATACTATGAGGCCATTATCCTTTTTCAGGACGTAAAAACTCTGATCGCAGAGAATATATATCCTCCTTTCATCAAAAACAGGGTCGCGGGAGATGACATTTCGCACCTGGGAACTCCATAGAATTTCACCATGGTTGCTGATTTTACTGATCCGCCCAGCGGTGCTGAAAGTATAGAGATATCCTTTTTCAACCTGCATGGAAGCATGGGAGCGCTCATGAAGGTCAAGAGTCCATAACTTTTCGTCATTCTTGAAATCATAGCAGATGACAGCGCCCGTATCGGTCAACAGGTACATCCTGGAATCCCCACTGACAGCCATGGTAATTATAGAGTCAAACTGTCTTTTAAACACCTTGATGCCTTTTCTTTTATCAAAGCCCACCATAATTCCGTTTTTACCCGGTACAAAAATCATATGCTGAGTCACAATGAGAGCCGCCGGCCCTTCTCCCAGCGTGTTGCGCCATATCTCGGTTCCATCCTTTTTCAGCCGCAGTACCGTTCCCCGGCTGGAAAGGAGATACACTGAGTCGCCATCCCCTGCCAGTTTTACTGTCCTGTCCGGTGATGAAAAAGTCCGTTTCTGCCATCGCAGGGAGCCTTTCAATATATCCAGTGATACGATCGCACCGTCTTCCGAAGCCACATACATAGAATCGGCCATAAGCAAAGGTTTTATATGGATACTCCTCTTCAGGTCCAGGTCCCATTGCGCACCACCGGAACCGGCAGCCGCGAAATAACCGTTGCTCCCGGCCATGATGAGGGAATCCCCGTAGCGTGAGTATATGATAAAAGATGAAGGCACGATTTTATCTACTGACAGCAGTCCGGCGGTTTTCTCCTGGAGAGTTTGTTGCCTTACCGGAACCGATGACTTTTCAATGCGGTCGGTGACAATAACCGGGAAAGGTTTTTCCCACGGACTCGTCATGGCAAGACCAAGTATCATTTCCTGTATCGGTGTGTTTTTTACCCGGGGTTTCTGTATCTTTTCTATCCTCGCGGTAAAATTCTCCTCCGTCATACCCCTGTAAAGGGAAATGGTTTCCCGTATGCGGCAGGACTGTTTTTCTTCCAGTATAACCGATTGATTCATCAATTCCGACTTTATCCTGTCCGTTATTTCACTGTCCAGGCTGACACCAGATGGGATCCTTCTGCTCATCCTTATTTTACCCTGGAGAACCTCGTATACCGTTTCCCCGTTATCCATGACAGCAACGCCGAAAACGGTCCCTTTCACCTCGGCCATGGAATCGGCTGCTCTGACCATCACAGAATCCCCGGCGGCAAGTCTGTTCACATGCAGGACAACGCTTCCCTTCTCCAGAGTCAGGGTGAAGTACATTTTTCCCTGCAATATCCCGGCGCGGCTTAAAACAAACCTGCTGTTTTCACCGGCTTGAACCGAAATTTTCCCTCCCGAGCCCGTTCCCGTCTCCAGGGAGATGCCGGACCCGGTTTCAGTTGTGATCACCGCACCTTCCTGCAACGGCATAGGGGAATGCGTTTCCGAGAGAAGACCGCCCTGAAAGACCTGCACTTTCCCTCCCGCGGCAGTGATTACCGTGGTCATGGCGGGGATGCGCATCAGATGCCAGGTCAGACCCGCAGCAATGGCTACACTCACGAGTGCCGGAATACCGACTTTTCCGTACCGGCGAAGCATGTCCATGGGAGAAAGGCGCATCCTGTCACCGGCAGCTGCCGTTTTAATGCGCTGCAGGGCATACCGGGGATCCAGAGCAGGGGCCGGTGCAAACACTTCAGTTCTTTCGAGCAGGGCAGTAAGTTTATGCGTATTTAACGTTCCCTGCCGTCCCTTTGACACCGCTGACGCGGCATACTGTATTAGGTCATCATGCATAGTAATCCATCCACTAGATTATACCACGGTCACTTAAAAATAGCGCAATATTTTCCACGGCCCTCTTCATTCTCCATTTCGCCGTGCGCTCCGAGCACTTCAGCACCGTAGCGATATCACTGTATTTCATTTTATGATCAAAACGAAGCAGGAAAACATCACGAAAACGTTCTTTCAGACTGTTCACCGCGTCACTGAAGGCCTGTATGTCATGGCGGGTAAGGATTACATCTTCGGGGGACGGTTCCGCCTCATCCTTTTCACTGATGACGAGGGCCGCCTGCCTGACCAGGTCATCATGCCTTTTGCGCTTCTTTAATTCATTTTTACTGCAATTGACGGCTATCTGATAGATCCATGCGGAAAATGATTTCTGAGGGTTAAATGTATGGACATGCCGGAAAACACGGATGAAAACATTATGGAGCACATCTTCAACAAGATCTGTGTCTCTCACATAATAATAAATCAGTTTGAATAGTTTCTGATAATAACGGGCATACAATGCATTAAAGGCCTTTTCGTCCCCTGCCCTGAAAATTTTTACCAGGTCCTCATCGCTGGTTTGGCTGAATTCATTCATGACCGGTATTACGCACGCTGATTATAATGGTTTTCGGGAATAAAAACCCCTGCGGATCCGGGAAGGAGCCTAAATCAGCAGCGCCTGTAATTATCTTTCCTGCTCCTGCATGATGGCGTCTTTTCTGGAGAATATATCGCCGATCAGCCCTTCATCGAGCATCGATATAAGATTTTGCGCCTTTTCTTCCACGGCGCTATCGAACCCGCTTTTCAGTTTTTTAACCTGGAAATACTCATCGGCGATATTGAGAGCCACCAGTATGGCCACCTGCGTCATACTGGCATTGGCAATATTGGCGCTCACTTCCTCCATTTTCCCGTTTACATAATCGGAAAGCTGGAGAATATATTCGGGAGGCGCATCACCCTTGATGGTGTAGGTTTGTCCGAATATATTTACCTTTACTTTATTTGTTTCCATGACCTGTCCTCCCCATAAGGGATGCCGGAATAATCCTACTTGTCATCTTCTTCTATGATAAGGAATTCATCATCATCAAAATCGTCTTTGCTGCTCTTTTTTCCTTTTATCTCTTCTTCGCCCGGTTCAGACTCATCGATTATAATCGTGTCTTCATCAACATCATCAATGACTATTTCGTCTTCATCATCGTCGAGAAGGATGATATCATCCTCGTCTCCCGGGGATGATTCAATGATAATGTCATCACCAGCACCCGTTTCTTCATCGTCTATGATAATGATGTCCTCTTCGCCTTCGGAAAGGGTCATCTCATCGGAGTCATCCACGGTTTCCACCGTGATTTCATCCTCACCCACTTCTTCGATTATCGGTTCATCATCGGTAATGATTATCTCGTCCTCGACAGGTTTGGATACCGGGGCTGGTTTTACTGCTGCTGCCCGCGGAGCTTCCCTGACCGGCTCTCTCGTTTCCCGAGGTGAAGGTGAAATGGGAATGGCACCGCCGGTATGCAGAACATCGAGCTTGCCGAGAAGAGCAATAATCTTCTTCTCAAGGACTTCCTCTTTCTCCTTGATTTCGCGCAACTCCCTGGAAGTCTCATCCAGTTCCTTTTTGATCCTGGCTATTTCCTGTTCTTTTTCTTCCAGGCTCAGCCTTACTTCTTCGACTTCGCCCTTCAGGTTTTCATTATCGCTTTCCAGCTTGGCGTTTTCCGATCTCAAATCCCCTATAAGTTGCAGGGCCTTTACTACTCTGCTTTCCAGTTCTTCCAGTTGCTGCATAGTTATCATGTTATATACCTCCAGGATACTCTTCTAAACAAACAAGTTTGAAATAATAATAAATACCAATATGGTACTATTATATTCGGCTCCTTTGGACAACTCTTTAAGTCATATATGCAAATTTTGACAATAATTATTGCCAGGCATCAATTCCATCAAAGAGACATCACACCTTATTCCAGTATACATAGGAAATAGATCAAGTCAAGTAGATATTTTCAACGAAACTGGGGACACTTCAGGGTGTTGATATTAAAATTCAACACCCATATCAATACCGAAAACGGCTTTTGTAAAATTATCATTCCAGACGGGATTCACCACGGCATAAAACCCGACATAGAAGGATCGGGTAAAAAACCAACGCCCTCCCAGGGAGAGCAGAAATGGTTCAACAGCGCCCCCTTCCATGGGAATATCATCCTCCATTATTTTTCCTCTATAGAGACGGAATGACCATGAAGCCTCAAAATAGGGAATGAAAGGGTAGATGCCATCGGTATTCAGGGCGCAGGCCAGGTTCATAAAATCATTTTTGAGCCTCGGGCCCGATAAAAATGCATCGCGGGCAAAGGGATTCAGGCCCAGCAGGGTGCGATACGTATCGGCGCTCACGGGATTGATGTGAAAACCACCGTAAAAGCTTTCATTATTCCCCTGTCGAAAAATATAATCGAGATTGAAATGAAGAAAAAGCCACGGAAGGATATCATACTTGCCCGCAACTCCCGCTTCAAGCTCATGGCGCCCCAGGGCCAGACTGCTCCAATCACCGCCGCCATATGCATCGGGGCCTGAAGGAATTCTGAACTGCAGCTTGAAGCCCAGGTGCAGCGTATTTCCGGCATAGTCTCCGGCATAATACCAGAGCTTCAGAAGCATATCCCCCATGACGTCTTCGCGGGTGTCAGCAATGCCCCGGTGCAGGTAATCAGCCATGAGCCAGAAAGAAAACCGGGGCAGGATGCCGAATCCCATGCCAATTCTTTCCTTCCGGTAATAATCATTTACCCGATGAACTTCTTCCCTGAAAATAAATTCAAAATTTTCTTCTGTTATGGTATATACTGTATCGGTAAGGGGCAGTGCATCGGCGGATTTATCCCATGGGCATAAAAAAATCAGCGCCGTTACAAGTGCGCTGATTTTCCGTTTTCTTCTGATGTTCATTGCCGGAGAGGGACCGTTATGCGGCTTTACCCCTGACTTTATCGACAATTTTCTGAAAGGCGCTCATGTCGGAAACAGCCAGTTCAGCCAGCATCTTCCGGTTGATGACAACTCCCGACGCCTTTAACGCGCCTATAAGCTTGCTGTAGGACATATCGCAGATTTTTGCAGCGGCGCTGATCCTGACAATCCACAGTGCGCGCATATCTCTTTTTTTCCTTCTGCGATCCTTGTATGAATTCGTTAACGCTCTCCGGCGTGCGTCCTTAGCTGTTCTGTAAAGCGTGCTGCGGCTGCCTATAAAGCCTTTCACGTCCTTCAGAATTTTTTTTGCCCGCCTGCGGTGAATTCGGCCTGTCGTTGCTCGTGCCATAGTAAACCATCCTGTTTATTAAAATATCGTCCATGAACACCGGCCGGGAACAGAACATGGGGGGAATCATTATGATTCGCTTTTATCCCGGGGTTCGTATTCCTCCATCGCATGATTATTCAATCACACGATGATGCGTTCATGAAATCGATGTATTTTCAAAGATATAAATGCAATCTATGCGTAGGGCATCATGCGCTTAACGCGCCTCGTTTCGGATTCACTTACTACCGTTGTTCCGCGAAGACCTCTTTTCCTTTTGGAACTCTTGCTCTCCAGGAGGTGACTTTTAAATCCCTTGGCCCGGATTACCTTGCCGGTTTTAGAAAGCTTGAATCGCTTTTTTGCTCCGCTGTTGGTCTTAAGTTTCGGCATTGCTCAAACTCCTCTATTTCCTTTGTCTGTACCTTATTTTTTCTTAATTCCCGCTTTGAGACTCATAACCATGGTTATATTCCGCCCTTCCTGGGACGCATTCTTTTCCACGAGAGCCATTTCATCGAGGTTTTCCTGTATTCTTTTCATAACCTCAAATCCCAGTTCGGAGTGGACCATTTCCCTGCCTCTGAACATGAGAGTAAATTTTACCTTGTCGCCTTTTTCCAGAAATTCCTTGGCATGCTTGACCTTATGTTCGAAATCATGGGAATCAATGGATGGTCTCATCTTTATTTCTTTTATATGAATGATTTTCTGTTTCTTTTTCGCTTCCCGCGCTTTTTTGGTCTGCTCAAACTTGAATTTACTATAATCAACGATCTTAACGATGGGAGGATCCTGATTCGGTGATATTTCAACCAAGTCAAGTTCTCTGCTTTTTGCCATCTCCAGTGCTGCTTTTGTGTCAATTACGTCCGATTCTAATCCTTCTTCACCAACAAGCCGGACTTTGTCAGACCTTATTTCCTCATTAGTCCTGAATTCCTCAGACCTGCTTGGTTCAGGCCTTCTCGCTTTTTTCATATATTCCTGGATACCCCCATTCCGTTTAATTTTTCATCTTAAAAGTCAGATTGAATGCTAATAGTTGTTAAAATCAACAAAAATTCTCACATTCGGTCCTGTTTTTTCCAAAACAGTTTTTACATGTGATCATGATAATAATGGGGACCCGGATAACAGGGCATAGTATATCATATATCCGGACAGATTTGACGGATCGTAATATAAATTCAATTATTTTATTTTTTAATATCGTATTTTTTATGATTAACCTATTTTTTTTCACGTATTTCAGTCTTTAACAGTGATATGAAATCATCAAGCTGCATGTTTTCCGATTTATTTTCCCCGCGTCGACGAACGGAAACCGTTCCCTCTTCTGCCTCTTTCTTGCCCACAACAGCGATAAAAGGAACCTTCTTTGCAATGGCTTCCCTGATTTTATATCCTATGGATTCATTTCTTATGTCAATTTCGGGACGAAGCTCTTCAAGAAGCAGCCTGTTTTTCAGGGTTTCTATGTATTCCGCCTGTTCCTCCGACAGGGATGCCAGGATCACCTGAATAGGAGCCAGCCAGAGAGGGAATTTCCCGCTGTAGTGCTCGATCAGTATACCGATAAACCGCTCCAGCGATCCCAGAAGTGCACGGTGAATCATGATGGGCCGGTGCTTCTGGCCATCGGAACCGATGTATGAGATATCAAATCGCTCCGGGAGGTTAAAATCCACCTGAATGGTGCTGCACTGCCACTCGCGTCCAATGGCGTCCCTGATCTTGATATCGATTTTGGGACCGTAGAAGACACCTTCTCCGGGATCGAGCGTGTACTTGATTGAATTCTTCTCCAGGGCGCTTCTCAGTGCATTTGTAGCCACTTCCCAGTTGGCATCGGTGCCCACGGATTTTTCCGGTCGCGTTGAGAGATAAATACTCTTTTCCTGGAAGCCAAAAACAGCCAGCATCTCCAGGGTAAATTCAAGCACATTGCGAATTTCATCCTCTATCTGGTCCTCGCGGCAGAAGATATGGGCATCGTCCTGGGTAAATCCCCTGACCCGGGTGAGTCCATGAAGTACGCCGGACCGCTCATAGCGGTACACGGTGCCCATCTCGAAAGCCCTGTAGGGAAGATCCCGGTAGCTCTTCATGGAACTGTTGAATATCTGTATCTGCGACGGGCAGTTCATGGGCTTGAGATAATAATCCTGACCGTCGATCTGGATGGGAGAATACATGTTCTCGGTATAGAAACCAAGGTGCCCCGACGTTTCATAGAGATTCGAACGGGCTATATGAGGGACACCGTAAAGTTTGTATCCCCTCTTCAGGTGTTCCATGGTTTCGAATTTATCAATCACAAAACGAAGAATGGCCCCATTGGGATGCCACAGGGGAAGACCGGCGCCCACATCGTTGCTGAAGGAAAAGAGATCCAGCTCTTTCCCGAGCCTGCGGTGATCACGCTTTTTAGCTTCCTCAATGAGTTCCAGGTGCTTCTTCAGTTCTTTCTTGTCGGGGAAGGCGATGCCGTAAATACGCTGAAGCATTTTATTTTTTTCATCGCCGCGCCAGTATGCGCCGGCAATGGCAACAAGCTTGAAGGCCTTTATCTGCGAGGTATTGCGGAGATGGGGACCGCGGCAAAGATCGACGAACTCACCCTGGCGGTACATGGAGACAGTATCATCGGAAAACTCACCAATCATCTCCACCTTGTATGTCTCGCCCATATCACCGAAGAGTTTCAGGGCCTCCTGGCGAGAAATAATCTCGCGCCTGATCTCAAGGGCCTCATCAACGATCTTCTGCATTTCGCCTTCAATTTTTTCCAGGTCCTCGGGCGTAAAGTTGACGGCAACGTCGATATCATAATAGAAACCCGATTCAATGGCGGGACCGATGGCAAATTTTGCCTCGGGATACAGCCTCTTAATGGCCTGGGCCATGAGGTGCGAGGCCGAGTGCCAGAATATATCCTTCCCTCCTTCAGAGGTGAAGGTGATAACGTTCATCTGCGCATCGCCGTTTACCGGTGCGGCAAGGTCAACCTTTTCACCGTTTATCTCGGCCGCAAGAGCTGCGGCCTGGAGTCCCTTGCCTATTGTACCAATAATATCATAAACACTATTTCCCTTCTCCGACTCTATCTGAGAACCGTCGGGGAGAGAAATTTTAATCTGATTGCCCATTGTTTTTACCAGGTTTAATAAAGTGCAAATTGGGCGATACTGGAATCGAACCAGTGACCTCCTGCATGTCGAGCAGGCACTCTAACCAGCTGAGCTAATCGCCCTATTTGTAGTAGATACAAGATGAGTATTTACCGACTTGATCAAATGTAAATATTTTTTGGAAGGTGATATTGTCAACTACTTTTTACGGTTTCTTCCTGGAATATCCCCAGGCATATCTCTTCAATGGTTTTTCCCCGATCAATATTGGCCGCTGATCCCTCAATGGGCTTTTTAACAACCTCCGTAAGCCCCATGAGAGACTCCCTGAGACCCGTCACATTTTTCACCTGTTCCGTGGAATTTTCCAGTATTTCCCTGCTGAAATCCTGCGACTCGGAGCTGATAGCGGTTATTTCTCCCAGCTTGTCGATGATATTCTTTGTGCTCTCGGCAATAACAAAAAATTTAGAGGATATGGATTCGAAAAAGTCATTAACATTCTTTATAAGATCATGGGTACTGTTTATGTTATCCTCAATATTGGGGATATTATTGTGGATATGGTTCTGCAGTTCACTGATATTCTCGGAGATGGTCATGAACTGGCTGAACTCATCGGGTTTCCGCGCAGACTCGATGCGCGACATCATGCCGATGACGTTCATGGAATTGAGGATGTTCTTGAGAAATTTCACGATATTGTCGATCTCGCCGTAGTCCTCATTGAACTTGTGAATGGTACCGTTGGAATCTCCCAGATTTTTTTCGATCTCGTTGAGCTGCATACTCAGCTCCCCGAGATTATTGGAAAGATATCCGGCTATATTATTGCTCTCCGCGGCCTGGTTGCTCAGAATTTCCGTCATTTCCCTGAGCGTTGACGACTCATCGATGAGACTGTCGCAAAACTCCACGCTGCTCAGGGAAAAATCAAGCTGACTCCTGGACCTGGCATTGACATCCTGGGCCGTCTGCCACACCATTGCGGCCTGGTCCATTATACTCGATATGGCGCCGCCGTACTGCTTTTCCTTCCCGATAAGCTCAAGTGTATTTTTTACCGAGGAATTGAGCCCCTCACCGGTCTTGGCCACGTTGGCTGATCCGTTAATAGCACCCACGGCATCCTCATCCATCTGCGATATTTTACCGTCCAGTTCAGAAAGCATTACCTTTTGCTCATCGATCTGACCGCCCGAGTCAGCGGCCCGCGATACCAGCTGATCGATGGAATCCTTCTGTTTACCGAGAATATCATTAAACCCGATAAAACTGAGATATCCGCTTTCGATATCGTCGAGAACCTTTTCGTTATTGGATATAAGCTTGACTATGCCTTCGGTAATGGGAGTGACCACGGCCATAATGCTGGCCAGGTTCTGATTGATGAAATTAGACATCTCGTTGAGCTTGTTGGCGAGAATATCGAAAACACCCGATGTGTGGGCGTACTTGCTCGATACGATTGAGGCATTCAGGGCCAGGGTAAATATCTCGTCCGTATCGTTGCGGATGTCTATGGCAATGGAAGTGAGTTTATTGATCTCCCCTTCCAGTGTATTGAGCGTTGCTTTGATATTGTTTATAGTTTCAATTATCTCGGAGAAATACTGAACGTTCCTGTCGAGCTGTTCGGAATTATCCACGATACTCTCCAGGGAAACCCGGAAGTTCGTGTATACCTTTTCATATTTCTCCTTGAGCAGTTTGTTACGGTCAATAAGGGAGCGCACCAGTTCAAGGCTATCCGCTGTGATTTCCTTCCTCGTGTGTGAGTGGCGGTTTACATCCAGCGCCGTCTGAATAATGGCCTGGACTACGTTCCCAATTTCTTCTATTTTATCTTTGTTTTTATTTTCCATATTCTATTATTCTAACCGGAATAATCCCTCCTCGGGAAAACTATCGAGATGCCTCATGCTTATTTATAACTTTGCCTGTATTTAATCTCGAAATACCGTGCAGACAAATATACTCTTTTTCTTCAATGATCATCTAAAATTTAAATTATAATGTCTTCTCTATATTATTAAAACAAAAAAATACGCGTGAAAAGCTTTTTTTTCAATCCGTTCCTTATTAATGATTATTTTTTTCTTGTCTAATTTCATCATGTGCCATATTGAGTACCAGTGAATATACTCACGGGTATCCATAAAAAAAGCGGGACTTGCATCCCTCCTGCAGGGGACGACCGTAATTGTAAAACATACAGAGGAGAAGGATCATGATTACAGAAAGAATTGAGGACAATATACTTATTGCCAGTTTCGAGCATGGAAAGTTCAACTCCATAACCCATGAATCAGTACAACAGCTGAGAGCCATGGTAAAAAAAGTCAACGAAGATGACTCCATAAAAGGGCTCGTTCTAACCGGCGCTGGAAAGGTATTCAGCTCCGGTTTCGACCTCCCCATGTTTCTCGGTTTTAAGGACCTTAAGGAAGCAGTGGCTTTTTTTGAAGAGGCCGAGGACGTATTCATTGATTTCTTCATGTGCAGAAAACCGGTAATAGCTGCCATAAACGGCGCAGCCATGGCCGGCGGCATGATCCTTTCCATGGCATGTGATTACCGTATAGTAAAAAACCATCCGAAAATCCAGCTCGGCATGACAGAGATAAAAATCGGCCTGGGACTGTCCATTGTCCAGACCGAAATCATGCGTTTCGGCCTCGACAGCGACAGAATGTACCGCGATATCATGTACTTCGGTGAGCGTTTCGGCGTGGAAAAGGCCAAGGAACTGGGCATAGTCGACGAGATAGTTGAAGAAGATCAACTCATCGCCAGGGCCAAACAGATTGTTACGACCTGGATAGACAATCCTGCCAGGGCTTTCTCCCTGCTGAAGGTATCACTGAGACGCCCCATGGAAGAGAGGATGAGACAGCGACTGAAAAACGAGAACTGGCAGGATGGATTCAAATGCATGTTCGATCCCCAGACCAGAGCCACACTGGAATTGGTCCAAAAGATGATGGGATAAAGAAAATACTTGACTCTTTCGCTATTAAACCCCATGTAATTAATCAGTAATTTTTATTTACATGGGGTCTGAATTTCCCTTAATTTAAACAAAAGGCATATATCATATGAAAACAATTGAAGGCAAACTTGACGCGACGGGATTGCGATTCGCCATTATCATCTCCCGTTTCAATGAATTTATCACGGGCAAACTTCTCGGCGGTGCTCTGGACTGCCTGCGGCGCAACAATGCCGATGATGGGAAAATTACCGTTGTCTGGGTGCCCGGTGCCTTCGAAATTCCGGCCATCACGCGGAAAATAGCCGATTCGGGCAACTACGACGCCGTTATCTGCCTGGGAGCCGTTATACGGGGATCCACACCGCATTTCGATTACGTGTCGTCCGAGGTATCAAAGGGCGTCGCACAGGTTGCCATTAACGCCGTCATGCCCGTGGTCTTCGGCGTTCTGACAACGGACACCATCGAACAGGCCATCGAGCGGGCCGGTACAAAATCGGGAAACAAGGGATTCGACGCCGCCCTGTCCGCCATCGAGATGGCGAACCTCTACAGACAGATCGGATAATGGGCCATAGAAGAAAAGCCCGTGAATATGCCCTCCAGGGTTTGTATATGCATGAACTCCGGATGAGGGAAGGTACCGTCAGTTCCGAAGCGCTTAGAAAGGATGTGACATCACTGGAATGGGTCGATGTGGAAATATCCCCCGATATCAGGGAATTTGCCGTAACGCTGATTATGGGAGCGCTGACAAACCGGGACACCATTGATACGCTCATCGACAGGCATTCCCGGAACTGGAAGCTGGAACGGCTCAGCATCGTGGATAAATCGATACTACGGCTTTCCATCTTCGAGATGGTTTATCTTCCCGAGATTCCCGTGGCGGTAACGATCAATGAAGGGATCGAACTGGGAAAGATCTACGGCGGAGAGGGTTCGGGCCAGTTTATAAACGGCATTCTCGACGCTGTCAATAAATCCGAAATTGAAACCAAGGAATGACAGTTCCGTGAAAAAAAAATTTTTCAAAATCGACGAAGACCAGCTGCAGACCAACCGTATCAAATCCATCGAAAAGGATGGACAGGAGCCTGTATCACGGAAAAAGGCCCTGATAATAGTCTCTTCCATAGCCATACTGGCCGTGACGGCCCTTCTCGTCGCGGTGACTCTCTTTTATACGAAACCGGGAAGCTTCCTGTCACCGGGCAATGGCGACACGCCGGCCGGCAAAGAAAAATTATTCGATAACGATAACAAAACACCGATCCTCGAATCGGAGAACATCCATATAAAACGCGGCAAGGATTCTTACCAGAAAAAATATTATACCGATGCCATAACCGAATTCAACGAGGTCCTGGAATCGGACGCCGGCGACCAGGACAAGGCCATCGCCCTGGCCTATCTCGGAATGATCAGCGATGACCGGGGTGAATACGAACGAGCCATCGAGTTCTATTCCCGGGCCCTGGTGTATGATAAAAGCAATCCCGAGATACTGAAATACCTGGCCGTTTCATACCGCCATACAAAACAATACGACAAAGCCCTGGAGAACCTTAAAACGGCGCTCTCGCTACACCCCAATGATGTGGATATCCGTATCCTCATGGGCAACATCTATTTTGAAACGGGACGGTACGACGAGGCCATAGAACAGTACCGGGCCGTTCTGGAAGTCTCCCCGGACAATGCCAAGGTCATGTACAACATCGCCTCGGCGCTCATGAAAAAAGGCGATGAATTCTCCGCCGTGGAATATTTCAAGAAGGCGGGAGCCACGGACCGCATCGGCGATATCGCCCACCAGGCCTATTCACGTCTCGGTGTCATCTACATTGACCGGAAGGACTTCGCCCTGGCAGAACAGTACCTTAAGCAGGCCGTGTCCATCCGCCCAACGGATCCCGTGAACCATTACAACCTGGGCATCGCTTATCTCAGGCAGGATAAAAAGGACCCCGCCCTGGAGGAATTTATCCGGGCCGAATCCCTTTCTTCAGGTGACAATACCATGCTGGAAAATCTCGGCAACGTGTACCTGGACATGAACCAGTTTGACCGGAGTCTGAAAGCCTTTGAAAAGCTGCTGGAAACAAACAAGAGAAACATAAAGATACTTTCGAAAATCGGCGAGATTTATTACCAGAAGGGTGAACTGGACCGCGCCTACGAGGTCTACAAAAAAATAACCATGCTTGAACCGGTCACGGAAAACGCACGGGTCGCCTATCTGAACATGGGGAACATTCTCGATGACGCCCAGCGCTTTGACGAGGCCATCGAGGCCTACAAAAAAGCCCTGAGTATAAACCCCAAGGACGACGCGGCCCATTACAACCTTGGGCTTACCTACCGCAATGCCCAGAAGCCGGAACTGGCTATTCAGTCCTGGAAAGAAGCATCACGCCTGAATCCCGAGAATCCCCGGGCACGACTTGCAATCGCCGATTATTATTATGAATACAAGTTTTACGATCTGGCGGAAAAGGAATACCAGGACATCCTTCTCCGATGGCCCGGGCTCCAGGAAGCGCATTTCAAGATGGGCACCATCTATTACAAACGCAACCAGCTGCCCTATGCTTTGAAGGCATTCCAGCGGACCGTTGAAATCAATGAGAACAATGAGCTCTCAAGAAAGGCCTACATCAATATGGCCATCATCAATTCGGAGCTGACGGACACGGAAGACAGCATCAACCAATCTCTGCAGATGGTTCAGAAAGCACTCCTTATCAAGCCCAGCGACGCCGAAGCGCTTCTCGCTTTCGGTGTTCTTTATACGAAAAAGGAAATGACCGACAGGGCCATCGAGTCCTTCTACCAGGCCATCAAAAATTCCAGCGATAACGCGCTGATCGCCAGGGCCTACAACAATATCGGAAAATGCTATTGCAAAAAAAAGGAGTACCGTAAAGCACTTCAGGCCTTCACCCGCGGCATCGAGGAAGACCCGGTCAATGAAGAGATCAGGATGAACAGGAAGGCGGCCACACAGGCCTACGAACGAGAGTTGTCGCTTGATAGATGAAACGCATTGACCTGAAATATCTGGAGTCGGCTGAAGACGCTACACTGTCCCCTTTCGCGGCCCGTTCCTTTCTATCCCGTGGAAGAAAATTCACCGAAGAACAGCATCAGTACAGGACCGAGTTCCAGCGTGACAGGGAACGCATCATCCATTCACGGGCCTTCCGCAGGCTCGAGTATAAAACCCAGGTATTCATAAACCATGAAGGCGACCATTACCGGACCCGCCTGACGCACACAATAGAGGTAGCGCAGATTTCCCGGACGATTGCCAGGGCCATGCGCCTTAACGAAGACCTGGCCGAAAGTATTGCCCTGGCCCACGACCTGGGACACACTCCCTTCGGTCATGCCGGAGAGCGGCAGCTCGACGTGCTGTTGAAAGACCATGGCGGCTTTGAACACAACCGGCAGAGCCTCCGTATCGTGGATGTTCTCGAGAGAAGCTATGAACCCTTCGAGGGGCTGAACCTCACATGGGAAACCCGCGAGGGAATCATCAAACACAGTCCCGATCTCGATAAAAATAAATATGCCGAATTCAATCCCGGGGAACAGCCGTCCCTGGAGGCCCAGATCATCGACCTGGCCGATGAAATTGCCTACAACAACCACGACCTCGACGATGGCTTCAGTTCCGGCATACTGTCCCTGGATGAACTCATGTCGCTGGACATCTGGCAGCTCGCCAGGAAACGCTTTTCTGATCAGATCCCGGCCGAACCGAAACTGGCCGTGCGGATGATAATTCGGAATATTATAAATCTCCTTGTTTCCGACCTCATCGATGTCACGCTTAATAGGATTGACGAAATGGGTCTCACGAATTATATGGACATCAGGAAAGCGGATACTGCCATGGCGGGTTTCAGCAACGACGTGCGTTCCGCCACCAATGAAACAAAGCGTTTTTTGAAAAAAAGGCTCTATCAGCACTATCGTGTTACACGGATGTCGATAAAAGCCGAAAAGGTTGTCCGGGACCTTTTTACAATTTACATGGAACATCCCGACACGCTTCCCGATGATTATCAGAAGCGGATAGCCAGTGATGGTGTTCTCCTGACGGTGACGGATTATATCGCCGGCATGACCGACCGTTTTGCCCTGGAAGAACACCAGAAATTAACCGATCCTACGATCGGTGTTTAGCGGAGCTCCTTTAATGGAAAATAATTCAATAGAGATGCCTGAGTATCTGATCGAACAGTTGGAAAACGGCACGCTTGAAGATACGATAGTGCTGGACAGAAACGGAAACTGGTGGCATAACGGCAACCCTTTTAAAAACAGGAAAATCATTGATTTTTTCAACAAGTCCATCGCCAAGGCCAATGAGGGAATCTGGGTCCTGCAGTATGATAAATACATTTACCCCATCACGGTGGAGGATGTTCCCATTTTCATCACCGGTGTGCGATTTGAAGGCTTCTCCGACTTTGAAAAAGTCATCATGAACCTTTCTTCGGGAACCGAGGAAATACTGGACGTAAACACACTGGTATACCGCAACAGCACACTGTACTGCACCGTGGGAAACGGAGAATTCCCGGCTAAATTCATGCGCTCACCGGCCTTCCATGTCCTGGACCGGCTCGATGAAAACAACGGGCAGTACTATCTTACTATGTGCGGCAGGCGCATACCTTTGAAACAGGACGGTTGACATGAAAAAATATCTCTACTCCATTCTTCTTCTCGCAATCCTGGGGGCGGTCCTGGCCGGCGCCCTTTTCTACCAGCACTATGATCCCGACGCCAGCATGGGCATTCTCTCCTGCGGGAATGGCCTGGAAAATCCATGCATTTCCGTTGGCCAGTCCCCCTATTCAAAAATACTGGGGATACCCATAGCCGCCTTCGGCCTGTTATATTATCTTATCATAATATTCACCCTTCTCATTGCCGATTATGCCAGGGACTGGTACCTGACAGCGACAACGGCACTTACACTCCCCCTATCGCTGCTGGCTCTCGTTGCCGATATCATCCTCGCCGCGATCATGATTTCCATCGGTGATTTCTGTACACTCTGTTTCTACACCTACATGGTGAACGCACTTATATTCATTCTCGCCCTGTTCTGGTACAGGCACGTCCGGAGCAGCGGAACCATAGCGCTTCTTTCCATGGCAAAGGAGACCGTCAAAACGGGACCACAGACAGCCGATAAAAGGGCCGCGCTGTCATCATACACACTTTTTATTTTTCTCCTGGCCTTCTCTATTTTCGCCACCAATTTCATCATGAACGCAAAAACCTCGGGAAACAGGGCTTCGGACAAACAGATTCAATCCTTTTTGACAAAGTTCTATGCATCGGAAATTGAAGAGCTGGACCTTCCGGACACGAAGCTGGTCCTGGGAAACCCCGACGCGGATGTGACAATCATCGTTTTTACCGACTTTCTCTGCAGCGCCTGTTATTCCTTTTATAAAACCGAGAAATACCTCCTGTCTCGCTTCAAGGGACAGGTTAAAATACTCTATTACCATTATCCCCTTGATTCTCTGTGCAACAGCGATGTGGGCAGAACCGTATACGCCAATTCATGTACGGCCTCCAGAGCCGTCAACGCCGCGGCGGACCAGAACATCCTGGTTGATTATCTCATTGCACATTTCGCCCGTTACAAGGAATTCAAGCATGAATACACTGCCGAATGGGCTACAACCGTGCTCCGTGACCTGGTTAAAAGCGGAAATATCCGTACCAGCGATATGAAGACATTTGAGAAAGACATGGATTCCAAAAAAAACCGCCAGATCACGGAAGATCATATTAAATCCGCTGTGCGTCTTAAAATTGATGCCACCCCCACTCTTTTTATAGCGGGTCGCCGCCTTGTTGGGGTTCCTCCCAGGGATCTCCTGGAAGCCCTAGTGGCAGCAGAGCTCAAAAAATAAAATAAGAGATTTTTTTATTTGACCCTCCCCAAAATCATGATATAATTCAAAATATGCACGGTTGCCGGATTACATATCAACCGTGCGGCAATCATCGTGAAGATGCCAGAGAATGAAAAAATATCTGCATGCCATACTATTCATCTTTTTACCGGGAATTATAGCCGCCGGCTGTTACATCAACGTACTGATTCCCTGGGAGGACGGAAATATCCCCTATTTTTTTTCCGGTCAATTCACTGAGCAGGAGGTTCTGACAGTTGAAGCGGCCATGGATGAATGGGAGGCGGCCTGCGGCGTCACCTTTGAAGAAGTGCTCCCAAATTCCTATGCCTATGAAATAATCAAGACCGGAAGATCGAATACATGGGCTTCCAGCATCGGGGAAAATAACGTCTACAATCACATGTTCTACGGAACCGGCACAGATGCTTATAGTCACGTACTCCATGAACTGGGCCATTGCCTGGGACTCCTTCATGAACACCAGCGCCCCGACAGGGACGATTTTGTCACGATCGTGTGGAACAAGATCTGGCCTGAATATGCTTTTAATTTCGAGATCAGGAACAATCCCCTGCTGGTGGAAGAAAACTACGCCTACGATTATTATTCCGTCATGCACTACAACTCCCGGGGCTTCAGCATTGACGGTTCTGAAACTATTATTCCCGTTGATCCTGAAATTGAAATTATACGGGCCGACCATCTGACGGCCGACGATAAAGCAAAATGCAGTGAAATTTATTCACCCCTCCTCGAAGATGAAAATTAATGAGAGGCAGCAGGGCATACATGCTCTGATACCGGAAACAGCGAGCCAGGGCATTATTAATCCATAATGAAAAGAACCTATAACATACTGAAAATTGCAATTTTGCTCCATGCACTTGTCATTGCACCGGGCATTGCCCTGTACTCCCAGGAGAACAATGAAAATATCACAGATAACAAAAATACGGAAGGACTAATAATAACGGAACCACCGCTCCCAAAAACGGACATAAAGGAAGACGCGAAGAAAGAGGAAAAAAAAGAGGAGAAGGAGGCCGTAAAGCAGACCCCGGAAGAGAGAGCAGCAGATATAGCTGAACTGAGAAAGGAGATAGATGATCTGAAAAAAAGGCTCGATGAATCGGAAAAAAGAATCGATGTCATAAGCGGGTTAAAGATCAGCGGTTTTTTTGACGTCTTCATTTCCAATTATCAGAACAAACCAAATATCTTCGAAATTGGAGATTTTGAACTGGACTTCGAACATAGTTATGAGTCGTTTCAGGTAGCAGCTGCACTGGTGTTCAACAAGGGCGCAGAGCTTGATGTAGCCTTCATCGACTATCACCTGTACGGCGGCAGGATATCCCCCCGGGGCAGGCTCTTCAGCGAGAAGGGCGTCCATCTACAGGTGGGAAAATTCGACGTCCCCTTCGGCAATGACTGGCAGCACTTCGCCGCCACAGACCGCATCTCCGTGAGCGACCCTCTCACAACGGAACTCATTATGGATGGGGGATATAACGACGTGGGCGGAAGGATACTGCTTAATTTTGTATCCTTCTACGGCACCTTTTATCTCCTCAGGGGAATAGAGGAAGGATATTCCTACGGCGGCAATAGTTTCGGTGGACGAGTGGGAGTAACGCCCTTCAGCAATCCCTATTCATTGCAAAAGGGCGGCATTCCCCTTCTTGATATCGGGTTCTCATATATCCATGATGTAAACAAGGCCTGGGCAAGCACAGAACATCTGCTGGCTGTGGACATAGAAAGCAAGGTGGGCGCCTTCATTCTGCAGGGAGAGTACTACCGCCGAAATAAACTGGTAGGCATACGCTTTAACGGGTTTCAGATAACGACGGGTATAGACTTTCAGAATATCAATGCCATCCCGCTTATTCTTTTTCTCCGCTACGACCTGTATAATATGCAAAGATACAAGGTAACTTCAGAGGATAATTACCTGACACGAATCACGGGCGGTATCAATATCAATATAGCACACATTTCGTATTTGAAATTCGAATACCAGCGGTATCTCACGACGTATGATGATTTTACCGCCGACGAATATTATAGTGCCAACCTTTTCTATATACAGCTTATGATAACGTTCTGATGAAAAAAAAAGATTGAATATGAATGAAATGAAAAATAATAATTTCCATGGCCTCGTATATCAGCTGTATTGGGGATTGAGGTAAACCGTCATGATCCGCAAATCTTCAATCATCGTCATCACCGCCTCGCTGCTTCTTATTGCGGCAGACATTTTCCTTGCAGCCGGAAAAGAGCAGGATATTCACCCCTTCGTATCGGACGGCAGCTTTTGCAAAAAATGCCATGAGAAGGAGACGTTCGAGCACCCTGATAAATCGTGTACACCGTATTGTCTGACATGCCATAGCACCATAGGAAGCAAGCATCACCCCGTTGATGTACGTTTAAAGAAAGTAATCGACATCGAACTGACCGATAATCAGAGAATAGCATGCAGGACCTGTCATAATCTCAAGCAGAAACGATATGACGCGACATCATGGAGGGCCGAAAGCCTGTATGAAAAGGTCTTCCGTAAAGAAACCACTTACAAGACATTTTTTCTACAAACGCGAAACACCAATGGTGAACTCTGTAAAAAATGCCATTGAGGAGGAGACAAACAGATGGTCAGCAACAATAAAAGAAAAATCATACTCATCAATAAAAATTTTCAAATCAAACTCATTTTCAAATTCATCGCCGTCAATATACTTATTCTTCTTATTTTCGGCATCTTTATGTATCTCTTCACCGATAGCGAGATTGACAAAAATCTTTTTACCGCCCATGTAACCTATAAAAACATGAAACAGATGATTCTGCCCATCATAGTGACACTTTCCACCATCAATATAGTTGTGTCATCGATTATCATTTATATTTTTGTCCTGTACGCATCACACCGGATCGCCGGGCCAATGTACCGGTTCAACGCCATTCTTGATGCAATAAGCGCTAAAAATCTCACAGGCCCCACTCGCCTCCGTGAAGGAGACCAGTTCATTGAACTTTCCGATTCAATGCACAGGCTGGTGACCGGTCTTGCCGATGATATCAAAAGCATACGCAGTGAGCTTGACAGGGCCGGTGAGGACGCCGAATCGCTGAAAAAAAGCATGGAGAAAATAAACGAGGTGGTGGGAAAATACAGCATTTGACAGGAAGCCGTGCGTAACCATTTCCGCACTACATCATATCATGAGGATCAATATCGATTTCCAGATAAACATTGTTTGAATTAATAGCCCCTCGAGACGCAACAATGACCTTCCTCAGCACATCAACCGAACTCGATTTCATGATAATATGATGCCGGTAATTTCCGCCAATCTTTTCCATGGGAGCAGCCGCAGGCCCCAACACCTGAATATTCGCACCTGCCGCAACAACGGCATTGTCAATTGATGTCTTTAATTTCCCAATGGCTGCAATGACATCACTCTCTTCTTTCCCCCTCACCAGGAGACGGGCAATACGGGTATAGGGAGGATAATTGAGCGACTTTCTCACCAGCATTTCGCTCCGGTAAAAGCCTTCATAATCCTGCTGCCTGATAAAAGTGAAAAGGGGATGCTCATCATCGAGAGTCTGCAGGATAACCTTTCCGGGCTCACTGCCGCGCCCCGACCTGCCGGCCACCTGCACAAGGAGAGAAAATATTCTTTCCGAAGCCCTGAAGTCAGGAATATTAAGACCGATGTCGGCCATGAGTATTCCCACGAGGGATACATTGGGAAAATCGAATCCCTTTGCCACCATCTGTGTTCCCACAAGAATATCGATTTCTCCTTTCTTCATACTGTCCATGAGTTCAAAAACCGATCCCTTTTTTCTCGAGGAGTCCTGGTCCAGACGGAAAATTCTCATACCCCGGAAGGTTTCTTCAATAATCTCCTCGACACGCTGTGTCCCGGAACCAAGCTTGGTAAGCTCCCGGGACCCGCATTTCACACACATAACAGGCAGTTGGACCGAATAACCGCAGTAATGACATAGAAGATCGCCGCCCTTATGATAATTCATGCTGATATTACAATGCGGGCATTCAATAACATGGCCGCAGTCCTCGCAGATAACGAAGGGTGAAAACCCGCGGCGGTTGAGAAGGTAGATCACCTGCCTCCCCGCGTCAACGGCTCTTTTTGTGTCAAGCTTGAGCGGATTGGAAATGACCTTGTCAGGACTTCCGCCCGACACCTTCACGATACTTATTTCGGGAAGGCGTGCCCCGCCGAAACGCTGTGTCAGACGGTGTATACGTATTATGCCGTTTTCACCGGCATACAGCGTCTCCAGGGAAGGTGTGGCCGAACCCATGACAACGAGAGTCTTCTCTTTTTTGCTACGGTACAATGCCACCCTTCGAGCGTTATACCGGGGGGTGCTATGTTCCTTATATGAACCGTCATGTTCCTCATCGACTATTATCAGGCCCAGGTCCGGGCATTGCATAAATATGGCGGAACGTGTCCCGATAACAACTCGCGCCTCGCCCCGGTAAAAGCGCATCCAGTTGAAAAGACGCTGGTTCGGCGTAAGATGGCTGTGGTAAATCACCAGGTCATCACCGAAGACGTGGAAAAGTCTTTCATAAATCTGCGAGGACAGAGAAATCTCCGGCACCAGGTAAATGACAGACCTGCCCTGCTCCAGCATTTTTTTTGCCAGCTCAATATAGACCTCGGTCTTCCCGCTTCCCGTTATGCCGAAAATGCAGTGCAGAAGCCTGTTCTCCTCCCGGGATAACAGTATATCCTGAAAAACTTTTTCCTGTTCCGATGTGAGGGCGATGGGCGCCGTTTCCTGCCGTGTAAAAGGGACCTTGTATCTTGCTGACGGTTTCAGTCCCGAAGGAAGGGCCATGGAAACGGCCTCCCCCACTGAAGAGATATAGGTATATGCGACGAAACGGCACAAATCGACGAGGCGTTCATTAAAAATGGATTCACTGTCAATGACTTCCAGTATATCCTTAATTTCAAATCCCGAGGGCTCCTCATCATGCACCCGTATGACAAAGGCGATAACATTCCTGCGGGCAAAATTTACTTTTACCCTTTTCCCCGGCTCCACATTCATTCCCGGGGGTATACGATAGGTAAAAGATGATTCCAGGGGATATCCCGTTAAAACATCGGCAAACATGCTAAGACAGGCCCAGTTCCTGTATTTTGCCCATCACATTTTTCAGGGTTGCCCAGGCAGTTCTCTTCAACTCCGTATTCTTCAGCAGCGTGACGGGATGTTCAATCGTGTACCAGAAAACACCCGAACTGCCGTGAACAATTTTCTGAAGCGGCTGTATCTCTCCCATTACAATAATAATCTTCGGATTGATGACGGCCATTTCCTGACTTATTACAGACAGGCAGTTCTGCATCATCTGCCCCGGCGATACCAGGCGGTCCGACGACTCGCATTTGACCAGATTCGTAATATAACAGCGGGCCGGCGCGAGATTCATGGCTTCCACCATTTTCCTTATCATCTCAACGGATTCCCTTCTGTACAACCTTATCTCTACCTGGCTGATAAGCCGGGGAGAATTCAGTATAATCATGACCCCGCTGCTTCCATCTCCATAACCATATTTTCTTTCCTCCGTGGCACCGCAGAGCGCGCACGATTCAACGAGCGACCGCAGTTCATCACTGCTTCGGGAATAGGTTTTTCCCGTCACCGGTTCCATCCTGAGTGGCACCTGATCCTTTTCGAGCCAATCCCGAAGAAAAAGTACCTCCTCCTCGCTGCGAAAAAGAGGCATAAGCCTTTTCCTGTATTGACCCTTTAGAACAGAGGTCAGTTCACTGTAATAGTTTCTTGCCATTATTACAACTTGTCTATGTTAATATTATACTGCTTGATTTTACGATGCAGGTTCGTTCGTTCAATTCCCAGGTCCCTGGCGGTACCGGTAATGTTTTTACCGTTTTTCTTCAGGGCCGCCATTATATAATCCTTTTCAAATCCCTCACGTGCCTTTTTAAGCGGCGAGATATCGTTCACGACAAGATCATCGTAATCATACGATTCCATGTGCTTCCGTATATCATCTCCACCGATGACCTCTCCGGGGACCATGACAACCAGTCTTTCAATTACATTTTTCAATTCCCTCACATTCCCGGGCCAGGTATGTGTCCGCAACACATTGAGTCCCTCGTCGGAAATCTCCTTTAAGCCCATGCCGTGTTCTTCGGAAAACTTTTTCAGAAAATAATTCATCAGTACCTCCACATCCTCCATCCTGTCCAGAAGAGTGGGAGCTTCGATAGGAATAACATTGAGACGATAATAGAGGTCCTCCCTGAATTTTCCCTCTTCAATGGCCCGCCGCACATCAATATTTGTGCCCGAGATGACCCGGACATCAACGGTGATAGTTTCATTCCCACCCACCCGTTCAAATTGCTGTTCCTGCAGGACCCGGAGAACCTTGGCCTGGGCAGAGAGGCTCATATCACACACTTCATCAAGAAATATTGTGCCGTTGCTGGCAAGCTCAAACTTCCCCAGGCGCCGTGATACGGCTCCCGTGAAGGCCCCTTTTTCATGACCGAAAAGTTCGCTCTCAATCAGTTCATCGGGAATCGCGGCGCAGTTTACTTTTATAAAAGGCTTATCAGATCGCCGTGAACGCTGATAAATGGCCCTGGCGATAAGCTCCTTTCCCGTTCCGCTTTCACCGGTTATGAATACACGGGCATTTGTTTTCGCAGCGGTTTCTATGACTTTTTTTATATCAATTATCTTTTCCGACTGACCTACCATCTCATCTTCAATATGGAATTCCCTGCGGAGCTTCAGGTTCTCTTTTCTGAGGCGAACCTGCTCGACGGCATTATTCACCGACGTAACAACACGCTCCAGTGTCGGCGGCTTCTCGAGAAAATCGAAGGCGCCCATTCGCGTTGCCTTTACCGCAATGTCAATGGAACCGTGACCCGATATCATGATAACCGCTGTTTCCGGGTATAATTTTTTAGCACTCTCCAACAGGTTCATTCCATCAGCATCGGGCAGCCACACATCGAGAATAATAAGGTCCACCTCGTTACTTCCGAGAAACTTAACGGCATCACCGCTATTTTCACTCGAATAAACCGTATGTCCCTCATCCTGGAGGATGGAACTTATAGTGGTTATAATATTTTTCTCATCATCTACTATCAGTATTCTTGCCATAAAAACTTCCCTCGCCTGCATCCACAGGCAGTTCAATATAAAATGTCGTTCCCCTGTCTTCGTTGCGCCGGCAATAGACAATTCCGCCGTGCTCAATTATTATCTTTTCCACAATGGAGAGCCCCAGACCCGTGCCCGATTTTTTCCGCGTGAAGCCAGGCATAAATATCCTCATCAGGTCCTCTTCACTAACACCGGTTCCGTTGTCACATACGCTTACAAGGACCATGGAACTGAATCCTTCATGGGTGCATTTCGCATGAATATCAATAGCGCCCTCATTGTTCATGGCCTGAATAGCGTTCTGAATTATATTGTTCAGAGCCTGCCGGATCAGGTCCTTGTCGATAAACACGGGCGGAACATCTTCATCAACGCTTACGGAAAAACTGATTTTCTCATGACCGCTGAAAAACATGACGCTGTTCTCGATAACCGGCTTAAGAATAACCCATTCCCGCTTCATGTCCGGAAGTCTGGCAAATTTTGTAAATTCGCTGAGAATATTCTTCAGGACATTCACCTCTTCGATGATTGTCTGTGTTCCCGTAAGAATAATGGATTCCACATCGGGATGTTTTTCTATATACCGCCTTCTCATACGTTCCGCCGAAAGACTGATGGGTGTCAACGGATTTTTAATTTCATGCACTACCCGCCGTGCCATATCCCTCCAGGCCTCCAGAACCTGTTTCTGGTACATGAGCTTGCGGTTCGCGTCCAGGTCGGCCACCATCTTGTTGAAAGAGGTCACCAGAATGCCGATTTCATCATCGCTTTTCTTTTCAAGCCTGATATCAAAATTACCCTGTGACAGGTCTTTGGCTGCGTCGGCAAGATCAAGAATAGGACGCGTGATGTTTTTTGAAAGATACAGGCTGATAAGAATTGATATGAAAATGACAACTATTGAAATGGAAAGAAGAAATATTCCGCCCCAGTTCTTGAAATAATCCTGCAGATAGGAATGCCGGTCCAGGTCCTCCAGGGAATTGCTGAAGAGAAGAGCCCTGCTTTCCACAACGGGAGGTATTTCGGAGCTCATTGATATGAGAAAACCATTACTCCGCAAGGCAACGGCCACATGTTCCCGCCCCTCTATAAAAATCCTGTCAATCCTCCGGGGCTCCCTGATTTCAATGGCGGAATAAAATTCACACCATTCGTCCCTGCCGTTAATAACACGCTCGTCCAGGGGAATCAACATATGATTATCACCGCGCCCGACTTCACGATAAAATCGGATAGTCCGCCCCTTTCCTGCATAGAGGGCCTTGATTTTCTCGCGTCCCATTTCGCTCCCGCAGGACAGTATGCCCGTGCGCATGAATGAATCCAGGGAACTTATTTCGGCCGATAGAGACTCACTTATGTTCAAAACCGATTCATCGGTCATTTCCATGGCCACTTTCAGGGCCTGCTCGGTTTTTTCCGATTCAAAGCGCGAGAGTATTTCATGGATAAAGTTATTTGAAGCAAAAATAACGGGCAGCGAAGACAATATGGTCACAAAAATAAAGGCAAGGACAAGTTTGTTTTTATAACTTCCACCGATGGAAGAAGGTTTCACTTTTAAATTGCGACGGAATGAAATAATGATAAAGTAAATTGCAGCGATTATAGGAACGGACATGATGGTATTGACAAAAAAGTCCGTACCGATAAACATCTTTGTGTTCTCATCGGGAAAAAGACCGATGACAAGAACGGCAAAAAACACAAAGATGCCCAAGAGGAATACGGCATCCTGCAGCCCATTCTCATCTATGGTGATAAATCTTCTGATTATATTTTTTTTCATCAATTTGAAAACGGAAGAATCCGTATGAATCTGAAAGAATGAGGTTCTTAACCTGATTGCCGGTGCATTACACCCAACTAGTTTAAATTGAATCCATTTTCAATCATCGAGACAATAATATCAACGATTTCTTCCTCCCTGTCCCCGTCGGCCCGAACCTTAAGCCGGGTCCCGGAAACGATGGCAAGCCCCAGTACGGACATAATTGATTTACAATCGGCCTCGACACCGTCCTTCACAAGAGCCACCTGGCAGGGAAATTTCATCGCTTCCCTCACCAGCATCATGGCGGGACGCGCATGTACACCGGCATCACTCTTCACGACAACCTCTTTTTCAATCATTTGTTATGGTTCTCCGTCTTAATCCATTCCTGTATCCTTCGATCCAGCTCCTGGGCCGAATGTACACCCAGTTTTTTCAACCTCTGGTTCAGCGCGGCGGTTTCAAGGATGATGGGGATATTCCGACCCGGACGAACCGGGATCGTGATATAGGGTATGTCGATATCCAGTATGGTGTATTTTTTATCATCGAGACCCAGCCTGTCATATTCCACGTTGCTGTCCCACTCCTCCAGCATGGCCACCATTTCTATCCGTTTCCTGTTCCTCACGGACCTGATGCCGAATATCTCCCGCACGTTGATGATACCGAGACCACGGATCTCCATATGATGCCGGAGCAGAGGCGTGCCGCTCCCCATGAGAAGGGACTCATCGACCTTTATGATCTCAACCATGTCATCGGCCACGAGGCGGTGGCCGCGTTCTATAAGCTCCAGGGCGCATTCGCTCTTCCCCACGCCGCTCTGGCCGAGAATAAGAACACCCACGCCGAAGACATCCACCAGGGTGGCATGCATGGTCACGGACGGGGCGAAAATTTCATCGAGAAAATGAATGAGCAGGCTGATAAACCGCGTTGTATCACGGGTCGTAACCATGACCGGCACATTGTTTTTGTCGGCGTAACGGCAGAAATCTTCATCGGGCTGCTCATCGTGGGTAAAAACACAGCATAGAACTTCGTATGAAAAAAACTTTTCATAGGCCTTTTGCTTGTCCCCGGGTGGAAGCTGCCGCATATAGGCCGTCTCGCCGAGACCGAAAATCTGTATGCGGTCATAGGCAAAAAAGTCATAAAACCCGGCCAGGGTGAGGCCGGGCCGGTTGATATCACCAACCCGGATTTCCCTGTTCAGCCCGCCCTCACCGGCGATAAGCCTGATCTGAAGATCGATGCGCGGCGTGTTATCGAGAAAATTTTTAACTCGTAGTTTCTTGTCCATATGGTTTCAGTTGGCCACCCGTCAGAAGGCGGGCACCATAACTTCGCAGTCCTTGCCGTTTTTATATATCACGTTGAAATACTGTGACTCCACATTGAAAAACGGCATGTACACCGCGCCATTCTTTTCAATTTCCTTTATTGCCTCGTCCAGCGTCATTTTCTTAACCTGGGATGACTCTACCTTCCTGAACTTAATTTTCGGTTTAACCAGGGAATCATCGAGTACCTCCAGTTCATACTCCGTGAAGGTATCATGCTCGAAACGATGTTCTTTAATATCCTCGAAAGGAATTTCCACCATTTTAATCTTGTCCTTGTCGCGGTACAGTGCGGCATAGGATTTATTGGAGTAATCCTCGTCGCTGTCGATAACACTCACTCCTCTTTTAAAAAGGAAAAAATCCGTGGCGTTATTCTTCATCTGGAAATACGCCTCGATACGGTCAATTGGTTTATTGCTCACCTGGTTGAGGCGGACCGCCTTCCCGGTGGCCTCTTCGTAGCCCATGACCATGCCGGCTGCTTCACCACTGCGGATGCCTTTATGCATCTGGTGTTTTTCTTTATATTTTACTATCTGCTTTTCCATCTTATCGACGAGAAGGTCGATTGCCGAGAAAAACGTCTCGGCTTTTTCCCTTCCATGGAACTGTATACCATCACCGTTAATTACCACTTCCGCACCCCGGTCCAGTTTTTCCAGGTACAGAATGACATGAGCATCGATGAGTTGCTGGAAATACTGCTCTAGCTTTTCAATTTTTCTTTCCGCGTATTCCTGCAAAGTCTCAGTAACAGTAAGATGTCTGCCGGTTATTGTGATGTTCATAGAGTAATACTCTCCTGTGTTTTGATCATGTTGATTTTTTTCCGCTTACCCGAGGACGGAATGTCAAGCACCCCCCGGTATTTCGCCACTGTTCTTCGTGCGATATCAACCCCCTTTTTCCTCAGAATTTCAACGATCTCTTCATCACTGAAGGGATTGTCGGGAGATTCCTCCGCCACGAGTTTTACTATCTCGCTTTTGACCTGGTCGGATGAATGCTCCTCGCCGGCCTGCTGCTGCGGGCCCGACTTCAGCTTCGAGACAAAAAAATATTTAAGTTCAAAAACTCCCCACATTGTCTGTGCGTATTTTCCCGTGGTGACCCTGCTCACCGTAGACTCATGAATTCCCAGTTCCCGGGCGATATCCAGGTGCGTCAGGTATTTAAGATTGCCGGGACCCGAAACAAGAAAGTCCCCCTGGCGCTCCACGATAGCCTTCACGACTTTCATGATAGTTTCACGCCTGCTGCTTATGTTTTTTATGAAATGGCGCGCAGCCTGTATTTTATCCTGAATATACTCCCGCTGTTTTTTTTCAATGTTTTTTTTCTTCAGAAGGCTCATATAATACGAATTGATTTTTATGCGCGGCACCCAGTCGTCATTCATGGTGATAATCACTTCGCCGTCGACCAGGCGCACTTCCACATCGGGAATGATGTATTTCACATCTTTACGCGAATAGTTACGCCCCGGGAATGGATTCAGGTTCTGCACCTCCCGGCTGTGCTCCAGAACATCCTGGAGCGGGATGTCAAGCTTCTTCGCAATTACATCGTAATTAAGCTTTTCCAGGTCAGTGAAATGCTCGTCGATTATCCGGTACAGGATATGGTCCTGGGGATAAAAATGGCGGCACTGTACGAGGAGGCTTTCCCGGATCGAGGTCACGGCGCAGCCTATGGGATCGAAAAGCTGGATCACAGCGGCCTTTTCCCTCAGCGTCTCCGGGGAGACCTTGAAGTCCCGTGCTATGTCCTCCAGGGGCGCCGCGAGGAGCCCGTTCTCGTCCAGGGAGGTGATGACACCCTCGTAGAGCAGGTAGTCCTTTTCATCGCGCGCCGTCATTTTCGCCTGCCAGAGGAGATGCTCCACCAGGGACTCATCCTGGGACACGGCGTTCTCAATATACTGACGTTTCCGGTCGAACTCAAAATCGGAAGACATGCCGCTGTCGCTGGTATCGCCGAAGCGCTCTTCCAGCTCATCATGCCGTTCGGAAAAATAATCATCGCCCGTGAGGTTCCGTTCAAGGATATCGCCTTCATCGGACTCGGGCGTTTCAATGGTCTGATAGTCTTCTTCCAGGGTGGGATTAATCAGGAACTCTTCCGATATTTTCTGGGCCATCTCCAGGGTCGAGAGCTGAAGCATTTCAATGCTCTGCCTCAGGGACTGGGTCATAACCAGTTTTTGCGACTGTTTTATATCTAATCTGTAGGAACCTGCCATGTATACTCCACTGCACTGATCATGATACGCTGCGCATCCAACCGTATCCATGTAATGAACAAACCGCGCCGGTGTCAAAGTGTATCTTCAAAGAACAGTTACGTCTATGTTAAAAAGGTACATCACGGCGCCCTAAAAATCAAGATACTTTTTGCATAAAATGAAATATAAATATGAGGGGTGATAGTTCCCTGCCCGGTTACAGTTTTAGTGCAGAACCGGGAAAATACATTTTTTAATAATTAGAAATGCCCGGCTGCGGACCGGGCATTGCTTTGCTGCTATGGAATATGCACTATTTTAATAATCGGCACCAATGCTACTATTGCTGCCGATGGTGATACGGACACCCACTAAGACGTTTATGCCATAAAGTTTAATAGGAGACGTATTCATCAAACTGTTATAGTTATAGTCTTTCTTTTCTTTAGAATAAATATCATAGTGAAAACCCAGATCCAAAAAGGGGGCCACATGCTGGGTCAGGTCAAACTGGGCGCCGGTGTTTATCGCCATAACAATACCACCGCTGTAGTCATCTTTATCAAGTTCGTGATTTGTATATATGGTAGGTGAACCAAAATCATTTCCAACATAAGGTATCGTGACCGAAGACATACCGGCTAAAATCGATGAACGCCATCCAATTCTGCCAAATTTCCAGACATATTCAACACCAATGAGATTTGACATATATTTGTAATCCATGGTCTTTGATGTATTATGATAAGTTTCTGAATAGAGGTCCATTTGAAATTTATATACTAAATTCCAGCTATCAATAATATTATACCCGATACCAAGCCCCCCGCCAAACTGTGTTTTGGCGTCATTGGTTGTTACTAGTGATCCAAAACCATCAATATAGAAATTATTCAAAGCAAAGGCCGACGATGATACGAACATGAAGAGTATGGCTGTCAGAATGATTGCGTTCTTTTTCAATGTCTTTCTCCTGATTACCGGGATTTTCCCTGACCTGACTTGATTTCTATCATACAGAAAAACAGACAGGAGTCAAGAAAAATCACGGATATTTTTCATTTCTTCTTTATAGTAACTTTCGGCAGGCATAGAGACAAAAACCAATCTTATTTTAAGAACAATTGTCAAATAATACGAAGAGGGTGGAATTCACAGGAAGATCGCGAAGGGTGCGAAGAACAGGGGGGTCAGAGCCTGTTTTGTGCCGTGTCTGAAAAACAGGGGTCAGAGCCTATCGTGTCGTATCCCCAAAAACAATGCGGGGTCAGAGCCCTGTTCGGCCTTCAACGATAATACGGTGAAACATTTGCTACTCCCGACACACTGATACTAATACCGTTGCAAGTGTAATATCACACTCAACATTTTACTATATTTATATATTTTATTTTGCATCTTTTAATTAGTGAGGACTGAATGGACTCGTATATTACTCTCATTATCATCCTGGCCGTATGGATTCTTCTGAACCGCGTCATCTTCCCCAAAATGGGAATACCCACGTGAATGTCGCCGGAATGCCGCGGGTCCGCGGACAAAAATATCAGCGACGAAAAGAGCATGAAAAAGCCTGATATGCTTGACAGAAAATAGCATTGCCTGCATAAGTAAGTCCTACGATTATTTATATTCTGGAAAAGGAACAATGATGAAGAAAATTACCGTACTGCTTTCTATATTTATGGTTGCGGCCCTGGGGTGTGCCGGCAACTTCGACTCATCCACGGAAAAGGGATTTGTGACCATGGATTTTGATACGACGTATGACGATATAACTACACCGGTTGAAAACAAGGTTTATACCAGTGTAGCGGGTGAGTCTTGTGTTGCAGGTGCTTCGTGCCTCATTATTTATTATAACGGTACATATGAAAATATACAATATTCGGGTCTTTCATTGAGAAATAACGATAACACCTTCAATCTTCAGATTTTTAAGAGCAGTACGGATACAGAATATACCGTAATTTACAAAAATGGGGATTCCGTTACTAAATGTCAACAGGCAGGAACTGTCATCTTCGATAATGAACCTGTCAGCAATACAAATGGATATACCGACGGCAATTTTACAAATAACTCAATTTGTAGTACGACAGAAAATTATGGCGATAGCGATTTCAAAGCAAAAACATATTGATTCTATAATAAAATAGTGGCCTCTGTAGGGATGCGATTAATCGCGTCCCTACAGAGGCCACACAATATATCCCATTTTACATCCATTCCGGGGAAACACCCATGATTAAAAAATTATTCTTTCTTATATCCTTCTTCTCAGTAACAGGCATCATGCTCTCGGCCTGCGCCAATCCCTGCAGCATAAAGGACCCGGCCTGCCAGGAGCTCTGCAAATGCACCAGCCTTGAATGCCGAAAGTCCTGCGAGCCCGCCGGCATTGATTACCGCCAGAACAACAGCGAGCGTGACCGCTACAGGTACAACTCCAACAATGAAACCTTTCATGTCGATAACTGCTCAGTGCGCTGCGACAAGGAATACAAACGCTGTTTGGAGAGATGCAAAGAGGTTAAGGCGCAATAGGATTATTGCGGTTGTTGGTTGTAGAGGCGCCGCATGCAGCGCCTCTACGATACGGAAAATATCAATTCTCCACCCGCTTTAAAATCGTTTCAATATCAATGGCAAAATTTTCAAAAATAACATTGCGGGCGAAGTCCCTCCGCAGGAGTGCGATGTTGTAATCCACCAGGCTCTTCAGCTCCTGCTGGCGCGCCATAAACAGGCTGTCCAGGGCGAGCTTCAGCTGTACCGCGCTGTACCGGCCGCGGCGGAACTTGGTGAGCACCTGGAAATAGTAGTTCTCGGCATACTCCCGGGCCTGCTTCGTCTGTTCATAGACTTTGAAGTCCACATCGCACTGCATCACCAGGGACTTGATCTCATCGCGCATGGACTTCTCCAGACTCTCGAGCTGCACATGGGACTTCTGGATATTCAGGCGCGCGTCCCGCAGGCGCGTCTCTGCCGCCGTGTTTCCCAGGGGATAGGTTGCTTCAAGGGACACGGAATAGTTTTCATTTATCGTATTGAATGATTCGCCATAGGCCGGGTCATAATCGGCGCTTCCCACACTGGCCTTCATTTTCAACGAGGGATAGAGGTTCCGATAGGCCATTTTATATTCCAGTTCGGCGTTTTTTATCATGACGCGCTGGTTGTTGTAGTCGATGCGCTTCACAAAGGCGTCCTTCAGGGCCTGCTCCACGCTGATTTCCGGTCCGGTCTTCTGGAAGGTCTGGCCCAGTTCTATTTCCAGGCCCTCGTCGAGATTCAGGGTTCGGAGCACGGCGAGCCTGGCGTCAAAGAGATATTTCCTGGCCATATCCACGTTGGTCTTTCCCTGGAGCACCTTGCTGTTCCAGTCCATGATGTCCTCGTTTTCTGAAAGGCCCAGCCGCAGTTTACGGGCGATAAGATTCCGTATTTCCTCGGTACTTTTGAGATTCTCCTGACCGGTCTTCACGTTTTCCTCGGCAATGGCCACATTCCAGTACCCTATGAGGGCCTCGACAAGCAGCCCCGACAGTTTCATCTTCACGGCCTGTTTCTGCATTTTTTCAGCATTGGAGATGCTCTGCTCCGTCATGCGGTCCGTGGCGCCGAAAAGGTTTTTCATGAGGTCCTGTTCCAGCTCCACCTTCAGATTGTTCTGATAGCCCTTCCCTCCCATGGGTGGAAAGCCCGAGATGGGATCACGGGGGCTGTCAATGATCACACTGTTCGCACTGACACTTACTTTTGTCCCCGTGTTAAAATTACGGAATATACCGGCTGTTATGTTCGTGGTTCTGGTCGATTCGCCATTAAATATTACCGTGCTTTCATTGGGATTCTTTTCAAAGCTATGGCCGATGTTCCCAAAAACAGTATAATCATATTTGCTCTGGTAGTTCCTCATGGCCGAGCCCGTGCCCTTGTATTCCAGAAGGGCCTGCTTCACGTCCAGGTTGTTGCGCAGAAGATATTCGATGACGCGGTCCACGGTGAGTTTCAGCTTTTTATCCTGCTGTATTTTATCCGCCAGGCCGCCGGTGTCGGTTTTTTTCTCTATCGCAACGGTCTTTTCTTTTTCCGCAGCGGCGTTATCGCCATTCTCCTGGGAAAAAATTGACTGGCTGAAAAATAGACAGGCGCCCAGCAGGGCAGCCGCAATTATGATTTTCCTGTTCCTGAACATATCTTCCTCCGCATCAAAGGCAATTGAACTGTGCATGGTTGTGTATCGGGACTTTTCAAAAATCCGCAGATGAAGAACACTTCATAACAGGCCGGGACAATTAGTCAACGATAATATTGAAAAGCATAACTGTTTACATGAACTCATTGGAGTGGATTTACTCACTTGTCCGGTAACATCATAAGAGTCGGCAGGATAGTACTGCGCAGGTCACTTTATATTTTTTATAAAATCTATTATCCCCCCGATATTCCGCTCCTCACAGGTGGCGCCCAGTTTCATGGCCTCGCGGGGCATGCCGTAAACGATACACGAGGCTTCGTTCTGGCCCACGGTGTAAGCCCCGGCGTCTTTCATTTCCAGGAGACCGGCCGCGCCGTCATTTCCCATGCCGGTACAGAGAATTCCCGTGGCGGCCCTGCCGGCGGCCTGGCTCACGGAACGGAAAAGCACATCCACGGACGGTTTATGCCGGTTGACGGGAGGCCCGTCATTGACTTCGATGTAATAGCCGTTGCTGTCGGCCCGGAGAAGCATGTGCCTGCCCCCCGGCGCGATGAGGGCCATGCCCCGGTAGAGACGATCGCCGTGCTTCCCTTCCCTGACAAGAATTTTTGTCTTGGTGTTGACCCGGTTGGCAAAGGCCTCGGTGAATTTTTCCGGCATGTGCTGTGTAATGACGATGCCGGGCACCGAATCGGGAAGGCTCACCAGTATTTCATCTATGACCTCGGTGCCTCCCGTGGACGCGCCTATGGCCACGATCTGCTCACTCCGCACCTTTGTCTTCAGGGGATCACGCTTGGCGAGAATGACATCGGCGCTGAATTTCTCTTCCACCTCGAGCATGGGCGCGGCCAAGCGTCCGCTCATTTTCACCTGTGATGCCATGAATACCTTTTCCATTATGAGACGGGAAAAATCCTGCACCTCCTTTTCGTTGTCAATGGCAGGTTTCAGCATGAAATCAACGGCCCCCAGATGAAGAGCCTTGAGGGTCACATCGGCTCCCTGGACAGTGAGTGTGCTCACCATGATAACCGGCATGGGGCTGGCAATCATCAATTTCGAAAGAAAGGTCAGGCCGTCCATACGAGGCATCTCCACATCGAGGGTGAGGACATCGGGTTTAAGCGCCTTTATTTTATTCACGGCGATGAAAGGATCAATGGCAGTGCCCACCACTTCGATCCGGGGCGACCGGGAAAGCGTGTCGGTCAGAAATTTCCTCATCACTGCCGAATCGTCAATTATCAGGACTTTGATCTTTTCCACCGTGGAATCTCCTTTGAACGAACTCCTGTTCCCGCTGCATAATGTTCTCAAAAACCTCCACCTTGGTGGATTTTTTCAGATACACCTTCCCGCTCCGCACATCCATCATGAGTTTTCGTGTAAAATTGTCACCCACATCACTGGTGACAATCTCAATATCCTCCATTTCCATCATGACACGGGCTACGCGAATATTGTCCATGGGGATACTCTCGGAGTTTCCCATAAAATCCAGCACGTGCCCGCCGCCGAAAATTTTCGCCGTCAGGTTCGCCTTAACCGCACCGCAATTCTGAACGGCAGCCAGGAGCTTGTTTACGGCCGTAATGCCGTACCGGGCCGAGCGGTCTGAAAATATATCGCTGCTGGATATTCTGCCGGGAAGCATGAAGTGATTCATGCCGGCCACTCCGTTTTTCCCGTCATGCAGACAAAGGGCCACACAGGAGCCCAATAGCGTGCCAATGAGTTCATCCTCATTGGAGGCGAAGAACTCGCCGGGATGAATAATCTTGATCAATTTATTATATTTCAGACTATGTCTTTCATACATCACTTCATCCTCCGGGGTTAACGGCTTAAACGTATCACCGTTTCCCTCCGCCCGCTTTGGCGTAAATTGTATTTCCCGTTAACACAAAATCATCGGTGATGGTAGTTATGTTTTCCGAATGCCCTATAAAAAGGCATCCCCTGTCATCAAGATACCGGTGAAATCGTTTGAAAACATTTACCTGGGTTTCCTTGTCGAAATATATGATCACGTTCCGGCAGAAAATGATATCAAAGGGGTCTTTCATGGGATAGTGCTCCTGCATGAGATTCAGCCTCCTGAAATATATCATCTTTTTTAAATCATCGCGTACCCTGAAAAGCCCGCCGTTTTCGCCCTTCCCCCGCAGAAAATATTTTTTTAAAACAGGCATGTCTATATTCTCGACAACATCCTTTTTGTATATACCTTCGGCGGCGGTCTGCAAAACATTTGTATCGATGTCCGTGGCCAGAATTTTTATAACGGGCTTTTTCCGGTTTTCATAATATTCCATGAGCGTGATGGCGACACTGTAGGGTTCCTCTCCAGTTGAGCAGCCGGCGCTCCAGATGCGGATTTCCCTTGTATTGCGTGATTCAAATTCCGGAAGAAAAATATCACGCATATGCTCAAAATGCCTGTTCTCCCGGAAAAACTCCGTCTTGTTTGTCGTTATGGCGTTTATGAAGTGAATTTTTTCCTCATCGTAATTCTCCATAAGGAAATTGTAGTAATCGTTGAATGTGGGAATTGCGAGAAAGCGACAGCGGCGGGACAACCGTGCCTGCAGCAGGCTTTTTTTCAGATCGGAAAGTTTAATACCGGCTTCCCTGTATATGATATCTCTGAAAAGATAAAACTCATTATCACCAATATCGTTGACAAGCATTACACTACCCGTATGTCCTGAATTCTATTCAAAAAGCACGATTCTTCCAACTCTCTTCTTGCTGCGAAATTCGGTGTCGATATATTCCTTTTCCAGCTTTGTAAATTCCGATGCCTCCTCGTTGTTCTTCAGTATCTGCCTGTAAACCGTTCCTTCACGCGGAATAAAATAAAGCCGCCTCCGGAAATCTCCACCCAGGTCGCTCCGCTCCACGTGAATATTCTCCAGGGTAAAATACTCATGGATAAACCGGATGTTGGCCTCAATCAATTCGGTCCCGACTCCGGTGCCGGCATATCCAGCCCCAAAAATCTTCGCTTTGACGAATTTCCTGTCACCGCCCTGTTTAACCAATTCGCCCATCAGGTACTCCATGCTGGTAATACCGCTCCGTGCGATCTCGCTCATGACAATCCCTTCCGTACCTATACCGCCGGGCACGATAAAAAGCCCCATGCCGCCGATACCCCGCATCTTGTCGTAGAGACAGACGCAGAGGCACGACCCCGCCACCGTTCCCATGACGCAATCATCTTTCGTAGCGAAATAATCACCGGGATACAGTATATATAAGGGCTTATTGAATTTGCTGCTATCACTTTTAATCATCGATTGACTGCCGGAATTCCATTCTTGCCCACAGATCAGGCTTTAAGAAATTTCTGCACTACCTGGACAAGGTCCGCAGGCTGGAACGGCTTGACTATCCATCCCGAAGCTCCCGCTTCCTTACCCTCTTTAATCTTAACGTCCCCCGATTCCGTTGTCAGAACTATCACCGGTGTGAACTTGTCCGTCTTCTTGAATTCCTTGATAAAGGCTATGCCGTCCATCTGGGGCATATTTATGTCGCAGATACAGATTGCCACATCGCCGCCCTGGGATTTTATCTCTTTAATTTTTTCCAGGGCGTCTTCCCCGTTTTCCGCATGTTGTATGGGATATCCCATTTTCTTCACTGCGAATTCGACACTGATTCGTATTGTCGGTGAATCATCAATTATCATGATATATTTATTATCCATCGAGTCCTCCCGCTGAAATAGTTCATTGCCATTCCTGTTATATTATGTAATACCATGTCATGTTTTTAAACCGCAGATATGCATCTGTTTCTTAATCGTATCTGACACGCCTTTAAGCTTTATCATCTTACCGCTCCCCCGAGCCTCACGGCCTGCCGCGATGATAACCTGCACGATGGAAAGGTCCACCCTCTTCACCCTGGAAAAATCAATCATTACTTCATCGGCGGCATCCAGTTCCCTGACAAAATCATCGTAGAATTTTTTCACCTGTTTTACACCGATAAAATCGCTGTCAATTTCCATAAAAACTCCTCCCTGTTCCCTGACAGTATACACAGAATTCATTCTCAACAGCCTGCCTGATCAGCGGCTCAACGATTCCCCAGTTCTTCGATTAATCCGAAGATATCGATGATCAGGGCGACCCTGCCGTCACCGAGAATTGCCGCGCCGGAAACGGCCCGGCTGGCCGTAATAAAATTATCCAGGCTTTTGATCACTATCTGCTGCTGCCCTACCAGGTCATCGACCAGCAGACCGATACGCGACGTATTGGACTCAACGATTACAACGAGTCCCTCCCAGGGATCATGGCAGCGTGATTCTATTTTGAAAATATCGTAAAGCCGCACGAGGGAAACATATTCTCCCCGAACCTGGATAACCTCTCCCTTGCCTTCAACGGTTTTGATGCCGTCCTGTTTGGGGCGTATAGACTCCACGACTGACAGGAGCGGGATGATGTAGATATAATTACCGATATTCACCAGCATACCGTCAATGATCGCCAGTGTCAGCGGCAGCTTTAACCGCATGGTCGTGCCCTGGCCCTCTCTGGACCGGATTTCCACGTTGCCGCGCAATCCTTCGATATTCGTTCTCACAACATCCATGCCCACGCCCCTTCCGGAAAGATCTCCCACCTTCTCGGCCGTGGAGAAACCGGGCATGAACAAAAATGACAGTATCTTTTCCCTGCTCAGGTCATCATCGGGCTTGACAAGTCCCATTGCAATGGCCTTTTCCTTTACCCTGTCGACATATATTCCCTTCCCATCATCGATAATCTCGATATATACGTTGCCTTCCTGATGGTAAGCCTTAAGCACGATAGTTCCCTGCGCGGACTTCCCTGCCGCTTCACGCTCCCGGGGACTCTCGATCCCGTGATCGATGGAATTTCGTATCATGTGCTTCAGGGGATCACCGATTTTTTCAATCACGGTTTTGTCGAGCTCGGTCTCCCCGCCTTCGATTACCAGCCTGATATCCTTCCCCAGGGAATGCGAGCTGTCCCTGACGAAACGCTTGAACTGCTCAAAGGTGGGGCCGATGGGTATCATCCTGATTGACATGATCTGTCCCTGGAATTCCCGGGTGGTCCTGTCCAGGGCATAGAGGGCGTTTTTGAGTTTAAATCCCGACTCCTCCTCCATTTCCTCGGCAATCCGCATCAGGCTCGACTGTCCTATCACAATTTCCCCCAGGAGGTTCATGAGATTGTCCAGCTTTAACGTATCGACACGGATTGTGGTTGTTTCAATTTTTTTCTTTAATTTTTCCTGGTCTTTCAGGGCATCGTTTATCTGTTCTTCCGTTGCGTATCCCTTATCAACTATTATGTTCCCAAGTTTTTTATTCACGTCGTCCTGAAAGGCTATGACCTCTTCCAGTTCATCTTCAGTGAGTATCCCCTTCTTCACCATGATTTCACCGATTTTTATTTCATCGGTGGTGACATCGAGCTCCTCGTTTTCATAAAAATCAAAGGTAACATCCTTAATCTCAATTTCGTTGTCATCTTCAACGAAGAGGAAAACCGCCTTGATCTTGTCAATCGGCTGGTCCGATTTGAGGACAATGTCCCAGCCCAGGTAACACTTTTCAGGATCAAAATCCCTGAAGAGGGGCAGTTTTTTTTTGTCGACGCGCCGGGCGATCACTTCACCCAGACCGGCCAGGTCTTCCATGAGAATCAGCGGATCAATACCGAACTCGAATATATCTTCCCTGAACCTGGCTTTTATATGATAATAACGCAGACCGTGATGCATATCCTGCCTGCTTTTTTGTTCCTGCTCCTTTTTCTGGGGCTTCACTGCCGTCTTGCCAAGGATGTGTGTTATGCGGTTGAGAAGATCAATACGTTTTTCATCGTGGTCGCTCTTTTTCTCCTCGGACCCGAATATCTCTGTCTTGACCCAGTCAATGCTTTCCAGTACCACATCGATGAGCGCATCATTTATCGACAATTTCCCCGATCGGACTTCGTCAATGAGACTTTCCACCCGGTGCGTGAACTCATAGACTCCGGTGAGACCTACAATGCCCGAACTTCCCTTTAACGTATGAAAGGACCGGAACACGCCATTGATGATTGTCTCATCCCGGGGATTCTCCTCGAGATTTACAATATCGGATTCCAGGTTGGTAATGATTTCCCTGGCCTCTCCCATGAAAACATTCAGAATATCAGTTTGTCCCATGGCCCAGCTCCACTTTTGTGATCATTTTTTGGATACATTTAAGTCATGCGCTATTCATACTTCAGCAGGATCAGTAAAAAAATGGTATCATTGAAAACATGATTAATCAATAAAAAAAAGAGCTTTCAGGATAATGAAAAATTCCAGCATTGATTCAGTCATATTTCTATATTATTTTTTAATAGTTCTTAGAATAGAACGAAAACACCATGCAATCGCGTAATAAGAGGATATACGGACGGATATTGATTCCAGTAAACGTCATACGACATAAATACTTAATAAATTGTACTTGCGCGATTCAGGGAAAATGATAGCAGGAGAATACTTTCGGTATTTACAAATGAAAAAATTACATATCCATATAATTACCGCCGTTATGACGCTCCTGTTTACAGCTGCCATGATGCATCAGGACAGCCCGGCCGTCGCCAGGATATATCAGCAGGTCGACCGGGAAGGCAACATAACCTATTACAACACGCCGCCATGGGAGGGAGGAAAACCCGTCACCAAAAATCTCTCCAGCAGGTATGATTCCCTCATTGAACAGGTCGCATCGGAAGAGAAGGTGGACCCGCTGCTCATCAAATGCATTATCAAGATCGAATCGGACTTCAGGGCCGATGCCGTTTCCGTGGCCGGTGCCATGGGGCTCATGCAGCTCATGCAGGAAACGGCGGACTGTTACAAGGTGAGTGATCCCTTCGATCCCGGCCAAAATGTCCGAGCGGGAGTAAAACATTTCAGATCCCTTCTCTCTTATTTCCAGAATGATATCCCCCTGGCCCTGGCCGCATACCACGCAGGCCTTGGCCGCGTAAAACGCAGAATGGCCATTCCGCCCATTGATTCAACCATCCACTATGTCAACGCCATTATGCGCCTTTACCGGGGAAGCTCCGATTACTCCGACCAGGTAAAACGGCTTTATAAAAAAATCGACAGCGAAGGCGACGTTATCATCTACAGCCGCTGATCACGAAAAAGCACGGCGAATCTTTTTCATATTTGCTTGACAAAGCCCGCTCCAGGAGCATATCATTCACGAAGAAATCACTCAGGAGGCATCGCATAATGAAAAGAATTCCGGTTCTGGTTCTCATACTTCTTATTTCCATCACTCCGGGCTGCAAGAAAAACAGCCCCGATTCGGACGAAATCTCCCTTGCTAAAAAATATGCCCGTTATTCGACACCGGTATACAAGGACAGGGAGCTTAACACATGGCTCGCCACGCTTTCTAAAACCGAATCAGTCGATCTTCTCGCCCTGGAGAAGGTGCTTATCAAAAATAAACCCGTTGAGATAGCCTCTGTCAAACTCTCCGACGACAGCAAGGGATTCGTGGCCGCCGCCAACCTGGCGGACAGGCCCCTGGTATTCATTGAAGATACCAAAGCCCATGTACGGAACAATGAAGGAAGCAAAGTTGAAGCCACGATTCCCCGGGGAACCATCGGTTTCATCATGGAAGAAAAGGGTAACTGGGTACAGGTATACGTGGGCAAAATAGGAGAAAAATATATCACAAAACAATGGGTACAGGGCGGATTCAGTACCGAAACCGCTCTGATCCTTGAGGCAAGGACCTACGAAGAGGCCTGTTCCGTTCTGGCAAAAAAGAAAACTGAAGTTAAGCCGGAACTATGGGAAGAGGCCCTTGAAAAGCTGCAGAACCTGAAATCATCTTCCTCCATTTTCGCCGGGCTTGCCTCGGATAAAATGGCCGCCCTGGAAGGCAAAGTCGCTGTGGAGGAGGAAAAAGAAGAAACTGTCGGTGGCGACAATACAGAACATACAGAGGGGGAAAATATGCCCTGAGTGGGCTCGTCCGGCCAGTTATTACCGACACCTGCGGCACGCCGGTTAAGATAGCGTTTCATTGCCCCTCTTCCAGGCGCCTGTGTTCGAACCGCCATTCCCCGTCAATAGTAACAAGGCCATAAACGCCGCTGCTGACGGGGCCCGGATTGAACAGCAGGGGTTTTCCGGGAAGAAGGAATTTTTTATGCGTATGGCCGAAGAAGATAAAGTCAGCCGCGCTCTTTCGGCCTTCACGCAGAATATCCTCATATCCCTGATGCAGCCGGAACAGGTCTCCGTGGGTCACCATGATGCGCCGGTCCCCCACATCGTGGAAAACGACCTGCTCCATGTCTGTTACGCGTCCCATATCGACATTGCCGGGAACCCTGACAACAACCGCCTCCAGGGGAATCCCGGCGTGAAAAAGGTCCCCCACGCCGTCACCGCAATGAATGAGCATGTCAAAGGGATATTCATGTTCCACTATTCGCCGTAGCGCATGAAGATTGCCATGACTGTCGGAAACGACAACGATCCTGTAGCTCATCCTCGCGACAAACGCCCCGTCAGCCCGTATACTTGATCATCATGAGGGTGCAGTCATCGATGGAGATTGTATCATCACCGGAAAGCATATCCCTTATCCGGCTGAACTTTTCCAGGGCATCGGTCCCCGTGTCTTCCAGGGCCCGCATGAATATGTCTTCGTCTATTGTATTCTGAGGATTTTTCAGCAGATCAACGACTCCGTCGGTATAGATCAGTACCCCGTCACCGGCCTCCAGCCTGATACTGCTGTCGGCGTAGACCGCGTCCTTTATGGGCCCCAGGAAGGCACCATTGCCCTGCAGTTCCTTTATTCCCCGCGTGTTGACAAGATAGGGAAGCGGGTGACCCGCGTTGCAGTAGACCATTTCCGCTGTGGCCCGCACAAGACGCCCGCAGAACATGGTAACGAATGATTCCAGGGGAAGGTTTTCGCTCAACTCCCTGTTCATAATGCTCATGATACCGGCCGGGTCATCGCTATCTTTAATCGCGTTCCGGAACACCATTTTCACGATGGCCGTGTACAGGGCCGCCGATATGCTGTGACCCGAGACATCGGCGACAAAATACAGGATATCGCCGTTCCTGAAAATTACATAGTCATAGAGATCACCGCCGATATCGGAGAGAGGCCTGGACCATATATTGATGATGAATCTGTCGGTAGCCACAAGGGGATCGGGGAAAAGATATTTCTGCAGCTTCCTGGCCATGAGGAGTTCAACCTTCATGAACTCATTGAAATTGATCATATCGCCGATATGCAGGCCGTTTTCAATTCTTTTCAGCATGACTTCAGTGTCTTCCGGTTTTCTGATGAAGTCATATACTCCCAGGCGGTATGCCTCGGCCCGATGTTCCGGGTCGGAGCTTCCCGACATCATGAGTACGGGAACATGCGTCACGTTTTTTTCCCTGATGGCCATGAGGAAATCGATTCCGTTCATCCCGGGCATGTTCATGTCGAGAATGATGAGATCCACAGGACCTGACTTTAACAGCTCCAGCGCTTCCCTGCCGTTGGATACGGGGATAATATCGTACCCGGCAAGAGAAAGCACTTTGTGCAGCATTTTCCGTACGAGCTCTTCATCGTCAACAACAAGGATTCTTTTGGGCATACACCGGTCCGGTTAACAATAATTCAATAGGTATCCGTACAAGTATAACAGGAATAAAACGAATACGTCAAGATGAATTTGCGAGGTTAATCTATGATACGGGCTGAAATTTCCTTCTTTCATAGAAGAACATCGCCCATGCCAGAAACGATACGATCAGCAGGTATACCACGGTATTGAAACCCAGCTGTGAGCCATCGGTTCTTCTCTGCAGGAGGAGCTCCAGGTATTTCTTTTCATCGGGGATGAATTCCTTGCCTTCATATACCTTGTTATCAAAATATATGAGCGAGTTCTTGATCTTCATACCGTCTATATCGAAATGCTCATAGAGGGCGAAAATCTGGGGATTTCTCAGGAGGATATAGGCCTGCCGGTAATTGTCCTGCATGTTGTTTTCACTGTTAAGGAGCGAATGAATACGGGGCTCTACGGAAAAACGGGAATATGCCGAAAGAGACGCGGTGATGAGGGCAAGCGCGAGAGTCACGATGGCGAAATAAAAATAGAGTTTGGTGTCGTTGAATATAGTCATTATTTTTTTTCCTGAAGGAGAGTTATGATATTCTTTTTCTCATAGCCAAGGTCCGTCAGGACCAGGTCATTTTCCTCGATAAAATTGCCCGACGATGATCCTTCACTGACCAGCTGTTCCCTGTTTATCTTCAGCAGATCAAGGAGAGGCCCGATTTCCGCATCGGTCCGCACTACCTGTAAATCCAGGATTCCCGTATCAAAGGGAAGGATTACCGGCACTTCAAAGGGAAAGGAGTCCACGGCCTTTTTCGTCTCGGGATCAATGAGACGGATTGTTCCTTTCATATTGAGAAAAGCCACGCTATTGTTCTCATTGCGTATACCGCCGCTGAAATGGACAGTGTACACTTCCTTGTTATCCTGAATGGCGAAGTCGATTTTAACACTTGGCGAGGCGACATTTTCCGGTTTAACCGTACAACCCGTAAAAAACAGCACAACAAGGGCGAATAGTGCGCCTGAGAGGAAGGCAGTATTTTTTTTATCCATGATTTGTTTTAACTTCCGGCTTTAATTTTTTTTACAATACGCTTTACTGTAATATTAAAATGAATCCGTCAAGAAAAATATATGGCTTGACAAAAGATTAATTCCCCGCTGTAGTATTCCGCTTCAGGGGTACGGGACCTGTCCTGGTCCACCACCCTATCAAACCAGAAGGGAGATTTCACATGTCACAGAACCGGAAAACACAGAAAAATATATTCACCGCCATGGCCTTATTTTCAGCCCTTGCATTCGCCTTTGTTATGCACTTTGCACCCGTACTGGAAGGAAAAGAGACCCCAGGGTCGGCCAATACGAACAGATACAATGAAACAGCCCGGTTTCTTGCCGGCAGGAGCATCGATAAAGCATCATCGCTCTATTCCTATACACAGACAAAATACTACAAGAATTATACCCGGCAGCTCAATGACGGGTGGAATAAATTTCAGAAACCCAATCTGAACAGCATGACGGCCTGGTGGAAACGGTATGCACCGGCCAAAGTCGAAAAAAATGTCCTCTACCCCTTCAGCGGACCCGACATCATGAATGTTCTGGCCTTTTTCCCCAACAATGAAACCTATACCATGTTCGGCCTTGAACTGCCCGGCATAGTCCCGGACCCGTACGACATCAGTGAGGATAAAATCCGCGCCGGACTCCTGGGTGTGATGAATTCCCTGAACAGCATCCTCAATGTCAATTTTTTCAGAACCAGGGGCATGGAAAAGCAACTTGGCAATGATTCCTTCAACAGCATCTGCGGCCTCATCATGATTTTCCTCATACAGAACGACTGCGACATAGTGAGCGCCCGCACCGTTGCCATCAACGCGAAGAGTGAACTGGTGGCCGGAGAGAAATCCGACGTGAAGATCACCTGGCAGAACCCCCCGGCGTCAAAAAGAATCCCCGGCGTGGAAATATCCTTCCGAAAGGGAAACGGACCGGTACAGGTTATCCGTTATTTCATGCTGAACGTCATCGATTACTCGCTGGGGAAAAATTCACCGAATTTCATTCCCTATATCGATAAAGGCGCCCCCTACATGACCTTCATCAAGTCGGCCTCGTACCTCATGCACAACGACGACATTAAATTCACGAAGATCAGGGCGGCGGTCATCGCCGACTCTAGCTTTATCGTTCAGGATGATTCGGGCGTTCCGCTGCGGTACCTGCCGGCGGCGAAATGGGACCTGGGTTTCCACGGCGTCTATGACAAACCCATTGCCCTCTTCGCCAACAGGGGCCAGAAGGACCTGAAGGAGGCCTTTGCGAAACAGTCCACGGGCGTGCTTCCCTTCAGCTACGGCTACAATGCAGGCAAGGGACAGTCGAACCTCATGACGGCCAGGAAGAAGTGACCTCACCCCCCGGCCCCCTCTCCCACGGGGAGAGGGGGCGGTGGTGGGGAAATACTGTTACTGTACACAGAGAGTTTTATTCCACATGTGACAATTCATCGATAAGTGCTTTCTCAACAAATTTATTCAAAGACATATTCATTTTCGTTGAAGCTACTGCTATTTCTCTATGAAGTTCCGGAGAAATCCTTAGATTGAATTTTCCTGAATGTGGTTTCTCGGGATTTACACCCTCTTCTTTGCACCATTTTATATTATCATCAATTGAGCCTTTAAATGCTTTTTCTATTTCTTTCACGGAAGTTCCCTGGAATGTAATTACATCTTTTGTATTTATTACATCACCATGAAATATCTTCGCATCTGAATCATGGTTTACTATTCCAATATATCCTTTATATTCCATCATGGTTTTACACCTGCGTTTTCCAGAAATCGTTTTATTGATGCCACCGCACCTATCGATATCAATAATGCTGCGATGTCCTTCCACTGAATTGATGACGAGGTGGTATCACTTTCAAGTTTTTTTCGACCGGCACAGGATGTGCCAAGCTTTGTTATATGCTGTTTTTTATTTTATTTATCAGTTTTATTTTTAAGAAAACGATCTATGTCTAAAATTTTTAAATCGGAATGTTTACTGATATTAATAAAGTCCTTGTCGAAAGTTACCAGTTGTATTTCGTTTCTGATGGAAGCACTTGCTATTAAAAAGTCAATTGATCCGGCAATTATTCCTTTTGATCTGCATTTATTACTTAACTCGGAAGCGTAAATGTAGTCATTCTTTGTAATATCTAAGTATGCAAAATCATCCAGAATATCTTTTATCTCTCTACATAATTTTTCATTTGAGATGCCGGTTAGAATTTCCTGAAGAATAATACCTAAAATAACAATTTCATCATCATTTTCGATAATTTTTCTTACAACAGTTTCTGATGAATTTACCGTATTCTTTTTTCGACGAAGCGCTTCCGACCATACTGATGTATCAATGATAAATTTTGTCATCTATTTCTGGATTTTTTGTAATCATAGTCTTTATCAAAATCAACTTTATTTAGAAATTTCAACATGTCTTTTTGTCTATGCTTCTGAATATACTCCTTAAGCGCAACGTTTACCGCTTCCTTTTTAGTTTTGAAATTTCCCAGTTGATAAACTTCATCTAACAGTTTCATATCTATATTTAAATTACTTGCCATGTGATTAACCTCTGGGGTAAATTTACACAATGTTATGTGTAAAGTCAAGAAGAATAATGGTGCACTAACGGGGCTTGGAGGGGGAGGTGCCAGTGTTCAGTTTATTCTAGAGGCTCGTTAGCCGACGTTTTTATTTATATAGATTCAAGGTAATTTATTGCATCTTTTGCCCATATTACCTTTGTTGTTAAATCTTCCATATTTGCAATTTGTAAGGCTCTATTGAACAAACGTTTATCATGAGTTATAAATGTATGTGCTTTTAAACCAAATATTAGATGGTTGCTATCAGACAATTTACTTTCTATCGTTATTGATTTTTTATCTTTGTGATAACCCATCATTTCTAAAAATGTATTAAGACCTGCTTCTTTATAGAACTGACCACCCTTTTGATATTGAAGTGAACTATCCACAATACTATTGAAATCATGTGTTTTAGTCCATTTACCAATTTCATCATTAATTTTTTTTATCAATTCGTCACCCACTAAACTGTTCAATTCCTTAGGACATAAATTTAATTTATTTCTTTGAAGTTCAAATGCTCTTGTATTAATTTCAGTTAAGTTTCTAGTTATTAACATCAAACTCCCAATCGGATTATTTGGATCGTAAATTGTTTTTATATGAATATCCTTAAATTTAATTCGAGATTGTTTCGAAATTATTCTAGTAAATTTAATTGTTTGAAATTTCATAAAGTAAAATATCAATCTATATAGAAATCTTATAGAAAAACCATATTCTTCTTTTTCTTCTTTCTGATTTAAATAGTATTGGTAAGGATGTATTTTTTTAAAATAATAGTTATTATCCCTATAGTCAAAATACCATAGAATATTTTTAGTAATTTCTGATAATGTTTTTATCAAAGCAAGGATTCGATGCTCAGAATCTTGTATTGAATCAGAATCTCTATATAATTCACTAAGATGTTCTGCTGTATAAGGGCATATTATTTTTCGTTCTTCCTGTAAACTTATTAATAGATTTTTCAATTCAATAGGTAAAATACCATCATGTAAATGATTAATAACATTCCAATCCAAGTATATGATTTTAACTTTTATATCCATAATGCAACAAAAATGTCATCCAACATTCCCAGCATATGCCACATTTTTACCGCAGCGTTGCAGAGGAGGAAATGTGTTGGAGGCCGAGGATTAAAGCGATATAGCGCATAACGCCGCGATATATACTGTTGCCCCTTTTTTTTAATGTGCTAAATCTTAATAAATATAATATTTATTAAGATTCTCATAATTTTACAGAAATTTTTTTTCCGTTGAAAAATCTGTTACAATTACTCTAGAGGTAGCATACATCACTTCATCAGTAAAGATGCTCTCCATTATACGAATCACCTGTTCTTTAATTTCCACATATCTGCTATCAATAATTTCACAAAGAAGTGCGTCGTGCATTGGTATTAATATTTTAATTCCTTCAATATTAATAATTTCTTTAATGCAACGCTTTAGAATCCGTGAACCTGTTGACTGTATTATATGATTCACAGCTGATGTTTTAATTTTCCAATCATTATTTGGTAGAAACTTTCTTGTATAAGTTTTATCAACAACAGTATATTTCTTTAATACATCATCCAAAATACTTTTTTTCCATTCTTGTAACTGTTGAAAACCGTTTAAAATATGAATAACCCCGTCAGGATTGAAATTGTTATTTTTTTTAAAATAGTAATGTAATGATTCTGGTGACATTCCATATAATAACATAAGGATTGAAATTTTTACATCCTTTCTTCTTTCAGGTTCATTATAAACTTCAGATGCAATTTTAGAATACATATCTCCTGAATTATAATAGTTTATGAAATTTTTATCGTTTGATAGACCTGCAGCGATGCCAGGTTCATAATTTCTAAAATCAAAATATGTAAGTGTATGATCATTTTGTGCTAAAAATATATCTCTTTTTGATTTCTTTAAGTACTGTGTACCGGGGCTTGCAATAAATATTCTACCACTACTACTGCCAATTACATCATATTGTGGGTATATATATGGGATATCATCCGTAGAATAATGTTTAATCAGATTTGCGTAATCAATACGGCACTCTTTAACTGTAGTTATTGATTCAATTCTGTTATCAGAAGTATTAATCACTTGAATTAAACTAGTAATTTCTTCTGTCTTTTCAAAATCTTTATACTCAGAAAGTATAAGTTCGTCTATTTTTTCATCAGATAAATATGAACTCGAAATATCAAGATTATAATTTTTTTCTAAATACAATAATGCAGAATATTTTTGAAAATTCATATCAAAAAGCTGTTTTTCAATTTTATTTTTATCAACCATAATTCCATTATATTGATTCATTAAAAAATAATTATCAATAAAATATTCAGTTTCGAGCCAAGCCAGTTTATCTAATGAATTTTGGGTATATTCGGTAAGAAGTTGATCATATACGTTTTTAACCGCATTTAATAAATTTGTTTTTTGACTAAAAAGAATTTTACTAAATTCACTCCACGATAACTCACTATTTTCATATTGTTTCAGGTTGGTGATTACAGAAGGTGCTATATATTTTCCAATGATTTCAGATTTACGAAATTTCCATTTTTTCGGCTGGTCACCCTTAGAATAGTATATTGTTAAAGCATATAATATTTCAAGTCTTCTTTGAGTTGAGTTAAATGGAATGCTTAGATTTCTAAATGAATCAATAGTATCAGTGTACCCTAAAGTGATAATATTATCTGGGAAACGTAAACGCCTAAAATCTCTGATAATACGAACTTTATTATTAATTAAAGTTAATGCAAATGGAATCGCTTCAAGAGAGTTGTTGAAAAATAATGCAATATTAAGCATAGTTTTTTAACTCTTGAATTAATTCTCTTTGTGTGATTCGCTCATGTTCTTTTACATAGAAGAAGTTATCATTCAGAGAAAGTTTATAAAGATTCTGGTGTTGACCTTTAAAGTCCGGTAATATTTTTTCTGAAATAATATTTTGCAGTAGAACATCCGGTTTAATTTCTGATAGTGCAATTATTAAATGTCTTTGAAAAAAATGTGAATTATTTATTGATAGTAAATTGATGATAGATTTTTTTGCTTTTTTGTTTAAATATACAGCTGAGATACCCCTAATATTATCAGGAATGTTGATATCATTTAAACAAGCTTTACAATAATTATCCAAAATTTTTGATTTATAGGATTGCATAATAAGAGTTTTAATAATTGTATATACTGTCCATTCATAAGTTAAATTATCAGGCGTTACAGCCCACTTGACAAGATCTTCTTGTAATCTTTTAAAAGGCCCAATTGCTTTTACTAAAGCACATATTTTATCAGCAGAATCTGGTCTTGCAGAAATAACTCCGATTAATTTATTTGAAATCTCTTCTTTAAATTTTTTTGGTACTTTAATATCTTTTGCATTTAAAAATGTAATTATTCTATTAGAGTAAAAACGAAATTTTCTTTCATTAACTTTACTCTCATCAATATATTTAATAACATTGTTATAAATTATATTAAACGACTCGATTACGTACTTTCTTTTTCCGCTGTTGAACAATGATTCAGTTTTTTTTGCCTCTAAATCCGTTTCACAACAAAAATTTGTATGTTCGTTGCTCCCCGGAATTAAAATTTTTGTTTTACTGCTATTTAATGATAAGCCACATTTTCTTAATTCTTCTATAATGCAAAGCATATAGCGGTTGGCATCCGCTCTAGTATTAGCTATAATCCGTATATCATCCATATATCTAAAATAAATTGCATCATCTAAGCATTTATCAAGTGGTCTCATGTATATATTTGCTAAGAATGAAGATATATCTTTATTCTGAGGCAAGCCTCTTTCCCCATCGAATGATATTTGTTTTAATATTGCGTATATGGACTCTATTGCATAAATACAATTTACAAAGTCTTCGGATGATAGGTTTGCATCAGATGCCGAGTTTATTAATTCGATTCGGAGTCTGTTGATATTTATATAATCAAAATAATTTGAAATATCTGTTTGGATTATATGCTTATTTATTCCAGAAACCCTTGTATAGTTTTCAAATTTATTCCATTGTTCAATCATTGGTTTGAATAACATTTTATCATCTAAATTTTTCCGATGGCCTAAAACATTAAAGGGAAGCGAACGATCTAAATAACGAATCAATTGAATTCCAAATATATGATATGCCAATCTATCTAATGGACATAATTCTAATGTATATCTGAATGCACCATTTTCTTTTGGGATATTAAATAATATTGGATTATCTGCTAAATAGATTCCTTTTCCACTTCTAATCTTATCGTTTATTATATTTGTTATATTATTGATGTCATTAAAAATATCATCAAAGTTTTGAATGTCACAAAACCAGTCATCATAGATATCTTTTTTTAAAAATTTAATGGCTTTCTTAACTAATTCATTGTTCACACTGTACATATAAATCCTTCTATTCAATTATCCCTCAATGATCAACAAAAAGTGGGGGAGCAATTGCATAACGTATTGCTTACTTGACGTTGCGGCGGTCTTTTGCCGCAATGTGGCGAAGTCCAAGCGAGGTACTCCGAGCGCCGCAGGTAAGCTTTGTTATGTGTAGTGTCCGACGTCTTACATGTAAGTCTCAAATTAATAGAATTTATTTTAAACTTATTTTTAGTAAAATGATCGACTAAGAATGATTACTGAAAAAATACTTGCAATAGTCATCATAATAGAAATTGAGATTAGCATTTTTATAAGCTTGAGTCTTCTCGACTTTGCTATTATTTTGTATTCTAATTCTTTTAGTATCATTGCATATGACTCATGTTCAAGATCGTATGGCTCATCTCTCCAATAAACATCTTGAATTAAAAAATTATTTAGTTGCAATGTGTATAAATAACAAAAAGCCCAAAGAAAACCAGACATACCTAATGTCATGCTTACTACGAAAGACATACTATTTGGTTCACCAAACCATTTCCCAGTTATAACAAGAGCCCAAACAATTGTAGACATTGTAATACTTGTTATTCTATATTCTCTAATTTCTTTATTCATTAATTCAAGACGCTGATTCCAAATTTTCCATTGTAAATTTGAAGGGATATAATATTCTTTTTCAATCATTTGATTAATCCTTTTTTTGGTCTTTGATTGATTAAATAACCAGCCAAAACGGAACAACCAAGTCCGATTAAGCCTGTTATAAATGCTGGCAAATAAGTTTTTGCATTAATGTATCCCCCACAGACACCAATAAAAACGCTACCCATTGAAAATAAAATTGTTCCGGGAATAGAATTTTGTCCAACCGTTGATAAATATTCATTATCTTTTTGTAAAATTATTTCACTTTTTTGAAGGGCAACAATTTGTGATTTTGCTTCATCTAATTTTTCTTTATAATCGTTTAAATTTTTTTTTAAGTCAGAGTTTTCTTTTTCAAGGTGATGACTATGCGTATATACATTGCTAACTCTAGTAAGAAAAAGCATAGGACTTGTTCCTGTCTTAAAAATATCACCTAAATCAAGGTTTTGTGCGTTATCAGGATTAATCCCGAGATCTTGAACAAGTTCTCGCATTGGTGCAGATAATTCGTTTTTTTCGTCACTCATGATTCATTCCTTTAATAAAATTATGGGACCACTACCGATTTGCGAATCAGAATAATAAATTCAAGTCGGACATTACACATAACGTTCCCGGCGTATGCGACGTTTTGCCGTAGCGTAGCGAAGGCAAAATTTGGCGAAGCCCAAGCGAACGCAGTGAGCGCAGCGCATGACGCCGTGTTATATGACGTTGTCTCGCCATTTTGCCATATAGTTTCCGAAGCCATGGATGGCGTAGGCATATAATATTTATATTATTGTGTTATTAATTGTTTTCATTTATTATATGAAATATTATTTTTTCATTATTTGAATTAGCAGTATAATAATTTTTAATAGTTTTAATATCATTTTTATATGTATTATAATAGTAATCTATACGATCAAAATCTGAGCAATGAGTTGTATTTTCTATTTTTTTTGTTCTTTTTGTTTTCTGGATATTCTCTACTACAATTTTTAAATTATTGCCATCACAGAAATTGACTAAATCTCCATCACATAAATAATTTTGTGAATCCTTCGTCGATGAAATTTCATCATTACTAGTAAATTTATTTGAATAAAATTCAACACAAATTGTTTTGTTTTTATGCATACAAGAAAATAGTCTTTTATCTTTATTATAGGAATATCTACTAGGTTCTTTGCATGATATAATATTAAAAATTATTAAGGGTAATAAAATTAAAAGAATAAACCTAAAATTCATTTTTAATTCCTCATATTGCCGCCACGGATGGCGGCTTTTTATAAAGTTGGCGAGACAATGTCATATAACAACCCTCATCCGCAATTCGCATTAACTCCATAAACCAAATCACCCTCAATCCATCCCCACAAACTCCATTATTCAAACATAGGATTTAACTCTAATAAGTCAACCCCGATTTCATCTGATGTTACCCATATTATAAAAATATCCACTGCCCCCGATGCAGCCCACATCTCCTGTCGACAGGCATATCTACTGTATAATACGTATCCCCTTCCCAGATATTAAAACAATTTCCCTGTTGTAATAAAAAAAACCATGAACACCCGCCGATACCGAAATTTCCCGGCCAGATCCCGACCATGCTCCTCCGTTCTTCCTCCGTTGCTTCTCCGTTGCTCGTTCCATAATGCTCCTGTACCGGTTTTAAAAAGCGGAGCCCGGGGAAAAAAAACTCAAATTTTCCCCTGACCCCGGAAATTTTTTTAACAGGTATCATTTCGGCACGTATTAATAACAAAGGGCATAACGGACCCGCCGAGGGTTTTAAACATATATGATTCAGGCTTGCATTCGATCTTTGAAAACTTGAATTTTATTGTCGCAGAGAAGCAAAGGACAGCGAAGGCATGGACGCCTTCGCTGCTGGGCTGCACGCGAGGACAAGCCAGGATGGCGTCCGCAGTGTGCATGGAGAGAGTTTCCTGATACAGAAAGACCAAGCCCCTCGCGGCGTTTGAGCGAGCGCCCTTTTTTCGCCTCTTTTTTGTGGCGTGACAAAAAAGGGGCAAAGGGCCCTGTCCCGGCCCCAAGGGACACCCCCACACGGCAGAGGGCCCCTGCCGCAATCCCCGTCCCGGGAAACCGGAACATCCATCACCCAACCGGTGATCCCGGCTGAAAAAGTTCGCAAAGGATTATTCCGGAAAAATTATTCGGATAATACCCGCAAACGAACGCCTTCCGGCACGTATCAAATCCCCCGCTCCGCGCGCCCCTTTAGTAAAGGGCTCACCGAAACAAGCCATAAGTAATTTGGCCTTGCCTGGCTACTTCAAACACAAGCTCGGCGCAAGTCCCGACTGTATAATTGCCGATGACGAGATGATCACCGTTGTGAACGTATTTACTTATAGCTTCACTTGCAGTCATAATTTTTTTGCGTGATTCAGACATTTTACCTCCTTTAAACATTATCTTATCCTAATTTTTTATAATCTCATCATTGCATATCGATGTTAGAAAAAGAGCATGGTCAAAGCTTCGGCGATACAGGCAGGTTTTTCCTGACCTTCGATTTCAAGCGTATGATTTTGTTTTATAAGCAATCGGTTGCCCGGTTTTTCCTCTATTGTCGCTAATACGATACGATCACGCATTTTTGCGCCGGATACCACGGGATTGATAAATCGAACTTTATCCAGTCCATAATTGATTGAGAATTTCATACCTTCAAGTATCATGGGCACCTGATAGTTGAAAAAAGGGAGAAGGGAGAGGGTAAGATACCCATGAGCAATTGTTGTCCCGAACGGACCCTTTGCCGCTTTTTCCTCATCAACATGCACCCACATGTGGTCCATTGTACTATCTGCAAATTGATTAATTTGATCCTGCGTAATTTGAGTCCATTCAGAGAGAAAGATTTCCTTTCCGATATAACCTTCTACTTTCTTTAAAGCTATTGAGGCTGACATATATAATTCTCCTTGTGAAATTATTATTCTGAGATTACAGCTACATTGGCCATTGGCTTTTTTGTATATTGAACAAGATATACTGCGGTAATGGATATGCAACCGCCTATCAAAGTAGATGTTTCAGGTATTTCTTTCAAAAAAATCCAACTTAGAATGATTGTGCTTGTCGGCACCAGAAAAGTGAAAACACTCGCTTTATGAGGGCCAAGTAGCTTTGCTGCATAGAAATAGACCGCTGTAGCTAAAACGGACGAAAACAGGGAGAGATAGATCATGTATGCCCAGAATGAAATGGTAACTGGAAAGAGATCACCAATCCCAATGGGTGCTGCAAATAGGAACTGTAAAATAGCGGAAAATCCATTTAAATAAAAACTGAATACCCAGATGGATACTTTTTCCTGTGCTTTTTCACTATTAATTGTTAGGCCTGACCATAAGAATGCGGAGATCAAAAAGAAAAGATTGCCGGTTCGCAGAAGTTGTTCTAAGTCGATTGACCAGATTCTTAGAATAATCAGAGTCCCAGCAAAGCCCATGATAAGGCCGGACGCTTCAAGCAAATGAATCCTAATCCTGGATAAGAACATTGTTGCCGAAAAAGTGATAATCGGTATTAGTGTATGGACCAGTAAGCCGCCAAGTCCGGCAGACCCGCGCGCAACACCCAGGAAAAAAAATTGGCTGTAAACGGTATAAAACAAACTCCCTATGATTATCTTTTTTATTGTTTCATTATCTATTCGCAGACTTTTCCGAAATAACAAGACCGGCGGTACGGAAAAAAGAAAAGCGAGTAAAAACCTGACAAACGCAAGTTCCTGAAAATTAAGATCATGAGAAACTGCTTTCCCGCATACCCATGCCCCTCCCCATGTCGTCATAGCCAGAATCATTAGTATTTGATTTTTCACTCTCACTTACCCTCCTGCGACAAAGGAAAAAATGAGTATGCTATCACCATCAACTAAACTTGTTTTAGAAACATTCTCAGTCGGAATGACTTCTCCATTACATTGTATCACATACTTTTTTATATTGCGAAGTTGCTTATAGAGATCAGGAGAGACAAGTCCGGTCTTGCGTGAAACACGCAGTAAATCTGATGGGGAACAACCTTGATCTATGGTGACCTTGTGGAGAATATATATATATTCTCCACAAAAAAACCCGATGATCTTCAACTCGACCGAAATCCGAGGTTGCGATGTTTTGGGGAAAAAACATGTCATTTGTATATCTCATTCGCAATATAATCGAGGCCAAGTTCACTGAGTTTCACTTTGGTTGGAGCTCCGGTATTAACATCCCAATCCATGCTGCCTAAAAAGTCGTCCTGGAGAGATTTAATATCAAGTTTGATTCCTCTCATCGGTCCCGCTTCCAAGGGCGGATTCCCACATGCTCGATCTGGCAGAGAAAAATCACGACGCGGCACTATTCCATGTTTTACGTTGAACGATTGGCGGATGTTCTGAATGCGTTCGCCGATTTTCAAATATTCTTCCGGTGAAAAGGACCATCCTGTCGCGGCGTTAGTATACGCGGGAACGTCTAAATTTCCCCCCATTTGCACGCCAAAAAGACATATGCCAGCTCCATTGATGAACTGCATGTATTTACTTGCCGTGGACAACAGAATGTTTTTGTCTTTCGTGTTCCTATACTTACTTTTCACCGTTGATAGCCCCGCCGGTTTTGGAAGTTTTTTAAATATCCGATGGAGAGCGAACATTTCAGTCCATTGGTAACCGTGGTTTGTATGCCTGCCTGGCGTTGGTTCCAATGAGTATGATACGGCGAAGCCGGGATCATATCGTGAATCATGCATTGGAAGTTCCTGTCCCCCCGCATGAATCGCAAAACGCTCGCACCCTTTGCCGATGCGTTCCGCAGCCTTACGGGTTCCGTCTGCCAGAATATCGCCAATTCCCTCACGACGCGACATCTTCTCAAGCAGTGCAAGCGCCGCCTCGGAGTTTCCCCAGGCAAGATCCAAGCCACCGGTATCTTTCCTGGTAATGATTCCATGCTCATAGCACTCCATCGCAAAAGCGATCGTAGCGCCTGCTGAGATTGTATCAAAGCCTGCTCGGTTACAGAATTCATTCAATCGATATATGGCATTCATGTCGTTGTTGAGCTGGAGCGCTCCGAATGCGCAACAGGTCTCATATTCAGGTTTGTGTGTTTCTTGAAGATTAGCTTCGTCCACACGAAGGATGCTCCCGCATCCAAGCGGACAGTTATAACAATGATATTTTTTTATCTCATGATCGATTATTCTCTGCGGATTCAGATTGTTGGCGTGTGAACTGATCGGGAAGTCCCGGAATCCGGCCCCCCTCCAGTTCTTAACGGGAGAATCACCATTCTCTGACGCAAGTACATTTGACGCTATGGTGCCGAATCGACCCATAGCCATTTTAACGAGGTCGCCGCTCTGCGCCATGGCAATCGGCGACACTCGCATAAACCTTCCAATGAAACTCAGCCCGCCAGAAGATATTATATTGGGACCTTTTTTAAGCCATTTACTAAAATTTTTGTTCAGTGCCTTAATTTTATCCGGATTATCAACAACGACCTTTGCCTTGCCCGCGAGGGCTACCGCCTTTAGATTCTTTGATCCCATTACGGCCCCTAGACCGGAACGTGCTGCATATCTGCCATGGTCATTTGATATGCCGGTGATGAGCGATTTCTTTTCGGCTGCCGGTCCAATGACGGCGACACGGACCTGAGGAACCGCAAGTTCGGCAGTAATTATCTTTTCTGCTTCTATCGCATCAGTTCCCCAGAGGTGCGCTGCATCCTTAATTTCGACCTTGCCATCGATGATGCAAAGGTAAACCGGCTTGGGTGATATACCCCGGAAAAAAATTCCGTCGTAACCGCAGCGTTTAATTGCCGGCGAGAAGGTGCCGCCGCAATTGGCATCTCCCCATCCACCGGTGAGCGGGGATTTGCCTGCAACCATCCATCTCCCGCTAAACCAGGTACCGGTTCCGGTAAGCAATCCAGACATGAATGCGAGCACATTATCCGGTCCCAGGGGGTCGGCATCCTTGGGAATGCGTTGGTAAAGAAGCAATGCGGCGAGTCCGATTCCTGATGTTACACTGCGGTATATTTCATCAGGAATTATTTCCTCTTCGATTGAAGCATTTGTCAAATCAACGACGAGTATTTTCCCCATATAGGATTTTCCCATACGTTTCACCATTTCCTTGTATATTGTGTGTTATGTGATAAATTACTGTAACACAACGCCTCCTTTGGCTAAGACTTCGGATTTTCCTTTTTTCAAGACCTGTATGCCGTTGACGAATACCGCTTCAATACCGCTCGGCCGTATATTGCCGCGTTCTCTGGTGTTGTTGTCCTTGATTTTTGACGGATCGAACACCACGATGTCTGCGGCCTTTTTTTCCTGAAGTACGCCCCTGTCGTGCAGCCGCATGCGTTCGGCCGCAGCGCCGGTCATTTTGCGAATCGCCTCTTCAATGGAGATGCATTTTTCCTCCCTGGCAATCTGCAGAAAGCGGGGAAAGCACCCATATGCGGCCGAGTTCTGATGCTCTCCCGGTTCTACCCATGCATCGGTCATAAAAAGTGAGGCGCGATGTTTCATCAGCATCTTTATTATTTCAGGTGTACTGTATTTGTGAACAATCATGGCGGCCCTGCCGCCGCTTTTTTTCGAAAAGTCGATAAAGTTATCGGTTTCGCTCATGCCCCGTTCGCGGGCGATGTCGTTTAGGAACATGCCGTTGAAGCGATCCAGGTCCTCGCTATTCGAGCGGATCACCTGCATGTCCTCGAAGCCGATGCCTAATATCGTCTTGAGTATTTTCAGCTCGAACTTGAGGCGCATCAAAGCCTTCCGGCTACGGTAGTTCTTTTCGGTGTTCGAAATAAACCACGACGGCATGAAGCTATTGATTAATGGTGCACCATGGCTATATGCAAAGGTATCGAATTTCACATCGATGCCGTCGTCTATTGCACGGTCTATCATTTCCAGGGCGTCGTCGCAGGAGGACCATGTCTTCGTGCCGACGAAAATAAGGTGCGATAACTGCAAGCGGACTCCCGTGCGCCGTGCCAGCCCGAGCATCTCCTTCAGTGCGATGAGATTATGAGGCGTTCCGAACGGTATCACGGGATACGCTGCGGACACGGCTGAGTATGCACGGCTATGCACTGCCAGCATCTTGTCGTGCTTTTTCACAAGCTTCGCAATATCCTCCAGTTCATCATCGGGCGCAAACTGCCCCGGTTCATATTGAAGTCCGAGAGAGACGCCCTTCGCTCCCTCGTCCATCGCTGCTTCCATAAGAGACAGCATCATTTTTTTTTCATCTGATGAGAGAGGAGAAGGATCCAGACCCTTTATAGACGCGCGTATGCTGCCATGGCCGGCGAACATAGCCAGATTGTGGGATATCCCCGCGCTCGAAAGCGATTGAAAAAACTCCGCCATCGATCGCCACGGAAGTCTATCGATCCCCCTGAAGCCTTCCTTGAAGAGGTTGTCGATCACGGCCTTCTCGTTCGAGGTGCTCATTTCTTTGTTAAGGGCCGCAGGTGAAAAACCGCAGTTTCCGCCCACAAAAGAAGTGATTCCCTGTTCAATGAAAGGGCTGGTGAAACGCTCTCCGTTTTTCATTGCCGCGAACCAGTCAAGATGGGAATGGCAGTCAATGAATCCCGGCGCAATGACAAGCCCGCTACAGTCGATCACGCGCCCTTTGTCGTTGGTTATTCCATAAATTACCTTTTCGATTGATGGTCCGTTTACGAGCACGCTCCCCCTCACTCCCCTGTTTCCGAGACCATCGATAATGATTCCGTCCTTTAACAACGTATACTCACCTTTTTTAGCCGATTTCATAATTAACTCCTTGTCTTATATGAGTCGTTTAAACACTCAAATATGCATTTACATGCTTCCACGTCTGCGGGCGGCAACCATTTTCGCAAGGGACTATCTTCCAAAAATCTATTGGAAATCCCGAGGGAAAAACATTTCTCATGCCAGGTGGGATTATTAGGCAGCAGCTGGATTTCCTTTACCTGATTGGACTTGAGGAAACGAGCAATTGCAACGAGGTTTTCTTCTGTATCCGTTATGCCGGGGACGAGGGGCGTCCTCGGTACTATTTCGAATCCACCCTTTAAAGAAAGCTCATGAAGCTTAATAAAATTTTCAAGGATGATACCGTTTTCGACACCGCAATAACGCTTGTGCAACTTCGGGTCAAAGAGCTTGATGTCCATGTATATCATGTCTGTATATGGAAGTACATTTTCCTTAAATTCATCAAAGTCGAAGTATCCGCAAGTTTCAATAAGTGTATGAATACCGGCTTCTTTCAGAGTTTTAAGAAGCCCAGAAAGAAAATCCATGTGAAGTGTCGGTTCTCCGCCGGAAAATGTTACGCCGCCTCCTGATGAATCGAAAAAAGGTTTGTCTTTAAGGACCTTTTCGATTATTTCCTCTTGCGTCATTTTCTGGCCAATTCGACTGAGAGCGCCCGTCGGGCAATCTTTCGCACATGCGAAACAATATGTGCATTTTATCCTATCGACAAAAAAAACATTATCGCGGGAAAGAGCGCCCACCTGGCATTTCTCTATGCAGCTGCCGCAACCGATACATTTTTGAGGATCAAAAGATAATTCTGGAAGAGGAAGCCTGCTTTCAGGATTATGGCACCATACGCAGGAGAGCGGACAACCTTTGAAGAAGATGACGGATCGGATGCCCGGTCCGTCATCCAGTGAATTACCTTTGATATCTATTATAAGGGGGGGTCTCATGAAAATTATATCCTGTATTCGGCGCGACGAATGACTTCAAGCTGAAGGTCGCGCTGAAGTTTGGTAAAATATGCTACATATCCCGAAATTCTCACCATGAGATCCTGATAATACTCCGGGTTTGCCAAAGCATCTTTAAGGATGTCAGTTGTTACAACATTGAATTGTGTCTGCATACCTCCCATTTCAAAATATGTTTTTGCATAATGGGTCATGGTATCGACAATCTTCTCGTGAGTGTCCGATGCTCCTGGTACTACTTTCACATTGAAGGCAATATTGTTGTCCAGATTTCTTGGGTCCAACCGTGCAACATCTCGAAGATTATCCAGAAGGTTTACTGATGCACTCGGATGCGGTGTAAGACCCGGGGTAAATGGTTCACCGGCAAGCCTTCCCGTCGGCAGAGCTCCGGTAACACGCCCGTATACGGCGTGGTTGGCCATGGACCACCAACCAGTAGTGTATATGCCTCCCCGATAATTTCTTTGATTGATGTAGTAATCATGCACCATCCCGGTGACTTTGTTAGCCATTTCTATGGCCTCGTTGTTACCTGATCCAAAACGCGGGACTCTTGTTTTCACTAACGCATGTAACTTGGAATTATTGTTAAAATTATTATCAATGGCTTCCTTTAAATCCTTGAAGGTAACGGCTTTTTCCTCGAAGACTAATTTTTTAATTACCATAAAAGAATCTACGACATCTGCTAAACCAATAACGGACACTCCTGTAGAATTGTAATGCCCCCCACCTCTGGTTAAGCCTCGTCCTTTTTCAATACAGTCATCAATCAGTACAGAGAGTAGAGGCGCCGGTTGGTGTTTCTGGTATATTTCACCAAGCTGATTATTGCCTACTACAGACAACTCAAGCAGGAATTTGCATTGTTTCTCAAATGCACCCCAGAATTGGTCGAAGGTAATGAAGTCACCACCATTAATACTGCCGGTCTTAGGACCAATTTCCCATTTCACAAGGGGATGTTTCCCATTATTCAGAGCCATCTCAAGAGGTGCGACCAGGTTGATTTCCAAACTGGAGGTCGCGCTTGAGTGCTTCCCTGGAATGGAAGGTTCAACGCATCCATTAGCCACCCAATCACGAACATCTTCTATAGGCCATCCATGATTGGTCAATGCGGCAAACATGGCATCATCACCATGAATACAGGGTGTCGCACCGGTAATATAATTCACATCGCAAACGCGTTTTAAGTAATGCCGACTGTTTTTCCCAGGGTTATAACGGGCATGCATATTCGGGTCATTTAATCCCGCAAGCTCAGTTACTTTGAGAATAATATAGGTCATATCATTGACGGCATCTTCACCATCACGATCAACACCGCCAACAGTTATGGTTGTATTGGGAGATGATCCTGAATTCTGCCAATTGCCTATATCCGGGATAAGGACCTGATGGCTTGCTACTCTAAAAAAAAGTGAACCGAGAAGATCAATGGTATGCTTGACATATATCTCTTTTTCTTCTGGTGTAGAAAGTTTATTAATGTCAGAAATAAAGTAAGGCTGTAGTATCTGGTCAAGCCTCCCCAGCATCGGCCCATCATCGGAATTCTCCATAGTAAGGCAGAAGTGTACGATGATCATCGCCTGAACAGCTTCATCAATGGTCGTGGAGGGATTTTCCGGAACTTTTAATAGAATCTTGCTAATTTGCTCGAGTTCCATCTTTCTTTTTGGGTTGTTCTCTATCTGAGCATCCTTTGCAGCCTGTTGGGCAAGGTTCTTTGCATATATATTTATTGCCTCAAGGCATATAATCATCGCCTTTAATGTGTTTTTCTTTTCTTCATCGACTCTATGATCATTATTTAATTCGTCCTGTATCCTTTTAATTACACCCTTCGTTCCATATTTCAATATTTTCTCATGATCAGGGGTGATTTCTGACATCGATACGGTTTTCCAATAAAAAATGGAAAAGAATCTATCATGAATCTGGACCGGCAGCCCATTACCGGTATTGCTTCTCCATAATTCATGAATGTTTCTTCTTGCCCAAAAGGGAAACACATGCTTATGTAAGATTTGAATTGTTTCCTCGCTGATTTCATATGGCATGAGCTCACGTTTCGCAAAAGATCTGAGCTCTCCCCAGCTGTAACATCCCACGGCAAAGGGATGTCCGATACAACCGGATACAGGATCCGTAGTGTATGTCCCGGCAAGTAAATCATCTTCGCGAATGATAGGCTTTCTTCTTTCGAGTATATACTTCAGGCTTTTTGCTTTTCGGAGGTTGGGATCCCATGTCCTACCATTGTTATCTACATCATAACCGTATTCAAGGTGGAAATCGGTTATAAGTTTCCCATATTCATGGCAAACTACCGCTTCCTTCTTCCTGTTAAAATACTCAGAACGAAATTGTTGAAGCCGTGGAAAATCTTCAAGACCGTAATCGGCAAGAAAAGGATCTTCTAAAAACATAACACCGGGATCAATGCGGGTTCCCCGGAGCCGTAATATTTTTCTGGTTGATTTCTCTTTTCTGCAGCTTGATGTGTTGGCGACCTCTTCTCCAGCAATCTTGTTTGCTTTCTTGTGTTCGCTGATTTGTTTGTCTACAGATTTCTGCTGGTCTTTGCCAACAATCAAGTTAACATAGTAATTGAATAATCCAATGAGCATGATATTCCCTTCTGTCCTTACTCTTCCGGTAAGAATCATGCGGTATGCTTCATCGGGACTGGCATCCATTTGTTCAATAAGATCTTTAGGTGTGGAGAAAATAAGAGTGCAATCAACATTATCTGAGATATGGTCGAGAACTTTAACTGATCCATCTTTGAAAATGATTGTCCCTTTCGCAGAGTCATCTTCCGATTTCATGCCAACAGATACATTAATCCAACCCTGGGTCCCTTTCATTTCATTCTGTAGCACAGGATTGGTATTAAACTTTGACGCGATGTATCCCAGAAAACCTTGAAGCAGCATTTGCTGTTTATGAAGCAATTTCCCGGCAAGGAATTGTGATGAACTTGCCAGAAGATTTATATACTCCTGCACGCGATTGCTTTTTATTGATTGGTCTTGCATGACTAACCTCCATATTATTTATATAGATATGCAATAATTGTGCCAGTCGTGATTTTATAATGAGTTTTTTAATTTTATGATTAAGAAACCTTGAAAAATAAAATCAGTTATTCCTTTATGTGCAGAAAAATTGGCAAAAATCGCTTATTCCCATTTGAAAATTAATGAAAAAAGCAAATATTAGAGGTATCCTGAAAGGAAAATAACCACTATTACATAATTGATTAGCATGAATATATTGACATTTTAATGAAACATTAGTATGTTATCTGCAACATATAAGAAACATAAATTGAACATATATGGAACATTAATGAAACATAGAAGTGAATAAATGTTAAATAATCAGAATGAAAAAAATGGCAACCTTCCATCTATTGATTATAATACTCTGAAGGTATTAGACACCCTGAATATAGGTTTTATTCATATGGATATGGATTCAGGTATTTTTGAGGTGAATGAAAAGATACTTGAGTGGTATGGAGGGAAGCGCAGTGATCTTGTGGGGCACAACGCAAAGGAATTCTTTAAACCTGATGATTTCAATCGGTTAATGGCAATTGATTTGGATTACATTCAAAAAGGGTTTCAACAATATCAATTCGAATTTAATCTCCCAACAAAAAAAGGAGAAAGTATCCCTTTTCTTCTTAGCCTTTCTGTAGACAAGGATGCAGAAGGAGTCCCATATGCAACGAATGTTATGTTGACCGATATCCGTGAACAAAAACGTATGCAGGAGGAGCTGAGAAGGGCAAACAACGCTTTAGCTGTAAGTCAGGAAGCACTGGAAAATGAAAAAAAAATGATCGAAACTATCCTATTTGGTATAGGCGACTGTGTCACTATCTTCGATCATGAGGGAAACCTCATGTTAAACAACCCGATGGGAAAGGAAATAAGAGGTGATCGGATTACGCCACTCATTGAACTTGATTCAAACGCAGAAAAGATTTTTAATTTTAATATTTCCGGGGAGCGACGTCAGTTTGCAGGACGGATAGTAATAATTCATGATAACCTTGGGCGGGTTAATGCTTATGCCGAGATATTAAATGATATCACAAACCAAATCAAACTGGAAGAGCGTGAACATGAATTACGCATGATCAAACGTAAAGTGCAAAGGGGCGAAATCGAATCAGAAATGATCGGTGTCAGCCCAGCCATGGAAAAGGTTTTTGACCTTATTTTACGTTGTGCTGAAGTGGATTCATCGATCTTAATCTTGGGTGAAACGGGGGTTGGGAAAGAGCTTGCTGCACGAGCAATCCATACACATAGTAAACGAAAAGGAAGTCATTTTGTTGCTATCAATTGTGGCTCAATACCTGAAGCCCTCCTCGAATCGGAACTTTTTGGTCATGAGAAAGGCGCATTTACCGGTGCTGTGACATCTCGCATGGGCCTGTTCAGGGAGGCTGAAGGAGGGACATTATTTCTGGACGAGGTAGGTGACCTTAATATTGCCCTCCAGGTTAAACTTCTGAGGGCTCTTCAGGAAAAGGAAGTTCGGCCAGTGGGTGGTACGCGCACATTCCCAATAAATGTGCGTATTATTTCTGCTACGAACCGCAACCTATCGGACCTTATTTCCAATGGGCTTTTCCGCGAAGATTTATTTTACCGTATTGCCGTAGTTCCGATTACAATCCCACCTCTCAGGGAACGCCGCGAGGATATTCTGTATCTGGCAGAGCACTTTATAAAAATACACAAGAAGCATGATGAAGTGACACAAAAGCGGCTCGATGATGAGTCTCGACAACTTTTACTGAGACATCAGTGGCCTGGTAATATCCGTGAATTGGAAAATGCGATTGAGTATGCCCTGACGATGAGCGTCGAAAATATTATCAAAACGGGCGATTTTCCGCTCCAGATGATGTCAAGCCGGACTTTATCTAATAATTCAAGCAAGACACCTCAGTTAATATCATCAATACCATTGCAACAAGTAAAATCATTTGATCAATCAACAATATCTTCACTTAAGTCATGGGAACAGGATGAGCGACAAATTATTGATGAGACTCTTGAAATGTGCAAGGGTAATAGAAATGATACAGCCAATAAATTATCAATGTGCAGGAGTACACTTTGGAGAAAGATGAAGAAGTATCATCTTTCATAAGCGTTACAAGACCACATGTTATGCATTTGACAGTTGAATAGTGATCGGTGATATAAAATGGTGCCGCGTCGCACCCCTTCGGCAAAAGGCTGGTTCCGGCCTCCCGGAACACCTCCCCGGCAGGGAACCCCTGCCGCAATCCCCGTCCCGACAGAGAGTAAAGCGCATAAGCTTAGCTATATGCACCGCCCGCCTTTACTTCTTAGACCAATTTTCTATTTTTAACCCTTTAATTCTGTTAAAATGTTTTTCATTATTTGTAACTAACGTTGAATTCATGGTCAATGCGGTTGATGCTATCAATAAATCAAAATCATCTATCGGTGAACCGCCTTTTTGCAAACCGGCCTTTAACTCACTAAATGTTTCAATTATTGCTTTATCAATATCCAGTATTGGGAATAACTCTTTTATTCGATAAACTATAGCTAAATTCTTTTCATAACTTTGTGATTTTTTAGCGCCAAATAACAATTCTCCATAGGTAATTACGGATATTGACTTGGGAATATTTTCATTTTTTAATAAATGATCATGAACGATAGAATCACCCTTAATGCTATAAATAATGATGTTTGTATCAATCAAATATGACATTGTCTTTTTTAAACCTTTCAGAATTTTTACGCGATTTTTTTATAGAGTCAATTATTTCATCTGCGCTTCGATCATCTTCCCAGGCACCGGAAAGAGCAATAAATTCTCTCGTTGGATTGCTTTTATAAATTGCAGGATTTGAAAGATACTTTTCTATAATAGAAATTACTTCCTGGCTGATAGATCTATTTTGACTTTTTGCCATAGCTTTTAATGAATCATATAATCTATCATCAATATCGCGAACTTGTAAGATTGCCATAATATCACCTCCATTACAGGTAATATAGCTACGTTTCATGAAAAGTCAATCATTTTTCATGAAAACACACAAACGCAGGACAGCGAAGGCATGGACGCCTCCACTGCCGCAATCCCCGTTCCGGAAAACCGGAACATACATCATCCAACCGGTGATCCCGGCTGAAAATAACAAGTTCAGGATGAAATAAACAGCAACCGAAAAGCGAGGGCACCGACGCCCGAGCGCCTGGGCTGCGGCCGAGGATGGAGCAGGACGCTCCTCCGCAGGCCGCACGGAGCGAGTTCCCTGATACAGAAAGACTCTTAGCCCGTCGCGGCCAGCGACCGCGGGGGTGGCGCCGGAGGGGTGCCGCGTCGCACCCCTTCGGCAAAAGGACTGTCCCGGACCCAAGGGACACCCCACCCGGCAGAGGGCCCCTGCCGAAACCCTAGGCCTCTTGCCTAAAGAACCTCTTCCAAACCAGAAACACCACAGCACCCACGGCCACGACAGCCACGGCCACAAGGGATGTTTCCGTCCACTTCATCAGCGAAGCAGTCATCATGCCCGCGGTCATAACTATATAAATGACGGGAACCAGGGGAAACAGGGGCACCCGGAAGGGACGCACGGCTTCGGGCTGCCGGTAGCGCATAATAACAAGACCGATAATACTGAGCAGGGGAAATATTCCCAGGGCGAAACCCATGTAGTTGAGAAGGACCATGATATGGTCTTTTCCGATAAAGACATAGACCATGGCGATGATAGTCTGGAGAATGATGGCCAGGTCAGGTGTCTGGAACCGGGGATGCACCCGCGAAAGGGACTTAAAAAGAATCCCGTCCTGCGCCATGGCGAAGTACACCCGGGGCCCCACCATCATCTGCGCCGATACGGATGAAAAAAGAATGACGCTGATTCCCAGGGTGATAAAGGCAGCGATTCCGCCGCCGAAAAGGTTCGAGGCCGCAATGGCGGCAACGGCATTCTGGCCCATGAGATCCTTCCCGGGTGTCGAAATGAGAAAGACCACATTCAGAAGCAGGTATATGACCGTGATGAGCAGTGCGCCCCAGAACATGGCCCGGGGCAGGTTGCGCTGCGGGTCCTTGATCTCACCGGCCATGTAAGTGGCACCGTTCCATCCCGAATAGGCGAACATGATGATGAGCAGCACCAGGCCGTAATCGGCCAGGGACTTCCCATCACCGGGCGCCGAATATTCAGCCACGAGCCTGCCGGCCTGGCTCCAGTCGGCACAGTAGAGTCCCGCGCCAATGAGGGAAATGACAATAACCAGTTTCAGCACCGTGAGAAGGTTCTGCACGGAGCCGCCACGCCGCACGCCCAGTATATGCATAATACCGAATGCGAGGATCACTGCGGCGGCGATCATCTTCTGCGCCAGTGGGCCGGCCAGGAAACCGGACTGAAAGAATTCATTGAGATACCAGAGGAGCGTCAGCGAGGTAATGGCCGCTGAAGCCGTAAATCCCACAAAGAGGGATATCCATCCCGTGAGGAAGGACGGCAGGGGGCCGAATATTTTCTTCAGGTATACGTATTCACCGCCGTCATCGGGCCACATGGCGGCCAGCTCGGCATAGCACAGGGCGCCCGTAATGGCCACAAGCCCACCCAGGGCCCAGAGCACGAGCACGACCTTCGCGCTGCCCGTCATTGCCAGGGCCGATCCCGTGGTGACGAATATTCCCGTGCCGATGACATCGGCGATTATAATAAGAACGGCCGTAACAAGTCCCAGTTGTCTTTTCAGTTCCAAGGCAGTCTCCATTGAGGTTATTTTCAGTTTTGCGAAATTACCGGTAAGACCGGGATTGCGGCAGGAACCTGTAAGGGGCAGATATTTCCCCTCCGCAACGGGCACTTTATGGCAGAGAAAGGCATTTCAGTCAAGAAATATATGGGTTGCAGGAAACGGTTATGTTGGGTTTGCAGGGAACGGTTTCAAACCGTTCCCTGCAAACCATATATCACACCCATGTGGTGAAAAACATATTGACACCCCGGGGTGTCGGAAGAAATGATCCGCTCATGAATACCATACTCCCCGAACCCTTCATGCTGGCCCCCATGGCGGAAATCACCACGCCTGCCCTGCGCAAAACCGTTAAGGGCTTCTCCCCCCACGTGATCATGTACTCCGAGATGCTCAGCGCCACTGCCCTGGTTCACTGGGGAATGTGCAATGATTCACTTTCGTCCCGGCACGAATTTGACGATCCCATCATCTACCAGATACTGGGCGATTCGCCGGAACTCATGTCCCGGGCCTGCGAACTGCTGTCGCAAAACGGCGGCTATGCCATCGACATAAACATGGGATGCTCCGCGCCGGAGATTCTCAACCGGGGCTGGGGCGCGCGCCTCCTCCAGGACTTCGATAAAACGCGCGACATCATCCGCGCCTGCCGGAAAGCCGTGCCTAGCCGCCTCTCGATAAAAATGCGCAGCGGCTACCAGGACCATGACATCCCCCTTCTCCTGGACTTCACGCGCATGTTCCAGGACGAGGGCGTGGACTTCATCGCTCTCCATCCCCGCTTTGCCAAGCTCTCATTTAAAAGAAAGGCCGACTGGAGTCTCATCGAACTGGTAAAGAAACATGTGTCCATCCCGGTCATCGGCAACGGCGATATCATTGATCCTGTCGAGGCCGTGGCCGTCCTGCGCTCGGGAATCTGCGACGGCATCATGATCGGCCGCGAGGCCGTGAAATCACCCTGGATATTCCAGGTCTGCCATGCCCTCATGTCGGGAGAAAGCAGCACCATAACCATTCCCGTAGACAAAATCTTCATCGAAGTCTTAAAGAATATGCAGGATATGCTCCCGCCTGAATTTCACAAGACCCGGGCGCACCGCTTCTGCGTCTATTATTCCCAGAATGTCGCCTTCGCCCACGATCTCTTTAAAAAGATCCGTCCCCTTTCGTCCATCGAGGATATGATCCCCGTTGTACGCGATTATTTCGAAAGAAATCCCCATGAGGCCGTGAAGACGTACCATATTGACAATGGTACGCTGCATCTGGCAAACCCCGGCGAATAAACCAGTCCGTTCGATTCATTATGCCGCTACCCCTGGGAGGGGTTTTTGAATCTTTTTTATTTCATTCATATCGATCCGCGATGTTTTTCCTTGCCGATTCCCTGTCTTTTTGCACGTCGCCCGGACCGGTCTTGATCGAACCCATCAGCTCCATAAAGGGTCGCTTTGACGGCCGGACCACCACCCTGTCATCTTCAAATTCCCATTCTATCGCATCGTGTCGCATGAGCTTAAGCCTTTCCCTGACGGGCTTGGGTATGGTGATCCGGAATTTATCGGTTATTTTTGATCGCATAAAAACTCCTTACTGAATTTAAAAATATGCAAGGAGTAATCCGGAGGCAAGAACTTTTTAGCCGGAATACGATAAACCAGTAAGAGAGTACAAGGATGTACTCTCTTACTGGGCTGCGACCGAGGATGGCACAGGATGTCCCGGGAAACCGGGACACATCCCCTCCCCGGCCTGAGGATCCAGGCCGAAACCCCACGTAAGTGAAAATAATCTTGACAACATGCCCTGCAATGCATTCAGAATATTGACATAACCCGGCTCCAAGAGCCGCTCGATTGTAAATACGGACTCCAGGAGTGATGCGATGGACCAGATCAGGATATGGACCGAGATGGACATAAAAGAGATACAGGAACACATCATCATGGTGGAGGATATATTCGGCCACTGTCCCAACTGCAAGAAAATAGGCATTGAACTGAAGGACGTTAAGAATTGTCCGTCGTGCGGACGTGAATTCAAATATGTCACTTCAAAGGATGCCCGGAGCGGTAAAGTAGATATCGTGGTGAGGACGAAAAAAAAGATGCCTCACCTGACCTTTGTGGATTACGATGATTACGAGAGGGTGACGGGAAAGAAAAAAGCCGAGAGTCTCTTCAATATTTGATCAGAGAGAATGTTTTTAACGCACAGCTTTAGCGGTCTCTTTGCAGGCTTCTTCGACTTTACGGGGATCAAAGGGAACTATCGTTACGGCAAAGGTCTTCATTACGGTCTTCTTCAATATGCGGGGGTCGGCAACGATCTCGTCCTTAAATGGGCGGTCCATGGATTTTATAAAATGCTCGATACGCATGGCATCCCCTTTGGAACCGCGCACCTGCCAGCATCGGGCCATTCCCGTTACACCGAATCCACGGGTAAACCGGGCACTTCCCTTCCCGGAAATATGCTGTTTATATCTTCTGACAATATCAACGGTATAGCCCGTATAATAAGAACCGTTTCCGCATTCCAGCATATACACCCAGTAAAGGCCTTCAGCCTTTTCCGGAACAGTACCTTTTTTCTTTCCCATATTTACTGTTATGCGGCCGGTGCAATGGCCTCTATTATTCGATGCGCCGCGCACGGCGCCTTTCCAGGGGATACACCACGTCGCTGGGATCAATATCGAGGAGCACGTCTTTTTTCTGCGGTACAGCATAGGACACGTCCATATCGGCCTGATCAATGGTGAATATGAGCTTGTCTTTGATCCTGTTTTTGTTGGAAAAATCAGCGTATTTATATATGACCAGTTTGTCCCCGGGTTTCATCCCGTCAAAGCTGCCCAGGTTGACGACAATCCCCTCATCCTTGAGCTTCAGTATTCTTCCCTTGAAGGGTATCACGCCATAAACATGGCGGGCGGCCCTGAGACATACACGCTGCAGGCTTTCCCTGCTTCCGTCGGACACGGTGAAGGTGTCGATAATGATTCCCTTGCGGTAATCCATGACATTAACGGTAAGGATAAGGCGGTCTCCCTTTTCCAGGTATTCACCGTAGAGTATAAAATCAAAGGGCTCCAGTGTCCCTTCCTTTATCATGGCATCCATTCTGTCCAGGCTGTCGGAGAAATGATCCTCGTCGCTTCGCAGGCCGTGCACTGAGGCCCTTTTTCTCATGGAAACAGGATCCAGGCGGCCGAACTGCTGAAGAATAAAAGACATATCAACGGCTATAACCTCGCCGGCATCGGGATGCAATGATACCGATCCCCCGGAGATAAAATCCATGACCAGGACGCGCGGGACATCGCGGGGCGGCATTTCCGCCGAGTAGCCCTCCTGGTGATAGAGACGGTTACGTCTTTTCAGTATTGCCGTGCTGAGTCGTTCCCTCACGCTGTTGTCGGGATTTATCCTCTGCAATTCCTTGAGCTCATCAATAACGAACCGGTCATAGTCCATGCCGGCGTAGTATTTAATCAACGCTTCACGGGCGTCCCTGTTCATGGGATTGAGAAGAAGGGTCCTTCTCAGGTACATGATCACCTCATCGGGCATATTCATCTTTATTGCTTTCTGGGCCAAATAATAGTTATCATTATTGAACATGTTCCTGGCCGGATGGCCCATGGCGTAATCATGCATAACAAGAAACTGCTCGAACCTGCTTTTGAGGAACGGGTCTGTGGGCGCTGCCTTGTAGGCCTTAAGAAAATAATCCAGGGAAGTCTCCTGGTCTCCGGCCCTGTCATAGCAGTCGGCCAGGCTGTACAGAAGAGACGGTGTTGCATTAATTTCCAGCGCCCTTTTAAAATGCTCGATGGCCGCCGCATAGTTCTTTTCATAATAGGAAACAAGGCCCATTTCCCGGTTTGCCTGATAGCTTCCGGGATGAATAGACAGGGCGTTCTGCAGGTAGTACACAGCCTCGGTCAGCGAATCTTTGTTCCCCGTATTGAGATAATCCTGAAAATATATCTGGCCCATTTTTATGAAAGCCGGGGTCGCTTCGCTCTGGGCATCGATGGCCTTCTGTACATACTGTTTCGCCTCATTCAGACGTTTCTCCTCACTTTTTATGTCGGCCATGAGAAGCAGGGTCTTGTAATGGTAGGGAGCCATCTTCAAGATGCCGTCTATCTTTCTTTTAGCCCAGACGATCCTGTTCATGGAGTAATACAGGTAGGCTATGCCATAATGCGCCTCCATGTTTTCCTGTGATATTTCCAGGGCTTTCTCGAAATATTCCATGGCCCTGGTGAATTTTCCCTGTTCAATGAATATAAAGGCTATCCCCGTCAGCGCCTTCTCGGATTTGATATTCAGCTTCTGCACCTTTTCATAAAGGGTCAGAGCCTCGTCATAGACACCCACTTCGAAATAGGCATCGGCAAGTCCCAGCAGTGCCATTTCATAATGGGGATTCAGCTTCAGGGCGTTTTTAAAACTGAAGATTGCCCTCCGGTTTTCACTCTGCCTGAGATATTCCCATCCATCCTTATTGTAGGAAACGGCATTTTTACCCAGGGCCTGGAAATCGACGGCAAACAGAAGAATCGCCATGGGAAGCAGGCACTTTATAGCTTTTTTCATGACATCCATACATTTATCTCACAGATCACTTAAAATATCCAACTCGTTTACCATTACACCGTCCACAAGCCCGGAAAGAAATAGTTCCAGCGCCGCAGACCTGTCATGGGCCACCCAGGGAAAAACCGCAAGCCCTTTATCCCGGGCCCATTTCAGCTGCTCCCTGTGGCAGACCGCTATTTCGGGATGTATGGAGTAGGGACGGAGAAGTTTAATCTCCGATTCGAAAGAGAGCCACAGTGAACTGTACAGGACACCGGTCCTGATGCCGCCTTCGGCTGACTTGATCCTGTCCAGGGAAAAATGATCGAAGGAAGATATGACAACCCGGCTTATGCAATCCTTCCCACGCAGAACTTTCAGTATCTCGCTTTCTATTCCCTCGTACTGCATGGGACAGTTCTTGATTTCAATATTAAGCATCACCCGTTCACCGGCGCAGTCGATTACCTCCTCCAGCGTGGGTATTCCAACAGGGCCGTGATGTTTGAACAGATAGGAGAAATCGTATTCGCGCAGTTCATGCAGTGTATAATCCTTCACAAAACCGACACCATCGGAAGTCCGATCGATCAAATCATCGTGAATTACGACAGGCACACCGTCTTTCGAGAGGTGAACATCGAATTCGATCATATCAGCACCCGCTGCAATGGCCTGCTCAAAGGCAATGATCGTGTTCTCCGGATACCGGGCGCTGTACCCCCGGTGGGCTATTTTCAATAATTTTCCCATATTCTTCAATAAATTATAACTTTCCGCATAAAGTCAATCAATATTATTTGACAATTTGCCGCTCATTTGCACATTTTTACAGAATGAAGATCACATCACAGGTGTTCCAGGTGGGAGGTTCCACACAGTCCTATTCGGCTGATGCAGCCATATATCTCATAAAGGATGGCCCCGTCGCGGCCCTCATCGACGCCGGAACGGGCGGCGGCGCACGCAGGGTTGTGGACAATATCAGGTCAACGGGAACCGGTCCTGACTCCATCAGGTATCTCTTTCTGACCCACTGCCATTATGATCATACGGGCGGTGCGCTGGAACTGCAGAAGGCAACGGGCTCTGTCATCGTGGCCCATGCACTGGACGCCGCGTTCCTTGAAGACGGCGATTCCGAAACAACGGCGGCCTCATGGTACGGCTCCTTCATGAAACCCGTTGCCGTTGATATTAAGGTCACGGAAGGCGAAAAACAGTTTGTCCTTGACGGGCTTACTCTGAACTTTTATCATACGCCGGGACATTCACCGGGATCATCGGTATTAACCGTGCGATCCGACGACCAGCTTGTCCTCTTCGGCCAGGATGTTCATGGCCCTCTCAACGATGTCCTCAGATCGAGCAGAAAGGATTATATCAGGTCCCTGGAATTCCTGCTTTCTCTTGAGGCGGATATTCTCTGCGAAGGACATTTCGGTGTCTTCTTCGGAAGAGAAGAAGTACGAAATTTTATCGAATCATATCTGTGACCATGCATAAAAAAATTATACGCTCTCAGAAAACAATCGAAAGGAATCCCTCTGCGGCATTCTTCCTCTCTCTCGCGTTCACCGGTGCCGGAGAGATGTATTGCGGCAAATGGCCATCGGGCTTTATTCTTTTCCTTCTCCGCACTATCCCCCTGGCCGTGCTGCCAGCCTATATGCAGATCAATCCCCGGCCCTCATACCTGTATATCACGACATTCATGCTCCTCTTTTCATTCGTGATTTCCCTCATATCACCTTTTAAAGCCATGATGATGTCGATCAATAAAAAAACAATTATCAGGAAAAAGTACAACGGGCCGGCCTGGTATATTGCCTATATCCTTCTTAATCTTGGAATTTCCATCATCACTCTTGCAATTTTCTTCACATTTATTTCTTTCCGCCAAATACGAAGTGAAAACACATCACCCCTCATCTCTGCCGGTGATATCGTCATCATAAAAAAATATAATCCAACCGGCTTTGTTAAAGGAGACGTTCTTCTTTTTCAGGGTGAAAATGGTGCAATGCCGGCGCGGCTGATAGCGCTTAACGGCAATGCCGTTACGATCAGGGGCCAGGACCTGCTGGTAAATGGTCATCCACTGAAACGGGACGCGCTCTCTGAGAATGAAATGTCCGGCCTGGACGCCGCTTATACCGAGTACCTGGTATCGGAAGAAATAGACAACCGCCGATACGCCGTGATGATCGACACCACGAGACGGAAGCAACCCGTGAAGAGCGACTCCTTTATTGTGGGTGAAGGACAATATTTCATGGCCTGCGACAACCGGCTCATGGAAAATCCCTATGCCACTATTGCAGGTTCCGCGGCAGAGAGCAGGATCGAAGGCGTCCTTTTTTCACCGAAACTGAAACGCCTGTTCATCACCACTTTTTTAAAAAATAATCGCCCCTAGACATTGACATTATTTTTTTAATGTTCATACCGGCCAGGATGTTTTCTTTTATGCAAATATGCTTGACTATTTTCTTCATGTTCTTTTCATATATCTTGGAACAAGTGTTTTATCTCAATTTGACACCATCATGTGGAGGCCGTGAATGATACTTTTAACAGGCTGCAATACCCTGCTCGGCAGAACCCTGCTTAAAAAACTAGTGGAAAAGGGAGAGAAAGTCCGCTGCTACGATTTTTATAAAACAAAAGACTTCCCTGAAAACCTGGAATTTATCAATGGCGACCTTCTTGATCCCCGACAGTTGAAAAAGGCATGTGATGGCGTTGAAACGATTATTCATCTCATGGATATAAAAAGGCCCGGCAAAAAGGGCAGAAAATACATGAAAAAAATCAATATAAAGGGTTCAGAGAACCTGCTTTTTGCCGCCCAAAAGGCTTCGATAAAAAGATTTTATTTCCTCTCCTCTTATGCAGTGTACGGCAAACCGAAAGCCATGCCGGTCCGCCAGGATGACCGGAAAAAACCGGTCACGCCATATGGAAAAGACAAGCTTAAAATTGAAAACCAGTGCTGGACTCTGATAACCAAGAAAAGCATGCCCATAACCATTTTCCGGCCTGCCCTTATCATCGGCCCCCAGGTCAAGGACCCGGTCGTTCTCATGTCGCTCTTCATGGCTCTGGGTATGGACGAGGCCAATAGAATGTATGTTGCCCACAACGGAAACACCAAGTTCCAGCTCCTCCATCCCGATGACGCGGCCGACGCCATCATGGCCGCCTATACAGCGAAGTCCACGACCGGCAAGGCATACAATATAGGTTCCGACAATGTTCCGACCCAGATGGACCAGATTGTCAGACTCAGAGACCGGCTCAGGATCGACCCGCCCCTGAGCTTCATAACACCCGGTAAAGCTATTTTCCTTTTCCTGTTTCTGAAACTCGTCAAAACCAATTACTTCACCAGGGAGCACCTCTTTTATCTTCTTAACAGCCTCATCCTGGACTGCCAGAACATCAAAACGGACCTGGGATGGCAGCCGAAAAAGGACAACATGGAGATACTGACGGAAACGGTTGAGTGGTATCTTAAAGAAAAACTGTAGGTATCAACGGGGCCGGTTTATTTTTCTTTCTTCCGCGCCGAACCTTTGAAAAGGTACTGTGCGGACTCTTTAATAAACATGTATAATTTAACCAGGAGCAGCAGGATAAACTGTCCCATGCTCCCCTCGCCCACATCCATAGTGAGGAGCACCTGGGCCTTTTTCATTTCCCTGATGGAAAGCTTTCTGTTTTCAAGCTGCATCTGCTTCATAAGCTTCCTGGCCTCTTTCTTCGCCAGCTTCATCAGTTTTTTATCGTCATCAAGCTCCTTCACCTTCCGTATGGTAAAAAGGAGCTCCATGTCCTTGAGCATACGCTGTTTGATCTCATTAAGCTTTTCCAGGCTCCACTGAAGGGTGTCCCTGTGCTTCTCATCGGCCTGGATCAGCTGTTGCAGGTACTGGCAGAAAAAGTATACCTTTTTATAGGCCTTCTGCCGCTGTTCGATACTCAGTTTCATAAAGTCAAAGGACAAAAAACGTTCCACGGTATCTTTAATGTTCTGAACATGTTCGTCGGAGGGGATGAACAGTCCATCATGCTTCAGATCGGCGATTTCGATGTACTTATGGGATATCTCCCGCAAATCCTTGAAAACATTCTCCGAATGATCCAGCACCAGGCGATAGGCGCGCTGCACTGCAAGGGGCAGCTCATCGCCGGGATTCCCGGGATCACGCTCATCCATTTTTTTCTTGATGTTTTTCAGATTGACCGATGTGGGATCGAAATCGACATTATCGTGATCCAGGTTTCGCTTCAGTTCATAATAGTCGGCCTCGGCCAGCTCATCACCTATTTTCATGACATTGAGCCGTATGGAGCCCAGGCGCTTACGCATTTCATGCTTATTGATCTTGCTGACACCGTCGGTTATCACCAGGATTTCGGCATTGAGCATTTCCTTGTCGTATTCGATATCTTTGATGGCCTGGAAAACGGCCTCCTGAAGATTGGTACTGCTGCCCCCCGTATCCGTCATGAGGACATTCTCGATCATGCTGGGGAAATCCTCGCGCTTTTCAATTTTACACAGTTCCCCGATTTTTGAATCAAAGGCCCGGTAGTACAGCTTGGCCTTGCTGTTGAGCTTTCTCCGGAAAAATTCCGCCACGATGCACTTCGAATAATAAGACCTGAACTTGAGATCCATGGAACGGGAGCGGTCCATGAGGATATAAAACTTCTGTTCGAATTTATTTGCCTCTTTACCGCGCTCGTCCATGGTTGTCGAAATAGGCTTGTAGCTGTCGGCCTCGGATTCATAGAATTTCTGTACCATGAGGGTCTTGGTGAAAAGCTTCGCTGAGAATATATCATCATCCTGGGCCAGTTCACGCGGCAGCGCCTTCTTGAGATCGTTGATGGTGCGGTACATCTCGATTTCCATCCTGTCGCTCAGGGGCGACGTTCTGTCCACACGGTTTATCTGGATGGTTTCTGCCCTGTCGGGCTCGTATATTTTCTCTTCTTTTGTAATTTCATCGATGGCGCACAAAGCCTCGGATGTCGTTTCGCCGGTAAAAATCGTCCTGGCTATTTCGAAGAGGATATAAAACTTGGAGGGCAGAATAAGCTGCAGGTTGTCAAAAAAACCTATGGAATCACCATAATCAAAAAAATCTATTTCCTTCCCGGCACCGAAGCTGAAATCAAGGGCTTGCAATGGTGTCACCCCTTACCTTAATGGATATCACGATAATCCTTGAGAATCCCCTCTTTCAGCTCGCTCACCTCTTCAACGGCCGGGTTCAATTCAACAACATTTCTTCTGAGATTTTCTATAGTAAGAGGTTCATCACCGCGGTTCCTGCCGGGCAATATTTTTTTCAGCAGGCTGAGGATCCCTTCGATGAAATTTTTTCTCTCCAGTATCTGGTCGCGTTTGTCGGGGTTCTCGCGGAGTTCCTGAAATATTTTACGCACATTCAGAAGAAACTCGATCTGTTGTATGGCACCGGTGACCTTAAAATGCGTCATGGTCTGCTGATACGCGTCAAGGAACACGTCCTTTTCCGACTTGTCTTTGGCTTTCACGGAAACATAACTGTTCAGCGTGCAGAGGGCCAGGTGCATATCTTTTATATCATCCAGGGTTACTTCCAGGCGGTTGTTGATAAGGGCATAGGCACGGAGAAAATCGCCCAGCTTGGCCTGCTTGCGGGGGCTGATGAAAAAGTTATAATCGCTCTTTCTCATTTCGCTGACGAATTTATTGACTATGACATTTTTCATAAAATAGGTAAAGTCAGGTATCTCTACCTTTATCTCTTTATTTTTATTTTTTATGATATTATGGAGATAGAGGATCTGGTCAAAATAGATTTTCTTTTCGGTGTAGACCGGCTCACCCATGGTAAAGGCGTAGGTATGGTCGATGAGCAGCTGTGAATACACATGATGGTTCTCTGGAATGATGGACTTATAGGTGAAGCGGTCCAGTACCGCTTCGGTAACCTCGTTCATTCTCATGTAGTTTGCCGTAGCTATGGCGGTATGAACGGCCGCGTCGATCTGTTCCTGACCATTGATAAATTTTCTTTCGTTGAGCACGGAGAGAAGGGAGCGCAAAACCACGTCGCTGGCATCAAAAAATTCATCGAGAAAAACCAGGTTGGCTTCGATTATGGAGCCTCGCACATTATGACGAATCCTCCCCTTTTTAAATTCATCTATGTTATAGGGACCGAAATAATTGTCCGGTGTCTGATCCTTGCTTGCCTGGGAGGAAAAAATCCTGGCTCCCTGAAAAGTATGGAATATATAATTGGTCAGGAATGATTTGGCCATACCGGTACGGCTCAGAAGCAGCATATGCTCGCCGGTCAGAATGGCGAAGAAGGCCTGGCGGACTATTTCATCACGGTCGATGACATTTTCGGAGATCCTGTTCATGTGCCAGTTGAGAAATTCAACGATGGTGGGAATATCATAACGGTCCTCGACCTTCTGCTTGAAGGTCGTCATATCAGTTTCCTTATCGGGAATCTTCTCCGTTCTTTCCGTTATGACATGGCCGCTCAGGTTTTGATTGTCAACCAGGTATTTAAGGTGATCAATGAGTTCTTTTTCAGCATCACCAAGCCCTTCCCTGCCTTTATCCTCAACCGCTTCATCGTCATGGGAAAAAACCGTATACCCGTCTTCGGCGAATAATTCTTCTATGCTCTTTATTTTTTTATACATACTCCGCTACCTTACCCGTCACGTCTTCAACATGGGGATCGCAATTTTAAAAGTAGTACCCTGGCCAGGGGCGCTTTTAATCGCGATGCACCCGCCCAGGTTTTCAATGACATTAGAAGCGATCATAAGCCCCAGCCCCGTGGCATTTTCACCCTTAGTTGTAAAGAATGGTTCAAATATCTTCTGCATTTTATCCGTAGGTATGCCCACACCGGAGTCCGCCAGTGTTATCACTACGAATTCGCCTTCCCTGGTCGGTTCCGCCTTAACGGAAACAGTAATCGTCCCCTTATCAGGCATGGCCTCTTCGGCATTTTCAATTAGATCAAAAAGAACCTGCTTGAGTTGCCCGCTGGTTGCTTTTACCGTGGGGCTTATTTCAGGCAGGTTCAGATTCACGGTGAATCCCTTTTCCTTCAGCCTGCTTATGAGCACATCAATGGGGTGATTGAGGAGTACCTTGTTTATTTCACAGACTTCTTTCTCTCCCTCTTCAGGGCCCGATAGCGCCAGAAGCTGCTCCGAGAGATTGCGAATACGGTGAAGCTGGTCCTTTATGGATATTCCATATTCGTAAGCCGGGCTCGTCTGCTCCATATTATTCATGATGAAATTATGGTCCATGTACATTTTATCGATGGGGGCCCTGAGCTCAAGAGCAATACCCTGAGAGAGCTTGCCAATGGATGAAATTTTTTCCGCGCGCTTTGCCCTTTTCTCAACCCGAAATTGTTCGGTTTTATCCTCCACCATTATGATGACCCGTTTTACATTTCCCTTCTCATCGAAAAGAGGGTCCATGATGACATCGATAATTACCTCGCGGTCACCGGCAATGGGGATATAATGCGCATCGTCTTTTTTAATCGTTTTCTTTTCACGGAGACACTGTTCAAAAACTTTATCCAGCCCGCTCTGGATAAAACCGGTATACTCAAGAAGATTGACACCGATCCTTGAATCATTGCCGTGACCCATTATTTTTTTCAGAGCCGGATTTTCACTGAGCATGATCCCCGAAGGATCCATGAGAAAAATTCCCATGGGGGCGTTGAATATGATATCCTCGCTGAGGTCGCGAAGCGACTTCAGTTCTTCCTGCTGCGCTACCAGTTCCTTAATTTTTTCTTCAAGGATTCTCGTATTGGCTTTCAGTTTTTTCTTTATCAGGTGGCGTTCCGTGTTGTGCTTCATTATCCCCAGAAGGCCCATTATTTCGTCATCGCTGTTTTTCAGTGGTGAGAAACTGGCTATAAAATATATAGGTTCGCCTTTCTCATCAAAGCTTTTCATCAGTTCATTCTCAATGGTTTTACCCTTGAAAATTACATCATTGAATACAATGGCGGCCCGAGTTTTTTCGATATCGGGTATGTTGTCGGTATAATGTCCCGTGATAGGTCCCTCGCCCATGGAGGGATAGAAATATTTCCAGGCGGAATTGACAAAAACGAATTCACCGTTTTTATCAATTACAAAGATGATATCCGAAGTGGCCTCAAGCAGGGCCCGGTAATCAATCTGAAGAGGTAAAAGTTCCTTTGTCTCAATGTCATACTTCTGCTGAAGATTCTCAATAATATGAATTAGTTCTTCCTTCGAAAGATCCTTCAATTTTTTATCTCGCATAGATCATCAGCCTTTTTTTTGTAAGATAAACTCCTGTGCATTAAATTACGGCACCACGGACAGTCTGTAAAATTTACGGGATCTCCATGAGGAACAATTCCGATTTTTACTATTGCTCTTTTTCTTTTTTCAGTATACCATCATATCACATCAAAAGCAAAACAAAAAAACAGCCCCCGAAGTGAATCATGCCCTTTTCTCACGAATTACAGACACATAGAGCCAGAGTTCTATGAATACCGTGAAAAGTATACCGAGAAGAAAAGCCACGGCAAAATACGACCTATTGAAAGTGATTACATGATATCCTCCATAGACGAAGAGACCCAGTACAGCCAGTTTCAACGTAAACCCGAAAAAAATCACTTTCAGCATGACCATGGGATTTGAGGCCATACTTTTTTTTACCTGCCATATCCAGAAAAAGGATAACAATATACTGAGTATCGTTCCAAGAAGGTATCCCTGAAAATCCAGCGTGCCCCCGGGAATCGAATGAAGATACCCGCTTAAAGACAGATTCAGAATTGCCGGAAGACACATTAGTATAAACGCTGTTTTAAGTTTTTTTTCCATGGCATTTACTTTCTTATACATTATATTTTTTATACATAATTAACTTCTGCTGTCACTTTATCTAAGCAAGCGCCCCGTGTCAAGCCTATTCAACCATTAAAAAACTCCAACCCGGAGGAGAATTTTATCCCGGGAAAGATTCACAACAATATTGCTGCGGTGGTTACCGAAGCCTGGCTGAAAGCAAAAGGCGGCACCTCATGGTCCCGCCTTCCTTACTTTAATTACTGCCCGCTCATAAATTCTTACAGTTGAGCCATGAGAGAGTCGCCAACTTCCTTGACTCCGGGTTTCCCATCAAGTTCAATCACTTTAATTCCGGCATCCTTAGATACCTTTTTGAAATAATTGACTGCTGCCAGCGTACCGGTTTTTGCATCATAGTAAATATCATGACGCTTGCCGATGGCAACTTCATCCTGGTCATCGGAACGCGCTGACAGGGAACCGCCACATACGCGGCATACGAACCCGCCGTCTTTTTCCGCAGGTTTGATGGCATCAATGAAGATGTTATTGGGATGATTGTTATCCGCGGCGCACAATCTTCTTCCCATTATCCTGTTCTTGGCGATCTCACGATCAAGCAGGATTTCAATGACGAAATCCAGTTTCATATTCGCCTTGTCCAGGGCCATTTTCAACTGTTCCGCCTGTTCCAGGTTACGGGGGAATCCGTCGAGAAGCCATCCTGACTTGCAGTCATCCTTCTGAAGCCTGTCAAGAATCATGGGAATAGTGATATCATCGGGAACAAGCTCACCGCGGTCGATATATGCCTTGGCTTTGTTGCCCAATTCCGTACCGCCTTTGATATTTTCCCTGAAGATCACTCCCGACTCTATATGAGTAATTTTAAACTTCTTTTGAACAACAGCTCCCTGTGTTCCTTTTCCGCTGCCATTGGGACCAAATATTAAGATATTCATAGTATTACCCCTCTATATCATTGGAATTCTTATTTTTTACAACATTCATGCACTTGCTGCTTTATGTAAACAAATTTTACATCCCTTTGCTCCTTATTTTCCCATATTCGTTGAGCGATACGGCATAATCCTTGACATACGGAACAAAGTATCCAAATTCTGATCATCTCATGGAAAGCCTGTTTCTATGTCTGGAAAGTCACTGCAAACATCCCTGTCGGCCCTGCTGCTCATCCTGATCATGCTTCCCGGGTCATGCGCGGGCAAGGACGACTCCTTCGAGAAGGCCATGGTATCCTTCAGGTTTGACGATGCCTTTGCCTCGCAGGTGGAGGCCTGCCGCCTCATAAGCTCATTGAACATGAAGGCGACAATTTACTGCATAGCCGGCAGGATTGACCATGCACCCTATATGACATGGGCGGACCTGCAAACACTGCAGGAGTCGGGACATGAGATCGGCTCGCACAGCATGACCCACCCGTACCTGCCCTGCACCGGACCGGGAAATCATGAGTACCAGGTGGTGCAAAGCAAAGAACTGCTGCGGCAGCGGGGCATGGCAGTCCGGACTTTCGCCTACCCCTACGGTCTTTCAAATTTCCTTTATGATTCCCATGTCAGGACAAACTACATGGCGGCAGCCACCTATCCCCTGGGCTTCCGGGGCGCATTGAATTCCAGAAGTACCGATCCATACAGGATCAGCTGTATCGAATCGCCGGAACGGGAAAAACTGGAAGAACTTATTTCCCAGGCTGTAAAAAATCGCTATTGGCTGGTCCTCTGCTTCCACCGTATAGGTCCCGGACAGGGAAAATATATCACCCCGCCACGCAGGATGGAAGATACCATACGGCTGGTGCACCGGTTTACCCGGCAGGGACTTGTTGATGTGGTTACCATTTCGGAAGGAGCGCTGAGGCTTAAAAAAAAATAGCGGCGGATAATCCGGCTATGCGGATGTCTTTCCGGCCGGGGCTTTCCGGAAATTTTTTACCAGTGTCACTTCATTCCCCCTTTCATTGTAGGTAATAGTATCAAAAGCGGATTTCGCCAGCATAATGCCCCGGCCATGGGTTGCCACGCCGGAAAAAACATCATCCATCTGTTTTTTCAGCATGGTGAAATGATCAAAACCCTTTCCCTCGTCCCTGATTGTGACGCTAAGCGCCTCCTGTGAAAGGTGATACCCGATGCGGATCTTCCTGTCCATGAGACGCGGGTCCTTCTGCCGCTCACGGATGAATTTCATATATCCGCCCTTCACCTGGGCATCGCTCTTTTCATCAAAGGTTATCTCCAGGTTCCCATGTTCAATTGCATTGAGAATCATTTCCCTGATGCTTATCCTGATATTCACAACGGACTGACGCTCCATGTACCTGCCCAGGTTTCTGGTCACCCTCTGGCTTATATTCTCGGCGTTGATCAGGTAATTGTTGATGACATAGGTCTGGCTTTCATCACGGAGAAAATCGGCCAGTGAATCCTCGCCCACGCTCGATGCCTTGCCCAGGAATTCACTCCCCCAGGGCGTATCAATGTATTCAAATCTCAGGCGCAATTCCCGTGGTTCCTCGGAAAACTTGTGCTTGAAAAATGTTTTAATATTGACTATCTTCTGGCGTCCGCGGAGGGATTCCAGCTTTTCCAGAAAGAGCAGCCGGTCTATCTCTTCATTTTTGGCCGAGGGCATGTGAACATAATTGATTATGGGCTTCCCGACGATTTCTTCGGGAGAAAATCCCAGTTCGGTTTTAACCGCCCCGTTCACGGTAATGAATTCCCATCGATCGTTCAGCGAAAAGACGATATCATTGGTGTTTTCCACCAGGTTGCGGTATTTATGCTCGGAAAGCTCAATAACGGCCGTACGCCGCTGGACTTCGTCTTCGAGAAAATCACGGTGCTGTTTCAATTCATCGGTCATGGCGTTAAAAGAGGAGGCGAGGATATTGAACTCCTCGGGCTCCAGTTTTTTTATCCGGTGATCAAGATTTCCCTGGCTGAGCTCATGGGTCCCGAAAAGCAGCTCGTCGATAGGCCGCTGAATCTCCTTGACCTTTATTGAATAATGGACGAAGGACACCACGATTCCCAGTGCAAGGGTCAACAGTACCACACTTACGATGATTACGAGATACCTGTCCAGCGTCCCCAGCGTCCGTCCTATCTCCGCCTCGATTTTCTCCTCGATATGTTCAATGGGTTTTATGAACTCACTGAAATAAATGGTCACAATCACTCCCAGTTGCACACCATCGGAGGTCCATGTTTTTACCCTCTCCAGGTACATAAACTTATCCCGGACGACACCATCGGAGTCCCGCCATTTATAGTAACCGTAGATTTCTTTTTTATTCCCGGCCGCATCGAGCAACTGCGGGGAATCAATGGCAATATTTTTCAGGCTCATTCCTACCGAAGCCCTGTCGGGATGAACCACGATAACTCCTGTTTTCATATCAATGACGCTGCTGTACCCCGAATCTCCCACACGTTGAAGGGCTATTTTGTTAAAATCGCCGCTGCGCTGCAGCGATCCGACCGTGACCCCCTTATGCAGCCGGATAAAAAGGTCTATTTGTTTCGCGATATCGCCGGCCTTTTCCCTGATAGCCAGTTCTCCCGACCTTTTCAGCGCCTTGGATGTGTCATGAAAGAGTTCCTTGCCGGTCATACGGATGTCAGAAACGATGTTCTGTTCTATAAGTGCAAAGGCGGTAAGAATGATCCCCAGTATTATTAAAAGAAGGGCCATGGCAGGCAATACGGAAATTCTCAGAAGCAGTTGCTGCAGATTGGTTTTTTTTTGTTTTTTCAGAAACATATGGGTCAACGGGTATACTTTTAATTATGGTCTCTTAAAATAAACACCTGTACAAGGAAACATCCATGGGGCATATTCTGCAAAATATAAGCGGTTCAGGCGTCTGTACCCACTGTGCCAATCTGGAGAGTGCCGATTTCATAACGGCACTGACGGTCCTTATTCTGCTTCTCCTCACAAGGTTGTTCCTAAACATGAAAAGGTCAAAAAAGACTAAACTATCTCCCTCAGTACAAGGCGATCCGGAACGGTAGCTCCTCCCCGAAGCAATCCCCGTTCAACAACGGACAGTGACATATTCCCGGCCTCAAGGCCTTCCTTTATATGGCGGAAGGCCCTGGTAAAATCAAAGAAGCCGCAGCTGAAAAGATCAACGGCGGCATACCCATATTCCGGCCATGTGTGTATGGAAAAATGCGATTCGGCAATGACGATGACGCCGCTCACCCCCTGGGGAGAAAAGGAATGAAAAAAAGGCTGTATGATGGTGGCGCCGGAAAGGCCCGCCGCCTCCATCATAATTGTTTCAAGGTGCTCCCGGGTATCGAGAAAAGTGGTGTTGCAGTCGTGATATTCTGCAATATAGTGAGACCCCAATATGCTTTGATCCCGGCTCAACGAACTGTTCATGCTTTGGGAGCCCCGCAGCTATCCACAACCTGCCTGCGCTTTTGTATTAGTAGTTCAACCATCAAATTATTTATTTTTCGCGGCCACATCGGTTATTTTTATCTGCCTGAAAAGATCAACAATGCGGACAATGGCTGTGAAATTAACCAGAACAGTCATAACAATAACGGAGATGATGAGCGATATATCGGGATGAAGGCCGTTATTCTCAGCGAGTATCCTGAAAAACGGATACAGGACTATGAAAAAACTCAGAAAAGCTACGCGCTCAGGACGCTGCATCAGTCCTTTTTTCGTATCAAAGCCCATGGCCTCGCCCCGCGCCTTGGAATAGCTGGTGACTTCAGTACCAAGAATGAGAAGAATTGATACTATGAGCATCATAAAATCCAGCGAATCCACGGTGAAAGACGCGTCTCCCAGCTTAAAATTTCTGCATACAAAATAGAGACCTAAGCCGGCATACACAAAGGCATCATTATACCGGTCCATACAGGCATCATAAAAAGCGCCTGACCTGGTCGTCTGTCCCGTCAAACGGGCCAGTTGTCCATCGAGCATGTCCATGGTGCCGCTCAGGACGATAAGCCATCCTGCCCAATCCAGTCTGCCTATAACAATCATATAGCCCGTAAACAGGGACATGAAAATAGACAGAGTCGTCACCATGTTGGGAGTGAAATGGAGGAAAGCTAGAGATTTGACAATAGGGCTGATCAGCCAGGTCCAGAACTCACGGAAGTAAACGCCAAGAAAACTTGTGTGCAGCCTGGAGAGAACCTCCTGTGTTTTCGGCCTTTTTTTAAAAGTCACGGCATAGTACAGGAAAGCCGTCATGAATGCGACATTAATAATAAGAATAGGCAGCAGCGACCGATAGATTCTGTCATCAACTTGCATTTTTTGATTTAACCCCTTCTTTAATCATTTAATTTTTACTGCACCCTTCATTTTATATGGGTACACTGATTATTTCCATAGTAAAACATCAGACATCTTTAAATGGCCTCAAACACATTTTAGTTGTCAAGCAGGAATAATTCGACGCTGTTTTATCATTGCAGCATCCCGGGTAAAGTCAAATACAATTCATAGTATATTCTTTCAATAATTTTCTTATGGGGGCCTTAATAAATAATCAAGAGACATAAGATAAATTGTGCTTTACTTATATATGTAGATGTGTTTCCTGAATATAAAAAGCAGTCCGTCCAGACTCCTTTTCCTATATTGTTCTTGACATGAGAGGGAATATCCGGAAACACTGAAATATTCTTTTCTCAAAGTGCCCCGTGGCAGTCAGGGATGGGCCATAAAGCCGCGCAAGAGTGGAAAGGGAAGTCAGGGATTTCTTTATCCAATATACATAAGCGCTTGAAGCGCAATAAAACGGTAAAATGGCTGTAATTGACAACTATAACCGGGTCAGAGAGCGCGTTAAAGCTGCAGCAGATTCAGCGGGGAGAGAAGCCGATTCAGTACGGATAATTGCTGTTTCAAAGACCTTTCCTCCCGAGATCATGCAGGAAGCTTTAAACGCGGGAATAACTGAATTCGGTGAAAATAAAATTCAGGAAGCAAAGAATAAGATTCCCCGGCTGCGGGGAAACGCCTCCTTTCATATGATTGGTCATCTTCAATCAAATAAGGCGAAGGAAGCGGTTAATTTCTTTGATGTTATTCATTCCATAGATAAGTACGGCACCGCTGAAAAGGTCAGCGGGGAAGCTGAGAAGATCAATAAAATCCAGAAAATTCTTATCCAGGTAAACACATCGAAGGAGGATTCCAAGAGCGGCGTAGATCCCGACGATGTGATTCAATTGGCCAAAAAAATAAGGGGGCTGAAAAACCTTGAGCTCCTGGGCCTCATGACAATGGCCCCCTTTACCGAGGACAGAGATATTATCCGCAGTTGTTTCAGGATGACGGCGGACCTGTTGAACCGGATAAACAAAGAGGGAGGAACACCCCTGAAAGAACTGTCCATGGGAATGTCTCACGATTTCGAAATAGCCGTTGAAGAAGGGGCCACAATTGTGAGAATCGGCGGACTGATTTTTGGAGAAAGGACCTGAAGATGACGATACCGGCAGGAAAAATAATCGGCTGCATCGGAGCCGGAAACATGGGAGGCGCCATCCTCGCAGGGCTGGCCGGCACTATAGACACCGCCGATCTCCTGGTCTTTGATACCGATGATGATAAATCACGAACACTGGCCGGGACTTACTCCATCACGATGGAATCATCGGCGGCACAGCTGGCGAAAAAATGTCATATTATAATACTGGCGGTTAAACCCGGGATAATACCTGAAGTGCTCAGGTCCATTAAACCGGAGACGGATTCAAAAATAATTGTGTCCATCGCGGCAGGCGTGACTATCGATTCCATGGAAAAGATTATGGGGCAGGATGCGGCAATTGTACGGGCAATGCCAAATACCCCGGCGTTGGTCAAAGAGGCGATGACCGTTCTGTCGCCTAACAGCCGCGTAAAAACATCGGAACTTGAAACGGTTAAGACGATTTTCGAACAAATTGGGAAAGTTCTTGTTTTACCGGAACATCTTATGGACGCTGTAACGGGAATATCGGGAAGCGGCCCTGCCTATGTTTTTACATTCATACAGGCAATGGCCGATGGTGCGGTGAAAATGGGTATCCCCAGAAATGAAGCCCTCTTGCTGGCGGCACAAACAGTATATGGATCGGCCGCCATGCTGGTTTCACAGGGGGAAAATCCCATTGCACTGAGGGATAAGGTCACTTCTCCGGGAGGCACCACGATAGAAGCGGTGCATATTCTCGAGGAGAAGGGCTTCTCGGGCACTGTTATGAGTGCCATAGAAGCGGCGACAAAAAAATCTCAAAAACTGGGGAGCAAATAATGTTAAACGCCATACCTCTCACCCGCTACCATATGAGAAAAATAAAAACAGCGGCGATCGCCGCAACAATTCTCTTTTTGTTCACAATCATCGTCCTGAATTTTTACAACATTGTCATAAAAAAAGGCACCCGGGTTAATCCCGAAAGCTATGTAATGAACCAGGGTTTTCCACTTTTCACGGCCCAGAAGGAATATATCGCCCTGGTAAAGAATTATCCCCGCGATCCAGGTGTAAAGTTAAGAATTCATGCCATGCTGCCCGGGGAATCATACTGGAACGTCACTAACAGGTACAATATAACCATTGACACTCTTATTGCGGCCAATCCCTTCCTGAACAGCCTCAATGCCAGAGAAGGTGTTGAGCTGGTGATCCCGGCAGAAGACGGGGTACTTTTCGCCTTCAACGATTTTATCGATGTCCTGAGAATGTCGTCAAGGCTCGACTATAAAAAGAAAATTCTCGGCGATTATCTGCCGAAAATATACAAGCTCATATCCAACGACGACATACGCCTGGTCTTCTTCCCTGATGCACGGCCTGCCTTGGTAAATCCATCGCTGGAACGACTGTACAGCTACAGAAGCATTTTCCAGGCCCCCCTAAAGGGTGCATATTCATCGATGTTCGGCGACCGCGTGGATCCTTTTTATCATGCCATGGCATTTCATAACGGCGTGGACATCATGGCGCCCTATAGCAGTAAAATCCATCCATCAAGGGAAGGCATGGTGATATACACGGGATGGCGTGACGGGTACGGACAAACCATCGTCATACAGCACAATGACGGATATTGCAGTCTGTATGCGCATTGCTCAAAAATGATGGTAAAGGTGGGCGAATGGGTCACCAAGGAAAACGTGATCGGTCTTGTAGGATCGACGGGCAGGTCAACGGGGCCCCATCTTCACTTCACCCTCATGCTTCATGATAAAATCATCAATCCCCTGATTGTTATCTGGTAAGAGCAGGGCCCATAGAGTCCTGCATGCGGGAAAATGAGGCCAACAGTCTCCGCCCATTCTGCCGTGTTAAATTTAATTGAGATTCCCGGCGAACCGCTCATAGGCTTTCATCTAACCCGCTTGATCATCCCCCTTAAACAACCCTGAACCGCAACAATTGCATATAGAAGAAGTTGTGTTATCGTTGATGGCAATATTGGCGAAGCCCTCCATGCTGTTCCCTGTATTTAAAATATAATAACTTTTTATATATATATTGAGAGCCCCGGCGTGGAATAATAATTGACAATGCCGGACTTTTTAATCATGTCAATTCTATCATGAAGAAATATCCCATTTTAATCCTGATCCCTCATGGAGGGTTCACCGTTCCGGAGGAACTGGCTGAATACGTGGCATTGAGGGACATCGATCTTTTCATCGAAGCCGACACCTGCGCCAATGAATTATTCGCCCTGGATGACATGGCCAACGCCAGGCTGGACACCCATATTACCCGCCTCCTCATCGACCTGGACAGACCATACCGTGTATTACCGCCGGCCAGTACAAACGGCGTGATGAAAACCGAAACCCTGCAGGGGAAAAATATTTTCAAATCGGGCCATTTCCCCGATGAAATAGCCATATCGGGAATGCTGCGCCGGTACTATTTCCCCTTTCACGAGGCCGTTGAAAAAATATGCGAAACGGGAGAGATCGACCTCATTCTTGAATGCCATACCATGATGCCCGTGGGCCCCCGCAACTCCGCGGACAAGGGCAAGCCGCGCCCCCTCTTTCAGATTGATCACAAAATTGAAATAAACGGAGACGTCGTGGAAACATGTCCCGCGCCCCTGGCCGATGAACTGCTTCAGCAGCTAAAAAAATCATTCCCTCGGGCCGAAGGAACGGTCAGTGAAAAATTCATCATCAGCACTGAACCCTGCCGGGGCTATATAATGAAAAAGTACGGAAGAAAGGATATACCCATGATGCGGCTTAGCATGTCGAAGGCACTGTTTCTCAACGAAAAATATTTCAGCTTTGAGTATCTAAGGGTGGATGAGTTGCGGATAAGGGAGCTGAAAGGACAGGTCAGGGAATCCATAGAAAATTTTTACGCAACGAATTTCTAAATTGCCGCTTATTCTTTACCCATGCCCATACCGATGATTTCCTCCTGCTTGTTCGCCCGGTTCAGGATGGCGTTGAGCACAAGTGGATCGGACATATATTTCTCAAGGGGTTCCGATATTTTATCCGGCAGCGCGTTGGCCGTTTCATTGAGGCGCTCGAAGTCCGCTTTCAATTCACCGGGAATCTCATCCCGGGCCAATTCCGGATATTTTTTCGCCAGGGAACTGCTGCGCTCGGCAAATTCCGTCATTTTCACAATATATTGATCAATGGCACGGGCCACATCCCCGGCATTTTCCGCCCTGGCCATGGTATCGGCATACTGGTTGAGGTAGGCTTCCATGTCACTGATGTATGCACGGACATCGGCGTATTTCTCACTCTTATTACATCCCATGCATGCGATAAAGGTGATGATGCAAAGCAGAAGCACTTTCTTTCCCATGCCATAACTCCTTTTGGTAAACCCCGTTTCGAGCAGGAACGCCCACCAGTATACACCAATCCTTTATTCAGTCAACCATAAAGACGCGGGGATGATATTATTTTACTTACGGCATGTCCGTGATATAGTCATAGGCATTCATGGCAGCGGTAGCACCATCGGCGGCAGCCATCACTATCTGCCTCTTCGACTCGCTCCTTATGTCGCCGGCGGCAAATAATCCCGTCACGGCGGTTCTCATCTGCATATCGACTTTCACCTCGCCCCATTCATTGAGTAATTCATCGGGCAAAAACTGCGAATTGGGCGTATAACCGACGAATATAAAGACACCATCCACATCGAGATTCGATTTCTCCCCGGTTTTTTTATTCAGCAATGACAGGTTTGCAACCTTCATGTCTCCATTGATTGATTCCACAACAGAATCATATATGGGAATTATCTTTTCATTGGCCAGAAGCCGGTCCTGCAGGATTTTCGATCCTCTAAAACTGTCGCGCCGGTGTATGATATACACCCTGCCGGCGAACCTGGTAAGGAAAATAGCCTCTTCCAGGGCCGTATCCCCGCCGCCCACAACGGCCGTTACCTTATCCCTGAAAAAGGCCCCGTCGCAGGTCGCACAATAGGATACTCCCCTGCCGGTAAATTCCTTCTCTCCCGGCACATCCAGTTTTTTGAAGGCGGCTCCCGTTGTAATAATAGCCGTCCTGGCCTCGAGAACCCTGTTGCTGGTAAGCCGTATCACGAATAAATTCCTGTCCGCATCCTTATGTATAGAAGAAACCTCGCCGTTCTCAATGCTCACACCGAGTCTCCGGGCCTGTTCCTCCATTTTCGACATGAGCTCCCAGCCTGCCACTGGTTCCACAAATCCCGGATAGTTTTCCACCTCATAGGTATTCATAACCTGGCCGCCCGGTGAAAATTTTTCAACAACCTGTACATCGAGCCCGGCCCGTATGCCGTAAATTGATGCCGCCAGTCCTCCCGGTCCCGCCCCGATAATAATAAGATCCTTCATCTCAGTCTCCTGCATAGAATAATTGACACGTTTTTTAGAATTTTAGTATTTACTTATTCGCATCAAGCCCCTTTTTTTTTCAATACTTTTTCTTCAATTTTTATTATTAATTACATAGTGCATTACATGCTAAATAGTGACAATTATTTTATGGGAACCTCTAAAAATTAGGTTTTTCATTAACCAAAAAATGAAAAAACCTAATTTTTCCTATGCCTGTGCCCACAAGGGAACTTCCAAAATCTAATTTATAGAGGTTCCCTTATACCATATTTTTTATCCATGCCCCATTTAATCGTTGAAAAAAGAATAGATGTCATAGAAAATTATGCATGACAGAAAGAAACCATTCTTTTTCAATAAAATATCAATAAGATGAAATAGTAAACCGAAATATATACATGAGCATTAAAAACCTACCTGAGAGATACGTGGGCCCATGAAACATCAAAATTATTATGATGTATTGCGAGCATATCAGCTCCTCTTCTCCGTTAAGTACGGTGTTAATCCGGAAATGCTGCGCGGATTGAAAATTAATTCGATAAAAAGCGCCTACAAGCAGATGGCGATGAAAAGCCATCCCGACAGGGCTGTTCTCCTGGGAGTTCACCGGAGCATCCTTGAAAAAAAATTCAAAGAGATCAATGAGGCCTACTCTCTGCTTGCTTCGGTTGTCGAAAAAGGATCAGTATCGTCCTTCACGGGCGCGACTCCATCGGCTCATAGAAAAAGTTATACCTATAATAACGCTCAGGGAAAAGATGAAAAAAAGAACTGGCACGGCAGGGCTCACTTTCGGAAAAACCGGCACCGCCAGCATGAGGAAAAGAGCAGCAGCGAACGGAATCGTCAGTATTCAGGAACCGGCAGTAAGCAGGAAAATAAATATTATTCCAGGCATGGGACTTATACCCGTTCCATGGTCATGCTCTTTCCCATGGAGGAGCTGATGCTGGGGCAGTTTCTCTATTACTCGGGACATATCTCCCTGATGAGCCTTGTTACGGCCATACAATGGCAGAGAGGCCAGAGACCATCTTTCGGTAAAATTGCCATGGACTGGAGAATACTGAATCACGAGGATATCATCACCATTCTTAAAAACCGGCAACCCAGGGAAAAATTCGGGCAGTGCTCCATGCGGCTGGGCCTTGTCTCTTCCTTCCAGTACAAGGCAGTCCTTTGTAAACAGAAAAATCTTCAGCGTCCTATCGGTGAGTATTTTATACATCAGGGGCTTCTTTCAAAAGAGGACATGGACGAAATGCAGAAAAAAATGCTCCTCCACAACAGGGGAGTTCGGGAATATAAAAGCAGTCAACCCTGATCCTCAACTGCTGCCGTACCGCGTTATCTCCCCGGAAATTTTATCCAGCGGAAGCACCCTGTCCACACTACCGCGGTTTATAGCCTCCCGGGGCATTCCGAACACGATACAGGTCGCCTCATCCTGCGCTATTGTCCTTGCCCCCGAATCATGCATTTCGACCATACCTGCCGCGCCGTCATCTCCCATTCCCGTAAGAATTATTCCCAGTGCATTGGGTCCGGCGAATTTGGCCACGGACCGGAAAAGAACATCCACCGAAGGCCTGTGCCTGCTCACGGGAGGGCCATCCTTGATCGCAACCGAATAAGCGGTACCCTTACGGTTGACCAGCATATGCCGGTCTCCCGGCGCTACCAGAACCGTTCCGGGAATTATTTTATCACCGTCCGATGCTTCCTTTACGGTGAGTTTGCATACCATATCCAGACGTTCCGCAAAGGCTTTGGTAAATTTCTCCGGCATATGCTGCACGATAACGATCCCGGGCACTTCCACGGGCAGCATTTTAAGAACTGCCTCTATGGCCTGTGTCCCTCCAGCCGAGGCTCCTATGGCCACAAATTTTTCGGTTTTGGCAGAAATCCGACCCGATGAAGGAGACAATATAACATCGGCGCTCAGTTTCGGAGGAATCCCCTTGTCGGCATATACCGGCCTGTTATTGTCCAGTGACGAGGATGCCTTCCCGAGAACCTTTATGTTTGCCTGCGCTGCCGATTTCACTGCATCAACAATCATCATGGCCGATTCATTGAAAAATTCCTTGAGCCCGATCCGGGGTTTCGTCAACACCTCCACGGCACCGGCCCTCATGGCCTCCATGGTAATAGCGGTATTTTTTTCCGTTAACGAGGAACAGATTACCACCGGAGTGGGACGTACTTTCATGATTTCTTTCAGGTAGGTAAGTCCGTCCTTCTGGGGCATCTCAATGTCGAGGATAAAGACATCGGGCCACTCCTTTGCCAGATGTCTGGAAGCTAACACGGGATCACTTGCCGTGAACAAAACCTCGATTGCCGGATCAGAATTCAATATCTGACTCAGGACCGCCCGCACCGAAGCCGAATCATCAATAATGGCAACTCTGATCTTTTTCAAATAGTATACCCGCTTTTTTTGTTAGACGCACAGAAATTGCCGATCTATGAGGCTTATGAAAATTCTCCCCCGCTGCAGGCGGGGGAGAATCAGTGCAATTTCCGGTCATTGGACAAAACCGCTATATATGGAAAACAGAATCATATATGGCGGTAATCAGGATTCCTCAACAGAGGCCAGGGTGGCGGCTTCTATTTTCTGAATATATTGAACCAGCTTCGGCACATCCAGTATAAGGGCCACATCGCCCGTGCCCAGAATGGTCGCACCGCTCACCCACTGAAGATTATTAAACAGTCTCCCCAGGGGTTTGATAACGGTCTGAAATTCACCAATTAGTTTATCAACCACAAGCCCTGCCTTTATCCGCGCATACTCGAGGACAATGATGTTTTCCCTTGTCGGGGCCTCGCCGTCTTCCCGGAAAAATTCACGGAGCCTCATAAAGGGGAGAACCTCTCCACGCAGGTTCATGAAATTTCCACCCTCTTTCCCGGCAAGCTCTTCCATGGAAATTTCGGAACATTCTGTCACCATATCGAGAGGCATGACATAGTAGGAATCGGCAACTTTCACCATGAAGCCATCCACGATAGCCAGTGTAAGAGGCAGATGAATCCGCATGGTGGTCCCCACACCCTTCTCGCTCTCTATTATTATGGAACCCCTGAGCGATTCGATATTCTTCTTTACCACATCCATGCCAACACCGCGGCCTGAAATATTAGTGACCTGTTCCGCCGTGGAAAAACCGGGCTGGAATATGAGTTGGAACAGGTCATCATCGGATATCTTCTGGTCCGCCTGAAGAATCCCTGACTGAACCGCTTTATTGAATATCTTTTCACGGTTCAGCCCCTCACCGTCATCAATGACTTCGATGACGATGCTGCCCGTTTCATAATAAGCATTGAGCTGAACTGTCCCTTTTCTCGGTTTACCCCGTAAAACACGATCGTCGGGATTATCGATACCGTGATCGATGGAATTCCTGATCAGATGCATTAGGGGATCGGATATTTTTTCAATGAGCGTTTTATCCAGTTCCGTTTCACCGCCGTTTACATCAAGCTCGATCTCTCTACCGCGTTCCCTGCTGAGATCCCGGACAATCCTCTCATAACGTTTGAAGGTCTCGCCAATCTGAACCATGCGCAGGTTCATGGTGCTGTCCCGTACGTCTTCGATGAGCCGCGACATGGAGGATACCGATTCATTCAATTCAATGTCTCCCGTGCGTTCACTGAGCTGCCGAACATTGGCACCGGTAATCACCAGCTCGCCTATGAGGTTTATAAGTTTATCCAGCTTGTCAGCGTCGATCCTGATTGACTTTTTCTTTTTCTCTTCAAGGCGTTTTATATCGTTCTGCTTTTCCAAGGCCCTATCAAGAACAGGCTTCTGGATCATTTTTTCATTCACCATGATTTCGCCGATGAACCTGTTCCGGTCAGCTTCATCATCCCCGCCGCTCATTTCTTTCTGCATTTCCAGTGCTTTTTCAAGCTCGATTTCCGTCAGCGACCCTACGGTTTTCAGCATATCGCCGATCTTCATGGGAGTCTCGGGAAGCTCGTCGATCAGATTGACATAATCGGCGATGCTGCTTCTGGGTGGTATAATCCTCAGCTGGCAGTCATCTATGACAAATTCAAAAACATTTTCGAGGGTATCCTTATCGGTACTTCCATCAAAAACGATTTCAAAACCCAGGTAACAATCCTCGGGATTCATCTCTTCCGCATGGGGCATTTCATCATAAACACTTATAATGTTTTTTATCTCACCCATTTCGCTGAGATAATTGATGAATGATTGAGGATCCAGGCCGTTTTTAAATACGTCTTTATGAAAACGAAGAGATACGTGCCAGTATTCACTGACAACCTGATCTTCTTCCCCGCCGTTCACTTCCAATTGGGACTCAATTTTTTCTTCTTTTGCCGGAGCCGTATTACCGCCTCCGAGATAGCTGTTCAGTCTTTCAACAAGATACCCGTTCTTCTGGACCATCTCGTCACTAAGCACGGCCTTCTTATTCTGCTCAAAAAGATCGAGGAGCTGCGCCATAAAATCATGGCATTCAAGCTGCAAACCGATGAGATCGGAATCAACGGAGATTTTACCGGTCCGCACATCATCAAGAATATTTTCCACTATATGCGTAAATCGTTCGATGGGCTCGAGACCAAACATGCCTGAAGAACCTTTAATGGTATGAACCGAACGAAACAGGGCATTCATGGATTCGGCATCGGTTGAATCCTTCTCCAGCTCCAGCAGGCAGGATTCCATATTTTCCAGCATCTCCCTGCTTTCTATAAAAAAGGTATTTAATGCATCATTTAGGTTAAATTTTCCTGATCCCATTGCTCATCTCCTTTATTGATAACTATATTTATAGAGATTAAAGAGCCTTTTAACCTCACCACTCAGTTTCTTTATCACAATCTTTTTATTTTCCGCGAGAGCCTCCCTGTCCAGCAGCAGGAGCAGTTGATAACCGGCAGTATCGATCCTGCTGACCTGGCCCAGATCGAGCTCAATCTGCCCGGTTGAGCCTTCCAGGCCATTCAACAGAGACTGCTTCAGTTCATTGACGGTATATATGGTCATATCTCCCTTTATAGAAAGGCTGATATCACCGGAACCTTTTTTTTCTTCCTTCACACTGGCATTCATATAGACTCTCCTGGTAATTGTATTTCTAGATTATTAGTTTCTTAACAGCACCAAGCAACTGCTCCGGCTGGAATGGCTTTACCATCCACGCCTTGGCTCCCAGATCCTTGCCCTTGGCCTTCATGTCCGCACCCGATTCGGTAGTCAGCATGATAAAAGGGGTGAACCGGTATGAGGAATAGCTGTCGTCATGCTTAACCTTCTCCAGAAAAGTGACACCATCCATATTAGGCATATTCACATCACAGATGAACATGTCGACCTGTCTGCCATCAAGCTGATTGAGCGCATCAACTCCATCCTTAGCCTCAATATATTCATAACCGGCTTCTTCCAGTGTCATGGCTACAACCTGACGTATCGATGTGGCATCATCAATAATCATAATTGTCTTTCCCATTTATAAATCCTCCAAAAAATATTTGGTGCAACATAAGCCAGTATCATTCTTCGCTGATCCTGGCCAGCTCATCGTCAGTGAATATTTTATCCACATCGATTATGATTACTATCTGGTCATCAAGTTTGCCTATTCCGTTAATACAATCGGTATCAAAACTCGAACTGAAATGAGGCGTCTTCTGGATATTGGACAGAGGCATACTGATTACATCGGAAACGGAATCAACTATCAGCCCGACCAGGGTTCCCTTAATTTCCGCTATCATAACGACCGTCAGCTTGTCATATTCCCGTTCAGGCATATGAAATTTTATCCGTAGATCAACGAGGGGGATAACCTTCCCCCGAAGATTCGTGACGCCCTTCATAAAGGGCATGACATTGGGGACCCTGGCGATTTCAGGTATACCCATTATCTCCTGTATTTTATTGACATCAACGCCGAATTTATCTTCACCGATGGATATTGTGACAAACATTCTTTCTTCAACGCTTTCCTCAATGACCCGTTTGGTCGCTGCTCCTTTCATGCGAAATCCTCCCATGCAGTATTAAACGAACAGTGCGCTTTATTCCATAAGATTGTAACCAAAGTTAGATAACTCACTTATATCAAGCACCTTGTGCATATTCAGCAATATGATAAAGTTACTGTCTATCTTGCCTATGCCGCTGATAAATTCCGTGCGTATCCTGGCACCGAATCCCGGCGTAGTTTCAATTTTTTCCTCGGGGATGTCTATTACGGCATTAATGCTGTCGATTACAAAACCCAGCATGATAGTATCGTCCCGGTCTTCGACCTCCACAATGACAATGCAAGAGAGTTTTGTAATGTCGCTTGCTCTTTTATAAAACCGCGATGACAGGTCAACGACAGGCACCACTTCTCCCCGGAGATTAATAACGCCGCGGATAAAGGACGGGACCGTGGGAATTTTATATACGTGTTCGTACTCAATTACTTCCCTTACGTTATTAACTTCCACGCCATAAATCTCATTACCGATATGAAAGGTGAGATACTGCCGCGCATTAAGAGAAATGTCCGCGGAGCCTTCCAGTGATAATCTGTTTATGGTATTCATTTCTTCCATGGCAACACCCTCATTCATTTTTTGTATCATCATACGATCTGGCCGCAACCATCAAGCAATAAGCTTCTTCATTTCAGAATAGCATGTTTTGATTATATCACCTCATTTTTTTGAATTCAAGAAATATTTTTTTACAAAATATTGGAATATCTTCTATGTGCTGAACAGGCCGTTATACTCGCACAATACGCCTCATCCATTCCTGCAGGTGATTCATCACCGTGCATTATTTCTCCCGGTACACGACAGTCGATTATATTTACAAAATATTCCATTTTATCCATATAATTAAGGGTATTCCCGGAACCTATCACGTAATTATACTAGATTTTTCTCTCAATTTTCTTAACACTGCTTTTATCATCAAAACCTACAGTAGAAGGCTCCGGCTCGTTCATCCCGGTAAAATTAAAGAATCCCATTATTTTCTGGAGCTTCACTGCATGTTCACGAAGAATATGAGCAGTGGAGGCCATTTCCTCGGCTGATGCAGCACTCTGCTGCGTGATGTCATTGAGCTGATTCATCCCGTTGTTTATCTGGGTTACGCTGTTTTTCTGCTCTTCTGTAGCGGTGCTTATATCCTGTACGAGGTTTGCCGTCTTCCCGATACTGGGCACTATTTCATTGAGAAGAACACCGGCCCTGTCGGCAATGGACAGGCTGCCCGACGCTACATCACGGATCTGTTTTGATGCCCGCTGGGTTCTCTCGGCAAGTTTTTTAACTTCGGCCGCCACAACGGCGAATGTTTTCCCATGCTCCCCGGCTCTGGCCGCCTCAATGGCCGCGTTGAGCGCCAGGAGATTCGTCTTATAGGCTATATCCTCAATAATACTGATATGATCGGTGATTTCCTTCATGGCACCCACGGTGTTCGCCACGGCCTCTCCCCCTTCAACGGCCATATCAGCAGTATGCCGGGCCAGTTCATCGGTACTTTTTGAATTAACGGCATTCTGGGTAATTGTCCCGGCAATCTCCGCCAGGGATGAGGTGATCTCCTCAACATTTGCAGCCTGGTCCGTGGATCCCCTGCTCAGATTCATAGCCGTTTCATTAATCTGCTCCGAAGCGCCGGCCAGCACATTGACACTTTCAATGATCTCCTTTATTATCCCCGCCAGTTTGATCGCCATGTCACGAATAGACTGCGAAAGAAGATGGGTTTCCTCGTTGCCCTCAATATCAAAAAGCGTGTTCAGATTCCCTTCCGACAGAGCCCTGGTTCTCAGTGCGATTGCCGTTATAGGACTTGCTATGGATCGGGAAATAAAATACATGATGACAGTTCCCATAACAATCGCTGCCGCGCCGCATAAAAGTACGATCCATATTATATCCATGGACCCGGCGGTCCTTTTTCCCGCGGGCAGACTCACCGAAGACATCCATACAGCCTGATTATTCCCAATGGATACGGGAACACCATAGGTAAAATAATACTCTCCCTTTAAATTTACGAAATTTCGTTCATAAAACTCCATGTCCCTCGCCAATACATGCTTTGCAATAATACTGCTTTCAGTAACATCAGTCACGTTCTTCCCGATAAAACCGGCATCGCTGCCGGTGATAACAACCCCGTTGCCTGAAAAACAAACAGCAAAACCCGATTCCATTTTAAATGATGATATAAGGGAATTATGAAGCGTTTCCAGAGACAGGTTAATACCGGCCACACCGATAAAGTTTCCTGAATGGTTTTTCATTGGAACGGTTATAGATATTACCTGCCCCGTTCCCCCGGACACGGGAAACGTAAGAGGTCCGAATACACCTTCCCGCATGGTTTTCCCGGGCACCTGGTAAAAATCACCTTCGCCTTCTCGGTCATATGCGGCTAGAACCTTCAGGACACCCTTTCCCGATGTATCCCGGATCCAGCAGGGTGTGAACCGCCCTGTATCATCATGCCCCCAGAGGTTACCCCGGTACCCGGCGAAATTAATATCATACCCGTCAAAGGCATTGGGCTCAAAGGCCAGAAAAACTCCACTATAACGAGTATTTTTCTCTATAAAATTCTGGAGAATCGTATTTGCCGCATAACGGTTCATATAAACATTGGGGGCGTTTACCGCCGTTTCAAAAAAACCCGCCATTGCCCTTGCCTCGGACAGGGCATTCTCGGCTTCCCTTTTAACCGCGCCGGCATACTGGTAAGCTATCTCCCTGGCCATTAATCCGGAGCGGTCAGAGGCTGATTTTTGAGAAAAACCATAGGTGATTCCAGCGGCAAGAACCGTGATTATGGCCAGAACAAGGGCCGTGGATATCATCATCCTTGTCTGAATTTTCATGCCGTCAAAAAAGTTCATATTTTTTCTCCATGGCAAAGAGATATGCATAAAAGTATATACCAAACGCAAAGCATTTCAAGAACTTTCCCCTGATTCCGGGAAATAATCGGGAGGATAAAAATAAATACAGATAAATTTAATATAAAATGCCTGATAAGAAATTATTTTCCATTAATTCCAGCCCATTGCTACTGTGACGATATTACCTATGATTTTTCCTTCCATAAGCTTTGCTTTTCAAAACTATTGATCTACGGTGATTTAATAAAAAAAATTTGACAAAGGTCTCACACTGTAATAAAATTCAGGAATACTATTGAGGAGCGTGATCATGGAACAGAAAAGTATAGAGATTCTCCGTAAAACAGCTGAAGACTTCGGAGCAATCGCAAGGAAAGTCAATGAATCATCGAAAATGCGTAAAAACCATTCCGAAGAGGCGATCAAATATATAAATCTCTCTATGGAACTCGGCAATGAGCTGTCCAAGGATATCGATTCAGTGGCACAATCCAACAACGACCTGCGGAATCAGGACACGATCGTCAACAATACATGCATCGTTCTCAAATCCAATCTGACACACCAGAAGCAGCTGCTTGAGACGCTGAAGCATAAAAAAGTAATCACACCTGAAATAGCCGATGGCCATTTGAAAAGAATCAAGGATCTTGAGGGCCCCCTATCCCAGGCACTGGAACATATTGCAGATATAATTGCCAGCGACAACGAACTGGTGCTCCTTGATAATGTGCTTATCCTAAAAAAGAAAAAACAGAAAGAACAGCTGAATAAGCTTAAAAAGCTCACCGATATGGCCCTGGACGATGCAGAGAAGGCCATCCAGGGGTCATCATCGAACCTGGAACGGGGAATGACTTTCGTGGATAAATTCAGACATGTAGCACAGCTCGTGGCCGATAAAAACAAGAAGGAACTGGAATCCATGATGCAAAATGCCAACCGGGGCTGGAACATCGCCGTTGAAGTAAACAACAGTTCAAAATCACAGTTCGAATTCGCGGAAACGGTAAACAACTTCACGGAACAGCTTCACCAGGAATCCATTGCCATCCAGGACCTGGTGGTAAAGAAGCATCATGTCTTCGAGCAGAACCTGCAGACTATTACGGTACTCACGGTCCTCATCTCACTGAAATTCATGAAATTCCTTTCCGTTGAGGAAATCATCGGCACCCTGGAAGAACTGGACAGCAAATCCATCGAGGTGGAAGACCTGATCACCTATATCACCATTGCATGCACGGATATACGGAATATTGCGGCGTTGAACTACGACATGACCGATACCAGCCATCTGAACAACGAAATCGAGGATAAATCGGTAAAATCAACGAAAAAGGAAATCGATTATTTCAACAGCATCAAGCGTGAGGTTGCCTCCATGACCGAAGCCACACGGTTTCCCATCGAAGGCTCGGAGAAAAATATCGAGAATGGGAAAAAACTGGAATCGACATTAAAGGAACTGATAGCGTTAATATAAAATACATCGTGATGCATGTAGGGACGGGTTTGAAACCCGTCCCTACATGCATCACGTCCCTACCTGCATCACGCCACACCATTTATTATGACATTGCTGCCGTCGCCCTTACTTGTCCTGTTCAAGCACGACAGAATCTTCTTCACGGTTTTCCGTAGAAATAATCACATTGACCCTGTCCTTCGGATCCGTGGACAGGGTATATCCGCAATAATCGGGTTGAATGGGAATCTCCCTGTTTCCCCTGTCCACGAGACAGAAAAGCTTTATCATGCTGGGACGGCCAAAACTCATGAGTGTTTCAAGGGCCGCCTTGGTGGTCCTGCCGGTGAAGATTACATCGTCCACAAGGAGAATCACCATCTGAGCAATATTGAATTCAATCCTGGTTTCCTTTATTACGGGCAGGATACCGCGCGTCGAAAGATCATCTCGATAAAATGTGATGTCGAGCGTACCATGCCTGATGTCCCGGCCGCTGTACGATTCAATATTATGACGTATGCGGTTCGCCAGTTCCACGCCGCTGGCCTGGATTCCCACAATGGCGAACCTTTCGATATTTTTAATATCCTCATAAATCTTTTTCGAAAGTGAATCAATTATTGCACTGATCTCATCGTTCTTTAAAATCTTCTTGCTGTTCATGATTTAGGATACCTCTTTATGATACTCCTGGATTGCTTTAACTGAAAGATCTTTTCTGCTTTTAACCGTTAGTATCCCGTTGATAGCCGCTTTGGCCGCAGGGATGGTCGTCATGATGGGTATGTGATACCGCACGGCCGCCTGCCGGATGTAATAGGCGTCATCCTTGGAAATTTTCCCCGACGGCGTATTTATGATAAGGTCGACTTCCTCATTTTTAATCATGTCCACAATATTGGGGCGGCCCTCACTGACCTTGAATACCCTTTCACAGGGTATATCGTGATCCATGTAAAACTGTGCCGTCCCTTCCGTACCGATGAGACGGAAGCCGCTTTCATGAAGACGCCGCACCTCACTGAGAAGCTCTTCTTTCGATTTCCTGTTGATACTGAGAAAGACACAGCCATCGACGGGAAGCCGGTCCCCGGCGGCAAGCTCGGCCTTGTAGAAGGACTCACCGAAATCCATGGATATGCCCATGACCTCTCCCGTGGACTTCATCTCCGGAGACAGGAGGGTGTCAACGCCGGGGAATTTATTGAAAGGCAGAACAGCCTCCTTCACGCTGACATAGGGAAATTTTTTCATTACCGTCAGGCCCAGATCCTTCAGTTTTTTACCCAGCATGACCTTCACAGCAACCTTGGCCAGGGGTACCCCCGTGGTCTTGGAAACGAAGGGCACGGTCCGGGAGGCCCGGGGATTGACCTCAATGACATAGAGATCATCCTCTTTAATGGCATATTGTATATTCAGAAGCCCTATGACCACCAGTTCCCTGGCCAGGGCTTCGGTTGTGACGGCAATTCTTTCCAGCATGGGAGCCGAAATCGACATAGGGGGGATGATGCAGGCCGAATCACCGGAATGGACTCCGGCCTCCTCGACATGCTCCATGATGGCTCCGATATACACATCGGTGCCGTCGCTGATGGCATCCACGTCTATCTCCACGGCATCCTCGAGGAAATCATCAACCAGGATGGGGTGCTCCGGCGAAAGATCAACGGCGGTCTTGATGTAGTGCAGGAGACTCTTCTCGTCATAGATGATAGCCATGGCTCGCCCGCCCAGAACATAGGAAGGACGGACCAGCACGGGATACCCGATGTCGCCGGCAATGTTCACCGCATCCTCCTGCGTGTAGGCGATACCATTGTCGGGCTGGAGAAGTCCCAGCTTCCGCACAACTTCGGCAAAACGCTCCCTGTCCTCGGCACGGTCTATGGAATCGGGCGAGGTACCGATAATTTTAACATTGTTTTCCTCGAGCATCTTGGCAAGCCGGAGGGGCGTCTGGCCGCCAAACTGAACGATGACCCCGTCGGGATCTTCCCTTTCATATATATGGAGAATATCCTCCAGGGTCAACGGCTCGAAATAGAGACGGTCCGAGGTATCATAGTCCGTGGAAACCGTTTCGGGATTGGAATTCACCATGATGGATTCGATTCCCTCTTCCCGGAGTGAAAAGGAGGCGTGGCAGCAGCAGTAATCAAACTCGATTCCCTGCCCTATCCTGTTGGGACCGCCTCCCAGGATCATGATTTTTTTCCTGTCGGAACTAACCGTTTCGTTTTCTCCGTCATAAGCTGAATAGTAATAGGGCGTATATGCCTCGAACTCACCGCCGCAGGTATCTACGAGTCTGAAGCCCGGCACAATGTCATGCTCCTTCCTGAATTTACGCGCCAGGTTTTCCTTCTCTTTAAGCTTAATGGCATATTTACGCTGGAAGGCCGGGCCTTTATAGTAAAGGGAATCCAACTCATCCTTGCTGGAAATATATCCCAACTGGCGGTCCGAGAAACCCAGCTCCTTCATCGTTCTCACGTTTTCAGGAGTGAACCCCCTGTCGGCGAATTCTATTTTGAAATTCTCCTCGGCCTGGTATATCTCATGAATCTGGTTGAGAAACCAGGGATCTATCCTGGTAAGCTTGTGGACACGATCCACACTCCATCCGAACCGGAAGGCGGCCCGTATGTAGAAAATTCTGTCTTCCCGGGGAGTGAGCAACTCTGATTCGATGATGGCGTTGCGGTGCCGCTCCGATAGCTCTTCGAAAAGCTCGTCTATCTTCAGGTTGCCGTCGGCGCCGAAACCGTAACGGTCGATCTCCAGCGAACGCAGTGCTTTCTGAAAGGCCTCTTTGAATGTTCTGCCGATGGACATGGCCTCGCCCACGGACTTCATCTGCGTGCCCAGGTTGGGATCGGCGCCCTCAAATTTCTCAAAGGCCCACCGCGGCGCCTTCACCACAACGTAGTCGATAGTGGGCTCGAAGGATGCCGGTGTTTCCCTTGTTATGTCATTGGGGATCTCATCCAGTGTGAGACCCACGGCAAGCTTGGCGGCGATTTTGGCTATGGGGAATCCCGTTGCCTTCGACGCCAGGGCGCTTGAACGGCTGACGCGGGGATTCATCTCTATTATCATGACACGGCCGTCATCGGGATTGACGGCGAACTGGATATTAGACCCGCCCGTATCTACGCCAATCTCCCGGATGATGGCGATGGACATGTTTCTCAGCTGCTGATATTCCTTATCAGTCAGGGTCTGCTGCGGGGCCACGGTGATGGAGTCGCCGGTGTGCACGCCCATGGGATCCAGGTTCTCGATGGAGCAGATGATGACCACATTATCATTTTTATCGCGCATGACCTCGAGCTCGAATTCCTTCCAGCCGATCACCGATTCTTCGAGAAGTATCTGGTGGATTGGTGACTCGTCCAGGCCTTTCCGTACGAAATCGATAAAATCTTCTTTATTATAAATGATATTACCGCCGGTCCCTCCCAGGGTAAAGGCGGGCCGGACAATGATGGGAAGCTTGATCCGCTCCATAACCTTCAGCGCCTCATCAATGGATGAGGCCAGGCCCGACTCGGGTACCTGAAGGCCGATATCGATCATGGCCCTTTTAAAAAGCTCCCGGTCCTCGGCCTTTTTAATGGAATCTATATTGGCGCCTATAAGCTCTACGTTGTATTTTTCGAAAACACCCATCTCTCCCAATTCCATGGCCACGTTGAGTGCAGTCTGGCCTCCCACCGTGGGGAGCACCGCATCGGGTCTTTCAATACTGATTATTTTTTCTATAACATCGGCCGTTATGGGTTCAATATAGGTTTTGTCCGCCAGGTCGGGATCAGTCATGATCGTGGCGGGATTGGAGTTAATGAGAACGACAGTGTAGCCTTCTTCCTTTAAAGACTTACAGGCCTGGGACCCTGAATAATCAAACTCACAGGCCTGACCGATAATGATTGGTCCCGATCCTATGATCAATATTTTACTGATATCATCTCTTCTGGGCATTGCTTCCTCGTTCTATGACGTATATTTCAAGACAGGTCAATTCTGTATTTTATATCGATTCAGTTCTGACAAGGTTCCGCTGCTGAAACCGGGAACATAGTGCGTTTGTAATGAACAGCTGTTAAGTTAAGGTCAGAAAAATAAGGTTTTTACAACACCTATTTGTCAATAAAAATAAAAACACAAAAATGTCTTTTAAGTAAATTAATCATGGTCCTCTGTAAAGTAAAGCATTTTCGCAGGGGGTTACGTCATATATATTTTTTACTATTAGGATATGTAAATAAAAATAGAATAATCCATATATCTGCTTGACTTTGTGTCTTTAATAAGAAAAATAGTCAATTAATTTTCAAGATAACCGCAACAGAGACAGGCCCATGGATAAAGAACTGAAGCTGCAGGAAAAGAAAAAACAAATACTGGAGGCCCTGAAGAGGCTCCTGGAAAAAAATGTCTATTCCCAGATATCCATTGAGGATGTGGCCCAGGAGGCCGGTTTCTCCAAGGGAGGATTACGGCATTATTTCCCCACCAAAGAGGAACTCTACACGGAGCTGATCGAGGATTTCTTCAACCAGATCGAAAAAGACAATATTGGCGTCATGAAAGGCCTGGACCACAATGACAAGGCCTTCATATCGACCCTGTTTGGCATTGAACGGTTCCTTCTTGATAAAAAGAATATCAGGATATTCATCAACATCATTCTCTATGGTTTCGAGGATGAAAAAATAATGGCCATCATCCAGAAATTCATCCGGAACCACCTGAATATATACGAAGACATCATCATCAACAACCGCGACGACAAAGATGTTTCACAAGAAGATATTCAGCTCATCGGGAGAACAACCCAGATCATCCTTCTCTGCGCGGGGCTCTTTGAATCCATAGATCCTATCCGCATGGAAACCCCCCTGCTCATCGAATACATACTGCAGCTTTTCAGGATGAAGAGAATCAGCTGACGACGCAACCGGTTTTTCGGCGTCAAAAAACCGTCAGGGCCGCGCGTATAAAACTGGTGACCGGGGCCTGCTCCCGTGCGTCCTCCACGGTTTCCCGCACCTGTTCCAGGAGATCATTGGCCTGATTGGCCAGCTTACCGTCGTTAAGCAGTCTGGCCACAGTGCCCTGCCCCGAATTCATTTTGCCGGTAAAGTCCCTGATATTGCGGATCGAGACGTAAATATTTTCCCTGTTCTCTTCGACCAGACTCGTGATAGTGGCTATGGGATCATCAAGAGAGCCCACGAGCAGGCCCCCGGTAGAAACCACGGCAAAGGCACGACCCTTCGCATCAGTCTTCTTTCCCGGATTGATGTTTATCTGCTTCCCGCCCAGGGCAGCCTCGGACTTAATGCGTATATCATAATTTTCATACAGGGTGAACCGGTTGAACATCAGCAGGACCACTTCGACATATTCGTCATGCAGCTCTATGGAAACGACTTTGCCGGAGTTTACGCCGTTTACAAAGGCCCTGCTATTTTCAACAAGACCGCCCGCATCATTGAACTGAACCGTGAGTGTATATGAATTCTCCGGTTTTAACACCTCGTGACTCATGATTACCGTGTAATAGCCCAGAATACCCAGTGCCACAAAAAAAAGAATGCCCACCATTATTTCAATTTTTAATCTATTTTCCATTTCAGCACCTCCAAAAATCGCGTTTTAGTCCTGCTACTTATTTTACCATCTTAACTGCTTTGCTATTAATATACTATCACTGCCCTGATCCGGAAATTTTTTTTAAACCCGTCATTCCACATCAATGGGCCCCTTGATCTCTCCCCTGATAAACTGCTGAACGGTAGGATTGACCGAATTCCGTATGCCCTCCGGTGTATCGCACTGGATGATTTCGCCGTTATGAAGAAAGGCAATCCGGTCCGCCAGGAAATAGGCGCTTTCCATGTCATGGGTCACCACCACGGACGTAACGCCGAACTCACGCTGCATTCGCCGAATAAGATCGTTTATTACCGTGGACATGACGGGGTCCAGCCCGGAAGTAGGCTCGTCGTAAAGTATTATTTCGGGATTGCGGACCAGGACCCTGGCAAGACACACCCGCTTCTTCATCCCGCCGCTGATTTCCGCAGGCATCCTGTCAATAGCCTCGTAGAGATGGAGTAGCTTCAGCTTTTCCTCGACCTGCCGGGAAATTTCCTCCCCGGTCAGGACACGGCGCTCCACCAGGGGAAGGGCCACATTTTCTCCCACGGTAAGCCAGTTGAGCAGCGCCCCGGACTGGAATACGACGCCCATTTTTTCCCGGAGCTTTTTCCTTGTGCCGCCCGAGGAATTGTTCATTTTCATACCGTCGATGACGACCTGCCCGGAATCGGGGTCTATGAGGCCCGAAATATTTTTCAGAGTCACGGTCTTCCCCGTACCGGACATACCGATTATCACAAAAGTCTCGCCGGTTTTTATCGAAACGGAGAGGTTCTTCAGGACAGTCCTGCCGTTGAATGTTTTGGTTACATCGATAAGTTCAATCATAATCCATGCCGGAAAAATATTTCAGTAATATAATATCCCACAATAAGTACCGTAATAAACGATGCCACGACGGAATCGCGCGTAGCGTGCCCCACCCCGATGGCGCCATTATCGGCCTTGAGCCCGTGGGCGCAGCTGATGGACGAGATGCACATCCCGAAAACAAAGGATTTCAGGAGCCCCACATACACTGCCTTGAAGTGCATGCCCTGGATGGTATAAAAGTAAAAGACATCAAAAGAAACATTAACATGGGAATTGGCCACGACGGCCGCTCCCAGGACGCCCATGAAATTGATATAGACCGTGGCAATAGGCATGACCAGCGCAAGGGCTATGACCCTGGGCATGACAAGAAATTTAACCGGGCTGATGGACATTATCTCCAGGGCATCGATCTCCTCCGACACCTTCATGGTCCCTACCTCGGCAGCCATGGCTGCACCAACGGAAGCAATGAGAATGATGGCCGCCGTGAAGGGCCCCATTTCCCTGGTCAGGGTAGCGATAACGGCCTGTCCCAGATATTTTTCCTGTCCGTAGTACTTCATTTCAATGCCGAGCTGCAGGGAAAGGACCATGCCCGTGAAGAGCGCCACGATGGAAAGCACAGGGAAGGTCCGCACACCGGCATTGAACATCTGCCGGGCGATTTCATGCCGCTTCTGGATGAAATTTTTGGTGTAATACAAAGTCTTAAGAAGAAGAATGACGGTAAAACCGGAAAATTCCAGAGTGGAAATAAAATAGCGCCCCGCAATAGCCAGTTGTTCTTCAATCCATTTTTTCATAGTGATCTTCTGCCGGCCATTGTGTATCAAAACCGGGTTTTTGCAACATAAAAATCACGGCCCGTCCGTTCCCCGGGAAAATCCGGGATTGTCACGGAGGCAATCTTCCCGTGGTCTGCCTCTTTATCCCCGGAGCGGAGATCGTCTTCCATACCGTGATTTACGGCAATGCCCGGATCTGCTTCGCCAACCCGCACGGGCACCCAGAATATCCTGACATATTTCCCGCTCTTCTTCTGTTCAAAGCCGAACATGGAAAGTATGAAACCCGCATGAACCGTGCTGCCGCCTGCCTGCTTGTATGAAAAAAGCACAGGGATCTTGCACTGAAAATAATCTCCACCCCAGCGCTGATAATAGGTCCTGAACAGTAAACCCATTCGCTTCTCTCCATCGGGAAAGCGGCGGTACTCGAAAAGGGTCCACAGTGGCTCATAAAGTTTTTCATATCCTTCAGGGTCCCGCATGGGAAGGAGCGACAGGAAGTTCACCGCCCGGTAGCCCTTTTCACTGTATTCAACACTGGCAAGGGGCCATATCTTGAAATAGCGCCAGTATTTTCCATGGACCGGGTCGCTTCCGTGATAGTCCTTCTTAAAATACCAGACCACGATAAAGTGGTAATAATAATTGGAATTAAAAACGGCTCCCTCTTTGCTCAGGCGGAAATACAAGGGCGTCACAAAGAAGGTCTCCTTTTTTTCATAGTTATACCGGCCGTAGAAGGGGAAAAAGATTCTCTTCCGGATATGAGGGGTAGCCGTATCTTCGATCTGTACCAGGGGCCAGGGAAGGTTATACTGGGTGCTTTGAGTTTTTTTATCGTACCCCCAGGAAAAAAAAGGCCACAGCACGGTATGGGATGAAATACGGCCCGAATCGCTCCACTTGTGGCCATAAACAGGAAAGAAGAAAAATGTATAACGGGTGTCATGCGAGTAATACTGTTCTTCATAGTTGAACAGAACAAGGATGGAATACTTTTTATAAGTGTCCTTTTTCCGGTGATGGGCATAAAAAGGAAGTATCCGCAGATCGTCGCGGTTGACGCTTTTCCCCGTCGTAAAAAGCGGCCACGCCAGTCCCCAGGCCGAATAGTCGGCGCGGGAATACGAAACATAGAGAGGCAGGAGCGAGACCACGGCATAGAGTGTGGTGGTCAGGGAAAAAAAGCTTGCCGGCGGAAAAAAGACAAAGAGAAGCACGCCGGGGAACAGGGCCGTGACAATACGCTCCTGGCCCAGCTTACCCTTGAGAACTCCACCGAAGGGCCAGAGCATGAAATAGCGGTCCTTCTCTTCAGGGCTGCTGCCGTAATAGATAAAAGGAAAGATGCCAAGATCATAATCGATAATGCCGTATTCATGGCGAAACTCCAGTGAATTAAAAAAACCCAGGAGACCGCGCCAGTCATCCTTGACATCGGTTTTGTATCGCCAGAAAACCAGGGGCATGAGAGAAGCATCGAATCTTTTTCCCTCTGTTTCATGACGAAGATAGAAGGGGCGCACAACAAAGGTACTCTGCAGACCCGCCCTCTCCTGCTCATACAAAAACCACTGCCAGTCAAATTCACCGGCGAAGGATGGCCCCGCAGCTATCAACAGCATTACAGCCGTGAGAAGGAGGATAACATGTATGCGGCTTATTTTTTTCATTCATTTTTCAGTATAAATACGGGAAAAACCAGTTTCTTTCAACACGATCCTTCATTCCGCATCATATTTATGATCGAGGCGAGTTGGATATTGTCCTGGGGAGAAATGATGCTTATGATCATACCCCCTTTATAGGTAAATCCCTTTCCCTGGGCGGTTACATTATTCCATACATTTCGTACACCGGCGATAAAAAAGGTATTCCCGGCATGTATCTTCAGAAACAGTTCGCTCACATTTCTCAGATAATCCGCTTTGGTTCTGTCGAGGTCTCTGATCTCGATACCGATTCCTTTCAGGCTGATATCGATAACCGCGGCCCGCACGGTTTCGGGAATATCAAGCTCCACATAAAATGTATCCCCTTCTTTCCCGGCTCTGGCCGGTATTTCTGTTCTTGCAAGAGTGCGCAATTCCATGAATAAACCTCTTTCTGATGCCTGAAAGGCCTGTTTATGCCGTTTAAATATTCAATTTTTAATGATTTCAGAAGAATTTATTGACATCAAATAATATTATTATTAGAATATCAGTGTCAAATGATTTCTTAAGACAGTTATCATTATTTTACTGCACAACAGTAACCAACGTGGAGGAATTTCATGTATAAACATCTTGCCTATTTACTTATTCTTTCCCTGTGCATTATGATGCCGGGCTACAGCCAGGATAAACCGGCGGAGACAAAAACCGATGACATTGCCGACTCAATAGGTGATAAAGTATATTTCGAAACAATCCTGGAGGACTTCGAACAGACAGTATATACCACGGAAAAAAACCTCCAGTTCAGCGTCACCAAGAACCAGGAGGGATCAATCAACATGCGTGATCAGTACGCCGCTCCTACGGGAAAATCCAAAAAGTATCTCGGCGTAAAAATGTATGCCAAAAAGGGCGATGTATTCAAGATAATCCCGGCAAAAGACCTGATAATCGACAAGTACTGCCGTTCTATTGCCGTATGGGTCTACGGAAAACGTTTCTCGGGCGAACTCTCCATGATTCTCCAGGACGCGGAACAGCAGAACCACCGCATCATCCTGGGTACCACGGATTTTCTGGGTTGGAGAAAGCTCATCGTCAAGCTGGACAGAAAAATAAAACAGGAAGATGAGTACCTGAACCAGAAAAGGTTTCTAAAAATACTCCAGATACAGTACCGGCCCGGTAATATGGCCCGCCTTCCCCTGTGGCAGTATTTTTATCTCGATGACATCTCCGCCATGGTACGTGAAAAATACACGGACCGTCAGAGCGACGACTGGTAGAAAATATCCACATCGAAATTATAAAAGGGCTTCCGAAAGGGCGCCCTTTTTTTATTCAGCAGGACAGCGTTAAACACAAACAATAAAGAGCACCACAGGGACTCAGGGACACGGGGAAAGCACAGGGAAAAGACTAGAGAGAGAGAGAGAGGGGGCAATTCAAGGCAAAATCCATTCCAGTGACATAGATCGAGTTATCAGCATGAATTGTTATAAAGGTTTTTTAACGTACGGGCACCTTTAAAAATCAGTCATCCATTATTAATAGAATGGAAAAACCTGATTTTCCCGACAACTGAATATAAACCCTCTCCCCTCCCCTGTGCCTCTGTGTCCCTGTGGTTGCATTTCCTTCAATTTTTGTCACAACCAGTATTCTTCTATCAGGGCTCTGACCCCGGCAATAAATAATGATTGCCCTATAATAGTATTCCCTAAAAATTGTAAAAAAAATTTTGTGACGATTCGCCGCAAAATGGAACGTTATCATTAGAAGGATGCTTCACCGTGCAAATTGACAGAAAGCGTCGCGATATCTATACGGAGCATTTTAACAATTATTACCAGATGGTGTTCAATGCCGTATATGTAAAAATAGGAAATATTGATGATACGGAGGATATCTGCCAGGAGGTATTTATCGCTCTGTATAACAACCTGGAGAAAGTGGACTCGGTCCGGCAGTGGCTCTACGGCACGCTGAAAAACTGCGTGCTGAAGTTCTACCGGGACCGGAATGACAACACCGTGGATATTGATACGGTCTTCGCCGATATCAGCCTCACCTTCGTGAACGGTTTTCGCGATACGCGCCTGATCCTGGAATCGGTGGTTACGGAGGAAGTCGTTGAGGAGAAGGACCGTGCCGTGTTTGAAATGGTGGCCATACATAATTACAGCTACGCCCATACGGCAGGACTCCTGGGGCTGACGAAACGAAAGATCGAGTACCGGTATACCCAGATTGCAAAACGGATACAGGCAAACCTGGCAAAGCGCGGCATCGGAAGCCTGGAGGAACTGCTATGAAAGAAGCAACTGCTCTGAGCAGCCTCATGGATAAATACCGTTTCACCCAGGCGATACCCGAAGAGGTGCAGAAACGGGTTGCCGCTTCAAAAAGAAAAAGCCTTGCTCTGACCCTGAAAAGGCTGAACCAGCAGACCCTTCCCTTCAGCCTGATCACAGCCCTTTACCTGTGGTTCACGTCAAAGGGCCTGAAAATATCCCTGGGAGGGGCTAAAATACTGACGACAGCAGGGGCTCTGACCCTGGCGGCGAGCCTTTCCACCGTGGCGACCATGACGGTTCAGTATTTCCAGGGTCAGAGCCTGTCAGCGCCCGCGGAATCGCAGGGACTCATTGCGGTTAAGCCCATCGATACCACGGAAAATGACACCGATAATGGAACAAAAACAGGCACTGCGGACCAATACATTATGGCGATACAGCCCCTGAAGGTAAATCTTACTGGCAAGGATATGGGCAATGCTCTGACCCTGGCACTTTACCGGGAACTGAAGGACCTGCTGGGCGATGAACAGATCACTGTGCTTAAAACCGACGGGGCGCCGCGATGCCGTTATTTTCTCACCGGGTCCGTTTCAGGTCTGGGCGAAAGGCTCATCATCACCGTGCGCCTCTTCGATGGGCACAGCGGTAAAATACTCTTTACCGATATGTACACCTGCCCGGGGTCAGAGCCTCACGAGGCATGTACGGAAGACTATGCCACAGAACTGGCCAGGAAGATGCGGCCGATGATAGAGAAACAGGAATAATGTCCCATAGAAAATGAATTTCGAGGTTAAACCATGTTGCGAAACACAACTTTAAAATCGCTGATATCCCTGGCACTGATACTCATCCTGGGCCTCCCCGTCCTGGCAAAGGATAAAGCTCCGGCAAAAACCACGGAGAAGCCAAAAATAGCCGTGCTGGCCCTGGAGGCAAAGAACATCCCCGCCGTGTATGCCGATATAGTCCGGGACATCCTGGAGGTGAACCTGCACAAACAGGGAAACTTTGCCGTCCTTGAACGCAGCCAAATCAACCTCATCATGAAAGAACAGAAGGCCACCCTAAACCAGTGCTCCGAGACCCAGTGCGCCGTGGACTACGGCAAGGTTCTCTCAGCGGACCTCGTTGTGGTGGGCAGCATATCGCGCCTCACGGAATACAACATCTCGGTAAAGCTCGTGGATATCAGTGAGGGACGGATTATTGCCGCCGAATTCGAACAGGTGCCGTCCGACAAGGAACTGGACCGGGCCGTGAATAATCTTGCGGGTCGCATCAGCCGGGCGGCAATGAAGGATACGGGATATGTTCCGGAACCACAGGACGATGACCGGCATCCCATGTATTTCGGCATTGCCTACCGGTACGGATTATGGGAAATTCCACTTCCCGTTCTGAAACTGCCTGAGACGCCAGGAGATCCCATTGTTATCGATAAAATCGATGTTCTTCATGACATGATGTCCGTAATAGCATCTACTACTTATGACATTAACACCTTCCTGGCATTGAAGACAAATGCTAATGCCACCGTATGGTCTAGTCAAATTAGAAAATCACAACATGAAACATTAGACATCACGAGTGATGAATATCATTCGTTATCAACTACTGTAAAATCTGGCAGATTCAAGGGAATAGGCATTGATGGTCTATTGCAGTTCAATTATCCTGTGCTAAAATTGACTCCCTATGCAGCTATAGGCGGAGGATACTATTTTTACAGATATAATTATTCGAATCAGTCATACATTTATGCCAATAACACCTCAACACACTACTCAGACTTTTCCGATGGAAACCTGAATATTTCAAATAACATACACCTTTTCATGCTTGCGTTAGAAACCGGGATAAATTATATGCTGATAGGCCCCGTCGGACTCAACCTGTCGTTTATCTGCAACTATCCAGTTAAACAATCCATTATAAAAAAAATCTCATATGAAACTAGGTATTATAATAACACAAATGGATATATGCCAGCAAATTACCCCGCTCCCGGTGCTCCTAACCTAAAAAAAGCGGATTCTTTTAACTCTACACCCATTTTTTCCATCCAAGTGGGGATCGTGTATCGGTTTATGTGAGAAGTTCAAACAAGGATACAGATAGTGGAATTTGGTCATATAACAAACGAGGATCAAATGAAAAAAAGCATTATATTAATGATAGCGGCAATGATGATAATCTCTATCACTTCGGCCCTTTACGCCGACCGTCTCTACCTGAAAAGTAATATCACCCTGGAAGGAAAAATCCTCAGCGTCAAAGAGGCGACCATCGAATTTGATCCTGTTGGTGATAAGCCCTTTGAGGTAATCGGCCGCGGAGAAGTCCGGTATATCGAGTACAGCGACGGTACCGTAATTAACCTGGAGCAGTATGAACAGGAGGCAGCAAAACCTTCCGCTCCGGTTAATTCATTGTCCCCGACCGCAACTGAAAATCCCCTTGAACCGGGCACCTTCATCCTGGGTCTGGGCAATGTTGCTTCCTTCAACATGTACAGCGGTGAACTCTTTAAGGGAAGTAAAAATGATTTTTATATCAATCCCGGCCTTTCCTTTGAACTGCAATATGTGATCCTAAAAGGACTTGCCGTAGGCGGCACCTTCGGTTTCGCCTTTTTTCATCAGGATGAATGTATATCTATCCCTTATTCAATAACCACCATTACCAGCTCAAAAAATATTGTCGTGGACGGCGGCCCATCCATAGCCTATTTTTATCAGGTTTCCCCTCATCTCATGCCTTTTGGGGAATTTACCTTTACCTATGGAAGAGCCCAGGTGACCTATACCGACGACTACTACGATAACGAAATCATCACATATAACATCAACCGGTACTCTTTCAACTTTTCTCTCGGTATAACATATCTGTTTAACAATACCTTCGGTTTATATGCGGCATATACTTACAACAGACAGATGCAGAACATCGAAAAGGGAAAGATATCGGGCAGCGCCTCGGATGAAATATTTATATTCTATGATTATTATGAAGGGAAAAAAATCTGGGGCAATATAAACAGCCTGGAAATAGGTTTCAGGATATTTCTGTGACGATTATTTTCTTTCGCGCCCCACATATCCCGGCACCCCATAGGCAAAGGGCCTGCCGGAAATGGGATTTTCCCGCACCACGCACACGATATCGAACAGGGCCTCGATGCGGTCATAGGTGATGACCTCCTGTGGTGCGCCGTCGAAGAATATCCTTCCCTCTTTTATACCGATGATACGTCGGCAGTAGTCCGAGGCCAGGTTGAGATCATGGAGCACGGTGATGACCGTGGCACCCTGCCGGTTCAGGTCGTGGAGGATATCCATGATCTTCAGGGTGTGCTTCACATCCAGGTGTGATACGGGCTCATCGAGGAGGATGACGTCGCGGTTCTGGGTCAGAGCCCGGGCTATGCACACGAGCTGCACCTCGCCGCCGGAAAGTTCGTTTATTGAACGGCCCGAAAGATGTTCCACGCCGCAGATTGCCATGGCTTCATTGATAAGCCGGGTATCGTCCATGCTTTCGATTTCCCAGGCCTTCTGATGGGGAAAGCGTCCCAGGCGGATGAACTCACGCACCGTATAGGCCTGTAGCTGTTCCATGGTTTGGTGCACCACGGACATTTCCCGGGCCAGGGCTGATCCGTGCCAGTGTCTTAAGGCTCTGTCCCTGAAAATAACTGACCCCTTTGACGGCACTATCCCGCCCGTCATGGTTTTAAGTAGTGTGGACTTTCCGGCGCCGTTAGGGCCGATCACGGCGAGAAAATCCCCCTGGGACACGATGAGATCCACACCGTGGATAATTTCCTTCCGGTCATATCCTGCTGAAACGTCTTTTAAAGTGAATATATCCATGCTCTGACCCTCATTCCCTTTTCCAGACATTCTATACCCTGCGCCGTGTCATATAGATGAGGAAAAATATTCCCCCGGCAAAACCCGTGATGATCCCCACGGGTATCTCGTAGGGGGGAGCGATGGAACGCCCCGTGGTATCGGCCAGGATAAGAAATCCGGCACCGCAAAAGGCCGAAAGAGGGATAAGCTTCCGGTGCTCCGGTCCGAAGATTGAGCGTGCCAGGTGGGGGATTATGAGCCCCACGAATCCAACGACGCCTGCCAGGGATACGGAAAGGGCCGATAAAAGCGCCGCTATCCAAAATATATGCCGAAGCTCTGACCCCGTAACCCCCAGGTTCCGGGAAAACTGCTCCCCGAAGGAGAGTATATCAAGGTGCTTATGATACCGCAGGGCAAGCAGTATAAGGATACCGCAGGATATTCCGGCCCCGGCAAGCATATCATACCGGGCCTGGGACAGATCTCCCATAAGCCACATCATGGCCCGATGCACATCCTGGGACCGGGACATGGCAAAAATGAGAAGCACACCCGAAGACATGATAAAACTGACGGAGATACCCGTAAGTATGAGCGACGAAGTACCAAAGCTGTGGCGTGACGACATAAAATGGACGAAAAGGACTACAAAAATGCTCCCTGCAAAGGAAAAAATTACAATGAAAATGTTCGGAAGGGAAAAAACAATGGCCAGGGAAGCTCCCAGTGAAGCGCCCCCTGATACTCCCATGATGAAAGGGTCAGCAAGAGGATTTTTCAGTATGGATTGAAACAGTACACCGCTCACAGCCAGGGCGGCGCCCGTCACGAGAGCCAGGAGTATGCGCGGTATCCTGATGCCGGTGATAATTGTGTGCGCCGTGGAATCAGAACCGGGGGTCAGAGCATGGATGATGTCGCGTGGAGAATAAAATTCCGTTCCCGCCATGAGCGCAAAAAAGACTAATATGATTAAAATAAAAAGAAACAATATGTAGCGCCACAATTTATTCATGGGGGAAATAACATGTATCCTTTAATAATGCGTTTCATCACTATTTAAGAAGAAAGGGCTATTAATACAAATAGAAAACTGGCCTGTTCTGGATTTTTTCTGTTCTGCAACCTTATGGGGTCAGAGCATATAACTTATACTAGCAACAGTACCATGCTCTGACCCCATAGAAATCTATAAATAATTCAACCTGCATATCTTAGAAAACCGGCTCTGACCCCGGATTTTATTCAATTCAAGTACACTCTCTCCGTATTATACATTATACATTATAGTTAAAGAATAAATAGGGATAGAAATCATGGCCAGAAGACTGAGAAACATCGCCCAGGGCAAAACACATCACTGCACATCACGATGCCATGGGAAGCGCGACCTTCTGAAAAGCAAATTTTACCGTAAGTATTTTATTGAGGCGATCCACATGTGCCAGGGAAAATATGATTTCGAACTTATTGCAGCTGAGCCCGTGGATAATGAAATCCATTTGATCATACGCACACTTCTTGACAGGGAAACGGTCTCAAAAATCATGCAGTATATTAAAGCCAGAATCGCGGAACGATACAATCGTTCAATGAAAACAACGGGACCTTTTTGGAATGAAAGGTTCTGCTCAATGGTTATAGAGGAAATTGATAATCCTGAAGAATATCTTCTGTGGCTGCTCTGGCACATCGGATACAAACCGGTAAGGAAAGGACTCTCTTCTGACCCAAAAAAAAATGATGTGGGATTTATAAACGTATATCTCATAAAAAACTATAAGGCGCCCGTTGCAATAACACCTCATGCATTTTTTACAGCACTCGGTGATAGCTTTGATGCCTGTGTAAAAAAATTTCTTTTATATGAACAAGCCTATCTAAAAAGAATCGCTGTTTATTTTTAGCAGAAAAAAACTGTAAAAAAAAACCAGCCCCTATTGTTTCCTCCCAATAAGTTCAGCCACGATACTCACGGAAGCAACATAGTCGGCAGGAGTGTAGTACGGAATGTGATCAGTAGCGATAGAGTAAATCCCCGGTTCAGCCACTCCCTTACCAGTCAGTTTTTTCATCCTTTGTTTGAGATAAATATCCCCATCCTGCGTCATGACAAGTATTACACGGGGATTACGCCGCACCAGCGATTCCAGTGATATAACCGGATAGGGATTCCTCAAATCGGCAAAGATATTTACTCCGCCTGCATCATCAATGATATGCCCGATGAAAGACTCGCCCGATACAGTTATCAGGGGGATATGTGACACAAGAAATACAACGCCTATTCCGCTCCGGGGCCTTCGTACTCTATTTAATTCCACTTCATAAGCCTTTATTTTTTCCACGGCAAGCTGCGCCCTTCCCAGGATACGGCCCAGGCGTTCATAATTAGTACAGAGTGATACAAAGTCCCTGTTTCGTCCTAATGTAACGAGGGGAATACCCGCCATTTTCAGGGAATCGATTTTTTGTGTAGCGCCATCTTCTTCGGACAGTATTACCAGGTCTGGATTCAAAAGCACAATCTTCTCAATGCCGGGGTTTAACATGGTGCCTACGATTTCTATTTTACGGGGAAGGGGCGGATGGAAAGTTGTCACCCCCACCAGAAGGTCTGAGGCGTCGAGGTCTATTATCTGTCTCGTGATGGATGGAGAAAGAGAGATTATTCTTTTTACCTCATGCCGTACGGCTTCCGATTCACCTTTACCGCATGTTGAAAGGGTCAGAGCACTTAGAAGGAAAAGAATACCTGAAACGACCAGTATCCTGCTCATCATGATACCCCTTGCCATTGCTGCCCCTATCATGCCTGCTCTGACCCCGTCTGGGTACAGAGTTTCACGATGGCAGAATCAGTGGGTATCCGCAGCATTTATATCAACGTCACAATCTTTTCTTCCCTGGCGCACTGGATGCAGTATCGAAGCCCTGATATCCTGTTGCGGACGGGAATAAAAAAATGATTAAGCGTATTGAGCTCTTTTCCACACTTGGCGCACTTCATGGGAACCTCACCTTCAGTTAATATCATGGGGAATCATGCCTGCCCGGAATAATCCTTCCATATCTATTATTCGGTCAAATGTTCACGGATATAAACATTTTTCATGCACACTTTATTATTTCATACCGTATTCGATGCTCTGACCCCTATATTAAAGAAGTCTTCTTACTATCAAAATACTTACCAAATCAAACCATTAAATGCTTGATATTGTTACACAACAATGATACTATTTATACATACATTATTTTCTATCTACTGCGCTTTAAAGAGTCATACTTCATCATATGACATAAACTTTTTTTAAAATTTGTGTTTACAGGTAAAGAGTGTGTTCTATTATCTGCGATTATTTCGTGAAATGGGTGAGATGAATGGCCGAGAAAAAAAAGGCAGCTGCTAAAAAAACAAATACCGCTAAAAAGCCAGCTAAAGTAAAAACCGGAAAAACCGAGAGTACGAAGGTATCGAAATCTTTCCGGGGCAAAGGTTCGAGAAAAAAAACAAACCTGCTTAAAATGTATTCAGAGATGAATAAAATGACACTGGATGCTGTTGATCGTGAGATCATGCGCCGGTTTAAAATAATCATTGATACTTGCGATGAGGATATTACCAAGACCAGCCTGGGGATTATTCTGAAAGAGCCGAAAAGCGTTGAGCTCTCCTCATACCATGAGAGCCTCCAACCTTACATCAAGCACTATCTTTTCATGCTCAAACGCACAAAAAACGCCAAGTAGTGAGTCAAGATGCTGATTACAATCAGACCATTCGCTTCCGCTAAAGATGCACTGGGATTCGACCGGAAAGAAATCAACGTCAAAGATGAAAGCACCGTGGCTGATGTCCTCACCACGCTTCGGAAAGAGAGCCCGGGACTCAATACGCTCAGGGAAAATCTCCTCTTCGCTCTTAACAGTACCTATTGTCAGATTGATACGGTATTGCATGCCGGTGATATTCTGGCCATCTTTCCGCCGGTCAGCGGAGGCTGACAAAGTCCGATGATAGAAATAAAGCTGCAATTGGAACCCATCGATATCGCCGCGGCCAACGCGTTGACCGGGACCGAACAGGACGGCGCCCTGGTTACCTTTATTGGCCGGGCCCGGAATAAATCGAAAGGCAAACAGGTTTCATACCTGGAATACGAAATTTATGAAGAAATGGCCCGTTCGGAACTGGAAAAAATCGCCAGGGATGCCTCTGCAGAATGGACCATCACCGATTGCCTCATAGTGCATCGATACGGCAGAGTCAACATCGGCGAAGCAAGCATCATTATTTGCGTCTCCTCTCCCCATCGCGACGAATCATTTCAGGCCGCCCGATTTATCATCGACACGATTAAAAAGACAGTTCCGATCTGGAAAAAGGAATTCTACAGCGACGGTTCGCAGTGGATATCCGACAGATCATAAGGGAATCTCAGCCTGATCCTCCCAAAAAAGTCAAAATCATCAAAAATTATTTATTGAAATATTACCGCAACCGTGCAAATAGTGCTGTAATCAAAAAAATGGGTAAAACATGAATAGAACGCGTAAAATAGTCATATTGTTGGGTGACGGCATGGCTGATCTGCCCATTGCCTCCCTGGGGAATAAAACCCCCTTACAGCACGCATCGATTCCCAACATGGACAGGATCGCCCGACAGGGCATCGCGGGCCTGACGCAGACAGTACCCGAAGGCATGTCCCCGGGAAGCGACACAGCCAACCTATCGGTTTTCGGCTATGACCCGAAGGTGTACTACACGGGAAGGGCTCCCCTGGAAGCACTGAATATGAACATAGAAATGGGTCCCAGGGACGCGGCATTTCGATGCAACATCACTACCCTGGAAAAGGGCATCATGAAAGACTTTGCCGGCGGCCATATTGAGACGGAATTCACCCGCGTTGTCATGAAAGAAATCGCCGATAATATCCGGATAAAAGACATCGAGTTTTATCCCGGCGTATCCTACCGGAATATAGTTATCTGGCGCAACTATCCATATGAAAAGATAACGACTGCCACGCCGCCCCATGATATCACTGACCGCGGCATAGACCCGTATCTTCCTTCGGGAGAAGGTGCCGGGATGCTTCTGGACATCATGAAGCGCTCGCAGCAGATAATAGCACATTCGGAGGCCATTAAAAAGGCCCGGGATACCTATCGTGGAAATCCCGTTTCGCTCTGGCTCTGGGGCGGCGGCAGAAAGCCCTCCATTCTCACCCTGAAGGAACGCTTCGGACTGGAAGGACATACCATTTCAGCCGTGGACCTCATTCACGGTATAGGCCGCGCCGCCGGTCTCACACCGCTTCACGTGGAAGGTGCCACGGGATATATCGATACCAATTATGCGGGCAAGGCCGACGCCCTTCTCGCTGCCCTGGAACATGCCGATTATGTTTACCTCCATGTAGAATCACCCGATGAATCTGGCCATGAAGGAAACCTTGAGCACAAACTCCAGGCCATCGAGGATTTCGATAAAAAGGTCGTGGGACCCGTACTGGAGGGCCTGAAAAAATTTGATTACTACTCGGTTCTCATAATGCCCGACCACCCCACCCCAATAAGTATAAAGACCCATTCATCAGACCCGGTGCCTTTCTGCATGTACCGGTCCGACGGCTGGACCGACCTCACTCTCAATGACAGGAAGTCCCGGGAGTACAGTGAAGAGGCCGCTTCTGCCACCGGCCTTTTCATAAGGGAAGGACACCGGCTCATTGAGCTCATGATTCACGGCAGACTGTGAAATAATGCCATATAACTAACACGTAAATAAAAGGGACCATGAATATGAAAATAGTCGCAGCCATAACCGGGGTTATAGTCCTTATCCTTGCCATTGTTGCAGGAATATTATTCTTCCGTGATTCGGACCTTGAAAACGCCATTGATGCCTTTGAGGACAGGGATTATGTCGGGGCCATCGAGAAGCTGAACAAACTCATCCTGGTTGCCGATTATGAATCATCGGAAAAAATGCATTATTATCGGGCAAAATCCATTGACCGCCTGGCTGATAAGCTGGAGAAGAAATTCGAAGATGAGCTCCTTGAATCGGCCCTGGAGAAAAAAAACACTCCAGATTACGACGAGGCGCGAAAGGAAATCGAGGATTACCTTTCAGGCCTGAATAAAAATTTACAGAGCGACCTGGCCTTTATCGATAAACGGGGCAGAAGCAGCATTATATCCCGGGGGAAATTCTACGATGAGTTTGTGGCTAAATACCGGGGCAGTTCCTTTATTGAAGACCTGGATTTTGAGCAGCTTCAAAAAATTGAGAAAACCGACAACGGCAGACTCATCCAGACCATGATTATTTTTTATAAAAAATATCCCAATACCAACTACATCGCCCACATCGTTAAAATGCTCTTTGATCAGCTCCAGAAAGGAACAGCTGACATCACAAACAGGGGACAGGATCTATTTGACATCATAGTCACCTTCGGCCGACGATACCCCACCAGTCCTGAAATCGGCAGGCTTTTCCAGTCAACGGGCGACAATGTCAATCTCCGCAACTCAGCGGGCCTCAACGGCCAACGAGTGGGCACCCTGAAAAAAGACGAGATCGTCATCCAGCTTGAAAAATCCATGGACGCCTCACAGATCGGCGACGAGAGGGATTACTGGTACCGTATCGTCAGCCTCAATGGCCATCGAGGCTGGATATTCGGCAAATTCCTTAAGGAGTTTGATATAACGGTCTACAAAGAGGAAACAGTTGTTGAAAAGTGGTCCATCGATGAGCACTTCACGGAATGGATCGATTCAAATACACCGAAGGAATGGCGCCACATGGACGACACCGTGATGGAGGCCCTGGGTTTTACGGAAAGGGGCGACCTGCATATCGCCATGGTCAATTCCGCAAAGGGCAAATCAGCCGGCCTCTTCAGCCGGTATAACGCCTCGCGTGCCTTCACCATCGAATGCCGTGCCCGCTACACCGGTGGAGACGCCGTCACCATTTTCGCCTACAGCATGGGCAACGGTGCCGTATATAATGTCACGCTGAAAAATGAAACCATCGATGTATGTTCACGAATCATCCCCGTACATACCGGGGACTGGCATGATTATCGCCTTCAAAGCGATGACGGCAAATTCGCCACCCTGTCAATCGACGGCGAGATTGTATCGGGAAGAATTCTACCCGTAAAGATTGATGCCTTTGCCATGCGCGGCCTCTATTGTCTTTACTCCTCAGCGGCCGAAGAATCAAAGGGAGAGATTCAGTACATCAAGGTTCGGTAAAGAAAATCAGCCATACCTCTGCAGATTAAAACGATAAGCACAGAAATCACGGTCAGATGACAGGCGCTGTGCTTATCGCATCATTAACGTGTACGGTGAATTATCAGCTGATTTTCCACCTCTTATAATTCACCGCCTTTCTTTACTTCATCTTCGCCGAATTCCAGCCGCCCCTTGAGTCCGGCATATACGGAAATGCCCGGAGTGGTATAGCCCGTATATTCCACATAATCGCTGTCGGTGATATTTTCTATCCGGATAAAGGCCTGGACCCATTTTGTCATCCAGTACGATGCGCTGACATCAACAGTGTAATAATCATCAAGAGTGATGGCCGTCGATTCCTTCCGCTCGCCGATATAGTTACATGTCACATTAAGATTTCCGGCCTCAGCAAATTCCCAGTCAAGCCCTGCCGATGCCTTGTGCCTGGGCCGCTTCAGAAGCTCTTCCCCCGTTGATTTGTCCTCGCTCATTGTACAGGTATAATTCACCATCAATGCCACATCATGCGGAAGTTTCATTTTTACACCTGTCTCAACACCATGCGTCCAGGCCTTCCCTGTATTCATGTACTCATACGTCCATGGCGCTACTTCCACTCCGGTGATCATTTCACTATACCGTGTATCAAAATAGGTGGCGGACAATTCAATCTTCTCATCCAGCAGAGATTGATCAAATCCCACTTCGAATCCGCTGCTTTTTTCCGGCTTCAGATCCGGGTCTCCTGAAACATAAGAGTTTTCTACATAAAGCTGGTATAAAGTCGGCGCTTTAAATCCTGTCCCATAGGTTCCTCGAAGTCGCGTCTCAATAACGGGAAGAATACAGGACAATGATGTCTGCCATGTCAACTGGCTCCTGAATTCCTTGTGAAAAATATATCGCATACCGGCCGTGACAAAAATCCTGTCCCACAGTTTCAGGTGATTTTGCGCATAAGCATTAACGGTCCAGGCATTTTTATTAAATTCGGTGGCAGAACCAGCTCCATATTTCGAATAGGATTCTCCCGATTCATACGCGTATTCCACGCCTGTAGTTATTGTATCCATTTTCCCAATATAAAAATTGTTTAACCACTCGGATTTCATGTCAGTACCGTGAAACCACGAATCAGTGATGGTATCGGCGGGTTCTACGGAATCCACATCATCCTCGTCGGTTCTTTTAATGTCATGATACCCGAAAGTCAGAGCATAGTCCCATACCGTAAAAGGGGATTGCTTAATTGTTGTGGCGGTGATGATATTTCTCTGCGAATCAACCCTGTTCAGATCATCATCGGCGGCCCAGTCATCGATATCAAAATCAGCATAAGAAAAAAACAGGCTATTCTCAAGAATAAAATCCCAGGGCAAAATTATGCCAATTTTTGACGACAACGTCGTATTGGCATACTCATCACCTTCGAGGTTTGACGTCTTGGATGAATCCTCCGATACTGATGAATATCCTCCCCGATCAATTCTCGAAACGGCCAATGCATAATCGATTTTTTTAATTTTCCCGCTGACAGAAACCGATTCGGTATACGCTTTCGGCGATCCTGCTTCGGCACTCACGGTCAGGATTGTCTTCTCTTTTCCTTTCCTTGTAATTATATTGATCACCCCTCCTGATGCCTCCGATCCATACAATGTGCTCTGTGGCCCGCGTATTATTTCAATTCTTTCGATATTTTCTGCGACAAGATGTCCGAAATCAAAAGACTTGCTGTCACTGATCGGATCATTGGCCCGCATACCGTCGATGAGCACCATGGTATTCCCGTGATCGGCCCCGCGCAGATATATATATACTATATTCCCGCTCTTCGAAACAGTAACCCCGGGAACCTCTTTCAGCACATCAACAACATATCGTTTTCCCTTTTTTTCAATTTCTTCTCCGGTAATAATTGTAACTGAAGCACCGGTCTCGGCCTCGTGTATCTCTGTTTTGGTTGCAGTTACCACAACGCGTCCCAGCCTCACCGAATCCTTTCCTATATCTTCAGCTATCTTTTCATCTTCAAGAACAGCATCACCGGTCTGAGCGGTTCCAGCGGCAGGAACCCAGAATATGAGCGTGCCCAATAATATGAATCTGAATAATTTCATTACTTTACTCCCATCGAATTTTAGTTTAATAAAAAGCGAGAAAGAACTCCGGCTGGCCATGCGCGGTTTCACCTTCTCAAAATCCGCTCCCCATACTATCGGGGATCATCTATACACAGGTACCTTTGATGCATCGTTAAACATATACTCACATATTTTTACGGGAAATATACTGTCCAGGCAAACGATTCCTGTCCTGTTTCATGTTTTCATTTCTTCCCATATACTCTTTCAGGTTAAAATCAATAATCACAGTAAAGGCCATTTCCTGCCGCCCGAGTTCATCAGGTATAACTGGAAAAGGAACAGAAGCATTAATCGTTTCCACACCGGCCCGGTTCAATAAATCATGGGAGCAGGCCCGCACAATGGAAACTGGTCCCTTGAGACATCCATTTTTTGTGATGGTAAAACTCAGCATAACCTCGCCTTCCTGCCCGGTACGCCGGGAAAAAGAGGGATAATACTTGTTCCGGTTAATGAGTTGCAGAACCGCGGATTCATAATTCTCCATCACCTGAACTTCATGTGCAGACATGGATGATGCCACGGTTCTTTTTTCCGAATACTCACGGTCTGTTTCATGTTTTATTTTTTCATCCATTATCTTCCAGTCCGAAACGGTATTCGCCATCGTATTATTCATCGCTCCATCTCCCGGGATGTCTTTCTGCGCCAGGGAGCTGTCATTGTCACCGACCAGGGAGAAGTTGATATAGGTATGCCTCCCCTTCCTTGATGAAATTTCTATCGAATTGTTATGCGACAATGTAACGAGCACCGCGGCATGCACGAGCATGGAAAGTGCGATGGCCATTCTCAACGGAGTTATTATTTTTTCAACATTATGGTTTCCGTTCATGGGCGATACCGATCTCCCTGGCTCCCGAGCGTTTTATTATATCCATAACTCCCACAAAATACCGGTAGGGAATATTCTCATCGCCCCTGAAGAGTACGCGTTTTTTTTCAGACTGCTCCAGCTGTCCACGCAGAAGACCTTCCAGGTCCGTCATTTTCACCGTTTCTTTTCCCAGGTATACACGTTTCATGGCGTCAATACTTACGGTGATGACTTCTTCTTCCATCGAATCGGTATTCCCCGCCCCCGGCAGTTTTAAAGCAATGCTTGGGACCATGAAGGATGACGTGAGCAGAAAAAAAAGCAGCAACATGAACATGACGTCTATCAGTGGGGTCATGCCTGTCCAGGCGCCGGTACGTTTATGACGGATAAAGGGTTTCATTGCATCCGCCTCCCGCTCCTAATTTTCATTAGTCTGTACATCGCCATGAATCATGACATTCAATTCAGCCACAAGGTACTGCATTTCATCGCTGCGGCGGCTTATCAGGCTTTCAAAGTAATGGTGCACACCGATTACCGGTATGGCCACCGTAAGGCCGAAGGCCGTCGTCAACAGGGCCTCCCATATCCCGCCGGCCAGAACCGCGGCATCGGCATGCCCTCCCAGGTTTGATATATCCCTGAAGCATGTAATCATCCCGAGCACCGTTCCCAGGAGACCTAAAAGCGGCGCAAGCTGACCGATGGCCGACAGAATAGCGAGCCCCCTTTCCATGTGCTGGACCTGACGGCTCCCTGTTTTATGCAGAAGTTCCTCGCGTTCCTCACGCGGGACTTCTATGCTGTCCATTATCACCCCGGCCAGAACATGCAGACTTGATTTTCCACTGACAAAATATTCCTTCATTTCACTGCCGGGACGGCGCTCCCTGATCACCTTGATTTCATCAATAAACCGGTCGTAATCAATGCGCGTCGAAAAATAAAACCAGAACCGTTCAAGAATGATTCCCAAAGACGCGATGGAGCAAAAGAGTATGACATACATCACCCATCCGCCCCGATTCAGAAATTCCATCATCATAGTGACCTCGCAATTTTTACCAAAAAAAATCCCCGGACCTTTATGGTTCCGGGGATTCCCTTTTCTATCCTCAGATTAGTGCGCATATAATTATCCTTTGCTGCCGAAAGATAACAGTCCATCGCTACAGACAGGTCTTCTGGCTCCCGGATCATCCTTCCGGCCGCGCCTTCCCATTCATCTTGCCTTTCGACAGTCAACAAACAGTGGCAATGTGCGACCTTGGTCCCCGGTTACAGCGGCGGGCCCGCACCCGATTTTAACGGGTTTCCCTTTTCATCTCCCATGGGGAGAATCTGTAAAATATCAATATCACGTTTAAAAGATCACAATGCCGAAGAAAAATAGAATATTCACCGGCACAAATATCAAAGTAACTACTGCTACTATCAAAATAATTCTGCTCTTCTGTCAAGGTAAAAATTACCGACGAATAGAATTTGGAAACGTTTAGTATAAATTTTTCTGGACAGGACCGTGAAATACGGCGAGGGTCCCCACTGTATACTTTTATCACCGATTCATGAGGATGGGCATGATGGAACAAATTCTCTTTTCCTGGAGCGGCGGCAAAGACAGCGCTATGGCCTTAAAATGCCTGCTCGGGGAAGACCGCTACAATATAGTTTCGCTTATAACAACCGTCACAGAAGATTATAGCCGCGTGAGCATGCACGGCTTCCGCCGTTCCCTGCTGGAAGCCCAGGCCCTGTCCCTGGGGATTCCCCTCTACGAAATAATCATCCCGGCCCACTGCACCGACACGGATTACGCGCAAAAAATGCTGGAAGCCATGAACCACTGGAAACAAAGGGGCGTCACCGCCGTGGCCTTCGGCGATATCCATCTGGCGGACATCCGGACCTACCGCGAAGAAAAGCTTTCGTCCGCAGGCATGAGTGCCCTGTTCCCCCTCTGGGGAATAAGTACAAAGGATATTGTGCACACTTTTCTTGATGAAAAATACAGGGGGATAATTACCTGCGTGGACACGACGCAACTGGACTGTGCTTTTGCCGGCCGGGAAATGGACGCATCCTTTCTTCGCGATCTTCCGGCGGGCGTTGATCCCTGCGGGGAAAAAGGCGAATATCATTCCTTTGTCTTTGACGGTCCGATTTTCTCCAGCCCCGTTAAATTTAAAAAGGGGGGTACGGTACTGCGCGACGACCGGTTCTGTTTTTGCGACCTCATCCCTGTTTAATTAAAACAGAAATCCATCATTCCAAACTTGACAATTTGAAACCGGTTTTTATAGTGGCCGAATACAGGGGATCGCATTCCGATCACGATCCGCCATCCAATAAACCGTGAATTCTGGAGTACGGGCATGATACAATTAAAGACATTCGGAGATAATTTCAGGGCATCAGATAACAGCATTGTCAATGAGGTAAAAAAGCTCAACGAGGGAGAAATGCTGCCCCGGGATGGAGCCTCAAAATTTTTCTACGATACGGTTGGAAATGAGGGTGAATCATACATCCTCAAAGATAAACGCAGTTATGTTATTTTTTACATCGATCACGACGACGTGATCCAATCCATCGATCCCCATCTGTGCTCATGGTACGTGGAATCCGATGATCGCCATACCACGCTCATGCTCATCAGCAACAACGAGTCGTTCTCAAGCAATCTCTCCTTCAATTTTATTTACACGAATGACCATAACTTTGATGCCCTTAAATCCATCAGACAGAAGAAAAAAATTGAAATAATTTTTATTTCAATCGTTCATGGCGGTTTTCTCAAGCACCGGTCTCACTTGTTCACACTGCCTCAAAACATTATCAAAAGCATTGTAGTATAACCGGAGAAGGCATGCTGCGAGAGGCCGTGATAAATACGTCCCTATTATATTATACGGGGCCGCCTCCCGCCATCTTATCAAATAAGAAGGGGCGCCCGTTTCCGGAACGCCCCTAATCTCTCCCCGATAGCCCTACTATATCTTTTTTTGTATCTTACTCTTCAGGTGCCCCGGTAAAGATAGCGCTTGATGCTTTCGTAACCGCGCCTTCTCCACTCAGGATGTAATCACACTGGCCCGTAAGCCTGGTGAGCTCGGCACCAATGAAGAACTGACCAGAAAGAACGCGGCCTGTATAGAAGGCAGCCTCTGCATTGTCTTTCAACAGTGCTTCTCTTTCGTCACCTTTCTTGTCGCCAACGAGTTCTTTCGCTTTCTGCGTGGCTTTTGCAAGCCCCCACATCTGCATCCACGCATAGGTAAGCGTTGTAAAAGCTTTCTGGAGCGGCGTGGCATTGGCGAAGATATTGAGGAATTTTCCCTCGGCCATCTGCTTCTTGAGGTAATCCACCGTTTCATCCATTTTAGCAACAGCTTTTTCCATGGCTGTGATGTATTTAGCATCAACGCCGGCTGATTTTGCCTGAGCAATAGTTTCTGCCAGGCGTTTCTTGTAAACTCCGTAATTGTATTGTTCCTTATCCATGAGCAGCTTTCTCATTGTCAGGTCCATGGCCTGGATACCGTTGGTTCCTTCATACAGAGAAAGGATCTTGGAATCGCGGGCATACTGCTCCACGGGATATTCGGTGATGAAACCGTATCCGCCATAAACCTGGATGGCGTCACCCGTAACATCCCATGCCGTGTCGGTATTACCGGCCTTATTGATAGGAATGAGGAATTCCAGAAGTCCCTGAGCCTCCTTCTTGGCATCACCTTCCATTACATGTGTCTGGTCGCTGAGAAGACCGCAGAAATACGTGAGGGTTCTCATGGCTTCTACCCTTGCCTTCATGGAAAGGAGCAAGCGCTTGACGTCGGGATGCTCAACTATGGTAACGCTGGGAGCATCGGGATTCATCATCTGCGATACATGTTTGCCCTGGAGCCGGTTACGGGCGTAAGTCACGGCGTGCATATAAGCGGCGCTGGAAACGGACATGCCCTGTCCGCCTACATAGAGACGTGCCTCGTTCATCATCTGGAACATGATCTTCATGCCCTGTCGCTCGGAGCCCATGAGAACGCCCTTGCAGTTTTTCTCATCGCCGAAGCTCAGCGTACAGGTGGCCGAGGCGGTAATTCCCATCTTGTGTTCGATACCGGCGCAAACCACATCGTTATGGGCTCCCAGGGAGCCGTCTTCTTTAACGAGAAACTTCGGAACAACAAATATCGATATTCCCTTGGTGCCTGCCGGGTCGCCTTCGATCCTGGCAAGAACGGGATGCACATTGTTTTTATAATAATTGTTATCACCGGAGGAAATGAATATTTTCGATCCGGAGATGTTAAAAGTTCCATCACTGTTTTTGATTGCCTTGGTCTTCAGGGCACCCACGTCGGAACCGGCATCGGGTTCGGTGAGACACATGGTTCCTCCCCATTCTCCCGTAAGCATTTTTTCAATTATCTGCTTCTTTGCCGGTGAATCGGGCATGAAAGCGGCATACATGTTGAAGGCCCCGATGCTCAGCGCGGGATACATGGTGAAAGCCACGCTGGCCGATGAAAAATAATCCGTGGCTGCGGCAAAAATAACATGGGGCATGCCCATACCGCCCAGTTCCGGGTCAACGGCAAGGCCCAGGAATCCGGCTTCGTAGTAGGCATTAAGTCCGGGAAAATATTCCTCGGGTACTTTTACTTCTTTGGTTTTTGCGTCATAGATTGCGTGTTTCTTATCAGCGGCTGCGTTGATGGGGTAAACCTGCTCAACGGCGATTGTTTCAGCGAGATTCAGTACTTCGTCAAAGGTGTCTTTATCAAAATCTGCAAACTTTTCGTATTTTGTCAGATTATCCACTTCCAACATTTCGAACAGTATAAACCTCACATCCCGTGAATCAACTATTGGATTTATAGCCATAGTATCCTCCTATTTTTTTTGTGTTTTCTATATTTTGTTACCCTAAAAATGTTGCCCATGCATGTGTTCATAAAGTTAAATCAAACTATAAATTTGCCCTTATTTTTGTCAATAATTGTATGCCTGTGCGTGCCCGGCTTCGGGAAAATTTCGAATATTTGGGTTGACAAAAACCTTTTAATCTTGCATGATTGGACAACCGTCCAATTACAGGTGAAAAACCAGAATGATTTTAAAAAGATATTTAAACAAACCTTTCATCCTCATATGCCTAGCTCTAATATGCGGTCTGCCTGCACTTAATGCACATGCCGCTCCGATTCTTACCATCCAGAACGATCACGATGTGTATCCTCTCGAGGGTTCATATCTCGATGTCCTGAAAGATACGGGGGGGAAACTCACCATAGAGGAAATACAGGAACCGGAAATCCGGAAGCAATTTAAGCCCAATACCGCAAGTATTCCCAATTACGGCTACACCCGCTCAACATACTGGTTTCGTTTCTCCCTCCAGAAAACAGAAGCGTGCCGGGAAGACAAGGTCCTGGAAATCAGTTACGCACTGCTGGACCATGTGAGTCTCTTCTCTCCTGAAGAAGACGGCAGCTACAGTGAAAAAAAACTGGGGCAGCTGGTGCCTTTCAGTGAGAGGGAAATAAGCCACCGGAATTTTCTTTTCCCCCTGAATATCCCCGAGGGTAAAAGCGGTACCTGGTATCTCAGAATTTATACCGAGGACAGTTTCACGCTTCCCCTGAAAATTGAATCCATGTCCGTCTTTGCCGCGAATACCGGTACAGAACAGTTATTTTTGGGCCTTTTATATGGATTCATCGTCATCATGATATTCTACAACATCTTTCTCTTCCTATCCATCTGGGACAGAAATTATTTATTTCTCATTTTTTACATACTTTCCTTCTTCATCTTTATAACCGGGGAAAACGGTGTCGCCTATCAGTTTTTCTGGCCCTCTCTCCCCTGGCTGGGCAAACACATCGTGCCCTTTTCCGTAGGTCTTGTCATTATCTTCTCGTCGCTTTTTGTCCGTTCCTTTTTGAAAACGAAGGAACTGTCTCCACGAATCGATAAAATCATAACCATATTTTTCTATGTGGGACTGTCCGACCTCATTCTCAGCCTGGCCGTTCCCTATTTTTTCGCCATTATTTTTGCCGTTCTTGCCATCGTTCTCTACGCGCCAATAATCATATTAAGTGGATATATCTGCTGGAGAAAAGGCCATGCCCAGGCGCGGTATTTCCTTATCGCCTGGCTTGCACTTGCTCTCGGCGCCGTTCTCTATGGCCTTAAGGCTCTTGGATTTCTTCCCGACAATTTTCTCACCAGGTACGGCGTCCTCATGGGAGCCGCAACCCAGGTCATGCTCCTGTCCATGGGGCTTGCCGATAAATTCAGGGCCATGAATGAAGAGTTGACGCTGCTGAATAAAAAAACCGAGCAGAAAAGTCTGATCCTGATCAACATGGTAAAAAAGGCCGATGATATCGCCGGGCAGCTGCTTGAGGTAAGCAGCGAGCAGGCCGGAATCGCCGATTCCTACACATCCATGGCCCAGGACCAGGCCGCTCTCAGTGAGGAAATGGGCGCCACCTACGAGGAGCTCACGGCCTCCAATGAGAGCATTGATGGTTCCATGCGCCAGCAGGTCGAAGAGGGTAAAAAATCGAAAGATATGGTGCTCATGCTGCAACAGGTCCAGAAAGAGGTGGAGATAACCAGCACCTCGATTCTGACCGAGATACGGCATATCCTCGCCGCCACTGAGGCCACAAGGGACAACCTGCTTCAGCTGTCGGACATGATGGGCATCATTGATGAAGGCGGGCAGAACATCACCAATATCGTTTCACTTATTAACGACATCACCGACCGGATCAACCTGCTTTCTCTCAACGCAGCCATAGAAGCGGCCAGGGCCGGCGAACACGGCAGGGGCTTTGCCGTCGTAGCCGATGAAATAGGGAAGCTGGCACAGATGACAGCTGATAATTCAAAGCAGATATCAAGCCAGGTCATGAAAATATCTACGGATATTGGCAACGGCATCACCATCATGAACAACGCCCAGGACACCACCTCGGCCATCAACCAGACGATCAGCAGCATCGACAACCAGATTGCCCTGGTAACTCAGGCCCTGACCAAACAGAACTCATCCATTGAAACGGTTATCAGGCAAACCGAGGAATTCGGGGCACTGGCCAGGGTAATTGCGGGGTCCACGTCGGAGCAGAAGGTGGCCATGAACGAGACGGCTGAGACGATCCAGCGCCTTACCTCCATGGCTCAGAAAATTTCAGAAAACAGCGAGATAATTCTCGGGATTACGCGGGTGCTCAACGACAAGGCCAATGAGCTGAGGGCAAGTATTCAGATTTCCGACGATGAATGAATGCGTCAGGATTTATAAATTTCGGGGCCGAATGTTTTAACCCAGTGCTTTTTCAGGACCTTTTTCGCCTCTTCAATTTTATCAACGTCAAGAATAACGATGGCGTCGTGACCCCTGAGCATGATAAACGGATATAGCGCGTCGATATTAATTTTAGCCTCGGTGAGAGGACGAAGCACGGCATTAAATCCGCCTGGATGATCCGGTGTGGCTACGGCAATAACCTCTTTCGTTTCTACGGCATAACCCGAACTCTTCAGGACATTGACTGCACGTTCAGGATCATCAACGATGAGATGGAGCTGAACCGGACTGAGAACCGATGAGGCCATGATGCCCTTTATATTGATATTTTCATGTTCCAGAACTTCCGTTATCTGGAGCAGCTTTCCCGGAGTATTTTCAACCGCGACTGAAACCTGGGTAATTGGCATTGGACCGAACCTCTCTCTTTCTAATATATCCTATTTAGTATTGTTGTCAAATAATTCGAAGCCTGCCCTGAAGGCCTTCACGCTCATTTCGAAAAGCTTCTTTTTCGAACCCATGGCCATTTCCATGCTCTCCAGGACTTTTTCCGGATCGATGACGGCGATAAGTTTTACCAGGGAACCCAGAATGACCATATTTGCCGAACGCTCGCTCCCCATTTCATGGGCTATTTTGTTGGCATGGACGCCGTATAATATGACATCGCCGCGCACGGGAACCGTATCAACCAGATCGGCATTATATATCATCTGTCCGCCTGAAAGCATCCGTGCGATAAACTTGGCCACGGAGGGCTGGTTCATCGCCACAATAATATCGGGGATCGAGGCGATGGGGGACGCTATTTCCTCATCGGAGATACTGATGGTACAGTTGGCCGTTCCTCCACGCATAGCGGCGCCGTATTCCGGAAGATAGGTCACATGATAATCGGCCAGCATAGCGGCGTTTCCAAGAATGTTCCCCATGGTGAGAACGCCCTGTCCTCCCGATCCGGCATTGAGTATTTTCAGAAGCATCTATTTTTGTTCTCCTCTCTTATCTGTAAGAACTCCCGGGGGAAATTCCTTTGACATTACTTCATCGATCCATTTCAGGGAATCAACGGAGGACATCTTCCAGTTCGTGGGACAGGCCGACAGCACTTCGATGATAGAATAACCGAGACCGTCCACCTGGGTCTGGAAAGCCGTGGTTATGGCCTTTTTCGTCTTCCTGACACCGGCTGGACCGTTGAGCGCAACCCGTTCGGCGTAAACCACACCGGGAAATGTGGCCAGGATGTCTGTAATATGAAGCGGGTATCCCTCGACCTGCGGCGTCCGGCCGAATGGCGAGGTCGTTGTTTTCTGTTCGAGAAGCGTAGTGGGCGCCATCTGTCCGCCAGTCATACCGTAAACGGCGTTATTGATAAAAATTACACATATCTGCTCACCACGGTTGGCCGAATGAATGGTTTCGGCAGTACCAATGGCGGAAAGGTCTCCGTCGCCCTGATAGGTAAATACAAACAGTTCCGGGCGGGCCCGTTTGATTCCCGTGGCCATGGCGGTTCCCCTTCCGTGGGCCGATTCCAGCGTATCGATATCAAAGTACTTATAAGCCAGAACGGCGCAGCCGGCAGGATTGACGCAGACGGCCCGCTTGCCCAGATCCAGATCCTCCAGAACCTCGGCCACGATCCGGTGAACAATACCATGTCCGCATCCCGGGCAATAGTGCGTCACTACATCTTTTTTATAATATTTAGGCCATTTATTCTTCAGTTTCATAGTATTCATATTACTTCTTCTTCATTTTTTGATACTCACGGTAGATAATCCGGGCGAACTCAATGGGAGTTGGTATTATGCCGCCGGGACGTCCGTGAAAGGTTATCTCCGCCGAACCGCAGAGGGCAAGCTGAACGTCCTCTACCATCTGGCCTGTACTCATCTCAAAAACGATGAAATGCTTGATAGTGCGGGCCAGGTCATTCAGTACCTTGGAGGGAAAGGGCCACAGGGTGATGGGCCGTATAAGCCCGGCCTTCACACCGTCTTTCCTTACACGGTTAATGGCACCCTTGGCTATACGCGCCGTTGTGCCATAGGCGATTATGACAATCTCTGCGTCATCCATCAGGTACGATTCATATCTGATCTCGTTTTTTTCGATCTCTTTATATTTGCGGAACAGCTTCCAGTTATGCTGCTCCATTTCACGGGGATCAAGTATGAGGGAAGCCATATACCTGCTGGCCCCCGTACCACGGCCCCTGAGAGCCCATTCTTTTTCCGGGAGCTTCTTTATCTTTTCAGGAAATATGACGGGCTCCTTCATCTGGCCCATCATGCCGTCGCCAAGGAGCATGACCGGCGTACGGTATTTATCGGCCAGGTTGAACGCGTCGAATGTTAAATCGGCGATTTCCTGAACCGATGCCGGAGCCAGTACCGGGGTCCTGTAGTCCCCGTGGCCGCCTCCGCGCGTCGCCTGGAAATAATCTCCCTGCGCCGGGGCGATGTTGCCCAGACCCGGCCCTCCCCTCATCACGTTGACCACCACGGCAGGGAGCTCAAACCCGGCGAGGAAAGACATACCTTCCTGCTTCAGGCTTATGCCGGGACTTGACGAGGATGTCATGGCTCGCACGCCCGTTGCTGCAGCGCCGATAACCATATTGATAGCGGCTGTTTCACTCTCAGACTGGAGAAAAACGCCATCGTTCGCACGAAGATGCTGCGCCATATATTCACCGAGCTCGTTTTGGGGAGTAATGGGATACCCGAAGTAGCACTTAACTCCCGCCCGGATAGCAGCCTCAGCGAAGGCATGGTTTCCGCTTATAAATATCTTATTCTCCTTCACCGTACACCTCTATCACCACGTCGGGACATATCTGGGTACATACCATACAACCCACGCAGGCATTCTCATTAACGACTTCTGCGTAGTGATATCCCATTTTATTGAGATTCTTTGACGATTGGAGGACCTTCTGCTTGCAGAATTCTATACAGAGATTACACTCCTTGCAGCCCTGTTCCCTGACTACAACACGAAACTTCTTTTTTTCCTTAGTCATCAGTTATTCCGGATTTTATTACTACAAAATTGAATATTATACAAATATAAGTTCTGTCCATATACTCAGGATGGGTTTTATTTTGCAAGGAAATTTTTCATGACATATATTCAGATGCGTTGAAAGATTTTTCAAAGAGGATATCACAGAAAGAACACGAAGATCGTGAAAAGTAAAAAATATTTGACCGGGACCGCATGAAACTTTGAACTGCAGCATTAAACAGACTACTGGAACGAGGTGCCACCCATGTTCAAAGCCCCTGAAATGAGAGCCGCCGATTACACCTGCCTTCTCTGCGGATCAAGACTGGAACTGAAACTGGAAAATCTGGTCGTTGGAGACAATACGGGCTCATGCCCCATGTGCGCCGAGCCTTTCTGCATTATAATAACAACGGAAGAGATGTATCAGCTCATAAAAATCGAGCGGCAATCTGGCACCTTCGTGGAACAGTAGACGACTGCCGCTTTTTCCTGCAGCCATGTTACAATGCTGATTTGAGAGCATATATCTCGATGTCCGATACTGTAATAGCGCCACCCCGGGAATAAAGTGCTATTCCCCTGTCGTCGGGTCCCGGGAATATCCTGCAGGTTATAACAGCCCGGCCGTCACCGGCAAAAACCTCCACAATGGAATTATCGATGAAAACATGCAGTTCCAGGGCATCGCGGGACATCGCGACAGGAACCTCAGCACGGCTCATTGTGCCGTACTCCTCACTGAAAGAATCATCATCGGAATGTGAACGCTCCACAAAAAGTTTCTCCGTGACAGTATCATAGCCTATAACTGTGGCATTGTCGGCCCCCTTGCACACATAAAGGCCAAACTCACGGGCCTTCTGACGGGAAAACCGGACCCGTATCTCCAGGCTGCCTCCAGTTTCCCCGCCAGGATTGGGCAATGTATATTCATCGACGACGGAAATATTTTTCAACCTCCGCGAGCGGTTACGCAATGCTGCCGTTTCCCTCACGGGCTTCTGGGTCAGGCGCAGGCCTTCAGGCGTACTTACCAGTCCCACTTCCCGGGGGAGGGACATGGCGCCCTTCCAGGGATGAGTCGGAATGTCATTGGCGTATTTCCAGTTATTCAGCCACCCGATCATTATGGTTCTGCCGTCTTTTGCGGGAATATTATTCCAGGAAACGGCGGCATAATAATCGTAGCCGTGGTCAAGGCGAAGACCCAGGTCCGGGGCATTGTCATTAATAAATTTTTCACCGTCAAATTCACCGATAAAATACTGCATGTCGGGTCCCGGGCCATTCTGGCCCAGGGACGTGACCAGGACCCATTTATGCGCTCCCTTCCCGTCTTTGACGGGCAGTCGGAAAAGATCGGGGCACTCCCATATTCCTTCGGGGAATCCGGCAGGACCGAAATCGCTCAGATGCTTCCAGGTTTTGAGGTCCGTGGAGGAATAAAAACGCACCTTCCGCTCCTTTGGAAGGCTTACGGCCATGATCCATCTTTCCGTAGCTTCATGCCGGAACACCTTGGGATCGCGAAAATGCATGACATCGATGTCCAGAACAGGATTACGGGAATACTTCACGAAGGTACGCCCCCTGTCAACACTCACGGCAATGCTCTGCGTCTGCTCCAGGAGCGTGAAGGACGTATACACCGCCGTCATGCAGGATGAGATATTTTTACCGCACAGTCCGCTTGTATTTTCATCATCGATGACTGCGCTGCCGGAAAACATCATGGTGGGATAAAACCAGGGGCCTTCTTCCTCCAGTGCTACGGGCAATTCCTCCCATTGCACCAGATCACGGCTCACGGCGTGTCCCCAGCTCATGTGGCCCCATTTGTTTCCGAAGGGGTTATACTGGTAAAATAAATGATATTCCCCGTCGAGGTAAACCAGGCCGTTGGGATCGTTGATCCAGTTCTCCTGGGCCGTAAAATGATATGCCGGCCTCAGGTGAGGGCTATTCTCCGGGCTTTTGCAGGACACAAGGATCACCCCTGCGACAATACCCGCAAGAAGACTGAAGAAAATAACGGTTAATCCGAAACCCCGGAGCCGAAACTGCATCCTTTCCATCACCGACCTCCCGCAACAAATGATAATCTCGCGTATAAATTAATAAGGATAATTATATATGTGTATAGGTAAAAAGCGAGTGAAAAATGGGCCGGATCTTTCCTTTATAGCACCTGGGAATTCAATTTGAATAAGATTTTAAAGAATATCACCACGGAGGTTCGGAGAACACGGAGATTAAAATGTTAAAGTAAAATCTCCGTGTTCTCTGTGTCTCCAGCGAACGACAGAGAGCGGGTGGTAATATCTTTCTTTACGAGTTAGCAGGTTCTCCTTAATTTTATAACCCCTTTTACCAAATAACAATTCAGACTATTTTCAGTTATAACCGCCGGCGGTCCCGGAAATCGAAAAAAAACCTCCGAAAGCGTTTATAATATCTTGCATTGGGCGCCGACCCGGTTTATTGTTGAAGCAGCAGTTACCTGAAAAACATAACGCGTGAGGAAAACCATGCATGAAAAAATATCCATTCCAATCAAGGACTCGCACCGCCTCATAAATGCCGGCTCCCTGATCCTGGTCTCCGTGTCCAGCGGCAACCGTTCCACCATAACACCAATTGCCTGGCACATGCCCGTGAGCGGGACACCGAAACTTGTAGCCATAGCCCTTGCAGCAAAACACTTTTCCCTGGAACTCATCGAAACGACACGGTGCTTCTGCATCAACCTCCCGGACCATACCCTCCTGGACAGGGTGCTTTACTGCGGAAGTCATTCGGGAAGGAACGTGAACAAATTCGTTGAAACGGAACTCACGGCGGCCCGCTGCAACACCATCGACTGTCTCCGGGTCGAAGACTGCTCTGCTCACATAGAATGCATGGTAAGCGATATCATCCCCGCCGGAGACCATAAAATGGTGATCGGTGAAGTCACGGCCGCCTATTGCCTAAAGGAAATATGGCGCGATGACGGCACACTGGACCCGGAAAAGCTCAGCCTCATACAACACCTGGGCGGCGCCGCTTTCGGTACCATCATCACTTCGGTAAAATGATCCCGGCCTGGAGAAATTTTAAATGAATTAGCTGCAATGCTAGGAAAGGTGCGTTTCAAAACGCTTTTTGAGGCGCTCCACTGCCTCGCGCGGATCGACCACGACAATCCTGGTGCCGGCGAGAACGTCGAGAAAGCCCACTTCGTTCTCATAACGGGGTACGATGTGCATGTGGATATGGGGAATGCTGGCACCGCTGCCGCTGCCCAGGTTATAACCGGCGTTAAATCCCGACGGATTAAATTCTTCTCTTAATATTTCTATCGTCGAAGCCGAGAGGTGATGCATGCGCAGGGCTTCTGCATCGGAAAGCTGGTTCATCCCGGTGATGTGGCGCACAGGAAAAATAATAAGATGCCCGGGATTGAAGGGGTAGAGATTCACTGATACGATGAACAAATCGTCGCGAAACACTTCAAGGGATCTGACTTTTTCCGAACGGTCACGTATGGCGCAGAGGATGCAGTCCACATCGGGTTTCTCACCCCTGACGTATTTTATTTTTTCCGTATTGAAGAGATATTTTCCCAATTAAAGGAACCTGTTTTACAGAATAGCCATAGGCTGCACATCCATGCGCCGCTATCCCGGCACTACGATGATTGCGTTTATTATCTGCGTCTTCTCGAAAACATATATACTGCGTATGCCACCATACCGATGATGAAGGCAACGCCGAAAGTAAACATCATGATGTATAGCAGCTCCATGCGCTTAACCAGGGCTGTTTTAGTGGCAAGCTCAACCTCAAGCTTTTCCACCGTAAGAGAAACAATCTGCGTCGCAGAATCGATCTCCTTTTCGTCGGTGATATTTTTAAGATCGTCGGCCTTTTTCCGCAGGGCAAGGAGACGTTCGGGAAGGTCCTTTATCTCGGCGTGCTTTTCCAGAAGAAAATTGATATCCGATTCAATCTTGTCAAGATTCACCGCAATTGTCTCCAGGGACACCGGTTTATTTCCGGTCTCCTTGGCCGCATCAACATCCTGTGCGGAGAGGATCGCCGGGAAAAGCAGTGCCAGGCAGAAGATCAGTAAGGCCTTTTTATTTTTAATCATACGCTTCAACCTCGCCTTTCAAAGAAAGATAATCCCGCAATAATCGGCAGCCAGGAGAACGGCATGAAGTATGATGCATGCGTATACGCCGGCTATGTAGTCATCAATCATTATACCGAGACCACCCTTTAACTCCTGCAGTTTCCCCGCGGGATATGGTTTCAGTACATCCATAATGCGGAAGAGGATAAATCCCAAGATGGACAATTTTATACTGAAAGGTAAAAACATCATGGTTATCCAGTATCCCATCATCTCATCGAGAACCACCTCCTGGGGATCCTTTTTGCCGAAATAGAGTTCACCGGCATCACCCAGTTTTATTGCGGGATAGAGAAGGATTACGGCCACGCCCACATTGACCCAGGGACTGACACGCGGCCCGAAAATAAGGTATTCCAGAAAGTAGAAGATCATCCCAACGAAGGTTCCGGCCGTTCCCGGCGCAAGGGGTACATAGCCGGAATAAAAACCGGTAAACAGCATTTCCTTTATTTTCACGTTATCACTCTTCAATAGATTTTTTTTCCGGCAGAAACAGTTGCCAATTGGTAAACAGATACCTGAGACCGGAAAAGGCCGTCATGAGGGTCACGGCGAGCATGATCCAGTATGTTGCTGATTCGTGTGTCTCCAGGATTTTGCTTTTCTTCGCCATATAGATCAGGATAATAAGAACAACCGATATCATCTGAAAGGCCGTTTTGACCTTACCGAAACGGCTGGTCTTCAGTGGTCGTCCCTTGCGAAGGGCTACCATCCTCATGAAAGTAATGAGAACATCCCTTCCCGCAATTATCAATATCATCCATAAATCAATAATTTCCAGATTGGGATCCAGGGCGATGAGGGCGATGAGGGCCGAAATCACCAGGAATTTATCGGCCAGGGGATCGATAAACTCTCCGAATTCCGATTCCATCTTCAGCTTACGGGCGCTCCATCCGTCAAGAAGATCGGTAACCGAGGCTATGGAAAAAACCGCCAGGGCGCCGAACCACCCCATCATGGTTTTCTGGGCAAGTAAATATACGAACAAGGGGATAAGGACAACCCTGGACAGGGACAGGAGATTGGGAATATTCAATTTAAATTCCGGTATTTTCAAGGGTTTCTCCAATAAGATCATATTCGACAGCGTCGGTCACCCGTGCTCTGACAATAGTATTAATAAGATCCATTGTTGTGGTCAAGTAAAAAACACCATCAACCTCGGGAGCATCAAACTCGCTCCGTCCCACACAGGTCTTCTCATCAAGTCTCTCTTCCACCAGAACATTTACCGTTGATCCGATCATGCCCTTCAATTTTTCCCGGGATATGACCTGCTGCAGTTTCATGAGCTGATTGTACCGTTTTTTCATCACCCGCGCCGAAACCTTTCCGTCCAGCGAAACGGAACGGGTCCCTTCCTCAGGAGAATACATGAAGGCACCGACCCGGTCAAGCTGTGCCTTTTCAATAAATTCCATGAGCCGGGCGAAATCCCCACCGGTTTCACCGGGATGCCCCACCATAAAGGTGGAGCGGATGCGGATACCGGTCACCCGCTCTCTCAATTTCAACACGAGTTCCAGGTATGAATCAAAATTTCCCCTTCTCCCCATGGATTTCAGGATCGGGCCGCTGGCATGCTGAAAGGGAACATCAACGTATTTAACTACCTTTTTGTTGTCAGCCAGGAGCCCGACAATCTCATCGGTGATATGGTCGGGATGACAGTACATAAGTCGGATCCAGTCAACACCGGGTAGCTCCGATATCATATTCACGATTTCCGCGAGACCAGTGCCGTTCCAGTTGTACGAGGCCGTGTCCTGGGCAATGATAATGATCTCCCGCGCCCCCCTTTTCAGGGCCTGGCGGGCATCGTGCAGAATTTCCGTGGGAGAAAAGGAGACATGACTGCCGCGGATAAAGGGAATGGTGCAATAGGCGCAGTTATTGGAACATCCCTCGGATATTTTTATATAGGCAAAAGCCGTTCCCTTTTCCAGGGGGACCTGGTCCCGCTGCAGTCTGCCGTCCAGGCTGATATGAAACGCCGTGGATATTTTCCCCACGAAATTCTCATCGGGAACACCATCGATGAAATCGATTTCCGGAATATCATTTCGGATATCACTGTAATAGCGCTGTGTCAGGCAGCCCGTAACCACGACTTTTTTCCCGAAGGGTCTTTCCATATTACCAGCAGAAGCGTCACGCTGTTCCAGGGCATCGAATATAACACCGATTGATTCTTCTTTCGCAGGGGTTATGAATCCGCAGGTATTTATTATGAGGATATCGGCATCTTCCGAGGAGGATACGGAACTGAACCCGGCGGAAGACATGGCGCCGTTGATCTTCTCCGAATCCACGAGGTTTTTTGAGCAGCCCAACGAAATTATGTAGTAGGAGAGATCAGTTGAATGAAACACCTGTTACCAGTCTTTGATTACAATATGATACAGGTTGGGATTGGCCACATCCTTTTTCCATGTTATCACCTTGTTGGCAACCTGTCCTGATTTGCCGAAGGAGTACTCCCTGCCGTTGATGATGGCCTTGAGACCGCCGGCGTTACCCACCTTGATTTGTATAAATTCCGATGCCTCGTACCGCTCCCTGGTTCCCGGAGTGACGAAACCCTGGCTTTTCTTATTGCCGTCAAGATAGACTTCTACAAATGATTTCTGGGTAAATTCCGCCTCGAAAACTATCTTGAGGCTCTTCGGGTTCTGGGCGATTACACTGGTGTTATCCACATTGGCTTCCATCACCTTTTCGCCATCCTTGACGGCATCGGTGTTTTCCGTCACGACCTTCGCGCCCAACTCTACCATGATCTTCGCCCTGTTTTCCGTAAGGCCCTTGAGTGTAAAATTCACATCCCGTGGGCTGTCCTGAACACGGACGGAGGCCACTTTTCCCATTTCAAGTTTGAGTATCTGCTTGGCGGGAAGTATCTCCACCTCTACCGCTTCACCCTGGATCTCTTTCAGGAGGAAAACGACCTCCTTGTTATCAACGAGAAACTGGACCGCCTCATTTTTATAAACCAGCACGATCCCCTGCTCATTGTGAAGCTGAAGATTGCGGATATTCTCGATCTGGTTGCCTATATTTTTAGCGTTGTATTCACTTTTAATATTATCGATGGAATCACCGTCGGCGATGTCCACCTTCGATGAAAAAATGGATTTAATACCCCATATGATGAGCAGCATGGTAAAAGCGACGCCGGCAATAAAAATAATATTCCGGTACTGGTTCACGAAGTTGGACATGGTCATGCTGAAGGCCGCCCTTGTCGGCTTTGTCAGCTCCTCGAGCGGTGTGGCGCTTTCTCCGATTTTATATCCCCGGTAAGACATGATCATTTCATTGGCATCGAGTTTCAGAAATTCGGCATAGGAGCGGAGAAATCCGATTATATATGTCTCGCTGGGAAACTTGTCGAAATCTTCGTCTTCAAGAGCTTCAATATACAGAGGAGATATGTTCGTTTCCTTGACGATCTCCCTTATTGAAAGTTTTCTGCTTTCCCGGGCAGTGCGTAATCTTTCTCCAATGCTTTCCACTCGTTACTCCTCTGCTATCATGGGATTCTTGATGACCCTGGCACGCGCCGGCACATCAAACTTAAACAATCCATTAGGTAAGTCTATGTTCGTTTTTATATTAGAAAATACTATTTCCACGTTCTTGCCCGAAGAAGTCTCTCCCTCGGCCCTGGTTATGGTGTAGTTCTCCGTAACCCACAGCTTGAGTTTCCTGTAACCGCTGCGGCTTTCCTTCTGTTTCAGAATCAGGGTGTACATTTTAGAGCCATTGCTCTGGGGCTCGGGCTGCTCCTTGGCTGCAAACCGGTAATGATACTTGGAGAAGAGCCTTTTCAGGCCCGATTTTGTTCCCGTGGAAAAAATGCCGGCGTCCGATTTGAGGTCCTGCTCGGCCACTACATTCATGGACGGTATGTATATCCACATCATCTTTCCGTTTGATACTATTTTCTGTCCCTGGGGAGAAGTAAAATTAATAAGAAGCTTGTTTGATGCCTTGTAGCTTATCTCGCCGCGCTGTGTCACCTTCTTCCCCATCTTATCGGAAATGATGGTGAAGGTGGCCTGATAGGTCTCAAGCCCGGCAAACTTCTCCTGGATTTTCTGCACTACGTCGCTGACGGTGGTGAAATCGAATTTATAGGCAAGGGCCCCGGTGATCGTTAGGGAAAAAATCAAAAGGGCTGCGGATAATACCCGTATTATGTGCTTCATATTCCTCATAATCAAATAATATTTTTTGTTGAACAGGACAAGAAGGATAATACCGTCAAATGTATCAACTACTTTTTAATAAAAAATTTAGCACAACATAAAGACGTCATAGGGAAAAGTCAATCCTAAAAGCGACTTCTGTCAAGCATATTTCCCCGAATTAAGGGGGGGCAGGAAGGAACTTTTTAATTTCCGGCCGATTAAAATGCTGGACAAATTCATTAATAAATGTACCCTTGCAAGCAGTGACAAAATAACTGCTCACAGGAACTATAATGAAAGCTATCTTTATTGGCAATGAAAAACTTCAAACTGCTGACCTTTCCGATATAAACAGAGACGACCTTTTCCTTAAGCTGCTCTCGGAATACCGAATCATGGAATCCCACGTCATTTACTTTTCAGCGGGCGACGCGAAGATCAAGGAAATCCTCATCAAAAAGGATCCCACCTTCTCCGTGTAATCCCGGCGCCGCAGAATCTTTCTTGCAGCTTCCGACCCTCATGAACATTAAAAAAAGACCGGATGGATTTCCGGTCTTTTCAGTTTCTCCCCTGTCATCACCCCGCCGCGTCCGGACCCTGTTCGCCCGTGCATCGCGGCGTCCTTGCATCGGCGTATTATCATCCGCATCCGCCCGATATGGTTTTCTTCGTTTTCATTTTGACTTTTTTCTCAAACTTTAATTCCGGAAGCCCGTGGCCATGGCGCACCCGCGGATTGGCGGGATACACTGTCTCACCCACGGCCCGTGTAAAGGCATAACGCAGCACATCCGCATCTTTATTCTTCTTCATGTCTTCCCGCACCGCGATGGATTTATCAATGGTGAATGTATCAAGCCAGTTGTTGATGCCTCCGCTCAATATATAGAGATTGATAATATTCTGCGCGCGCATGATCTTGAAGGCCTCAACAGCGGTTTTTTCATCATTGGATATAATGATGTTGACCGTGTTTGCCGAAGCATCGAGGAATTTTTTCACGACATCCGTCTTTGTCAAATCGTTGAGCGTCAGATGTTCGGCATCTTCCAGATGAAAGATATTGTAATCACTTTCACTGCGCACGTCGATGAGGTTTTTATAGAGCAGTGCATTGTTCATGACCTCATAAAGCTCACCGGGATGAATAAAAACCTCGCGGCTCTCCAGCCGCTTCGATTCAACGGCGCTTTTCCAGCTCCAGCGCCGCTCTATTGAAGGCTGCCCAATAGCCATGGTGATGACGCCGGTCAGCAGGAGCAGTGAACCCGCGATGAGGGTTCCCTTTTTGTAGGGCTTCAGGTTGATATTCTTCCATGCCTTCTTCTCACCGAACTTCTGCTCAAGGAGCTCGGACCCGTAAAACATGGCAAAGGCCATGAGCAGAACCAGGACCACGGCCACACCGGCATCAACGCCGAGCCACTCCGAAAGGGTAAAGCGTCCCATGTAATATGAATTGTAAAAATTCTCGAAGGAAGCCACGCTTTCACCGAAGGTGAAGACCCCGAAGAGCACACCGCCCAGAAAGAACATGCCGTCAATTTTTCCCGTGGACATGGCCACCAGTGATGTTCCCGGGCAGAAGCCCCCCACTATGAAACCCACCCCCATGATGAGCCCGCCAATGATGCCGGGGAACAGGTAGGTTGGATTCACAAAGACCTTGCTGAAATCAAGCAGCCCCAGGGACGATGTCAGAAAGATGAGTGTCATGGCCACAATGATGGCGGTGAACATCACCTTGAGTACGCGCATTTCGGTAAAATAAAACTGGGCCGCCAGCCTTCTTGAATCACCAAAGCCCGACATCTCCAGCGCGATGCCGAAACCGATCCCGATGAGAAGTGCCGTGAGGTAGCCCCAGAATGTTCCGTAATTTCCCAGTATATCCAGTGGTGCCATACTATTTCTCCTTTTCCTTTCCCGTTAGTTCCACAGCTTCCGCACAAACCAGGCTATGACGTAGCCGCCGATGAAAACGCAGAACATGAAAGCCCAGCTTCCCACGGACAAAACCGCGCCGCCGCTCAGGGCCTGACCCGAAGTGCAGCCCCTGGCCAGGCGGGCCCCGTAACCCATGATCACGCCCCCGATAAAGGCCAGTATCCACCGCGTTCTATCGGTTATCTGCGGACCGCGGCGGGTTTCCACCTTCAGCCTGCCGTTAAAAAATCCCGAGATGAGCCCTCCGATAAAGGTTCCCAGCAGCATGAAAATCGAGGCGTCGGCCAGGGCATTCTGGCTTCCACCGCCGTAATGGGCGAAGTAACCGACCCGGTCGACGTGTCCACTGGCGAAAATGTCGAGAATGAAAGTCTGCACCCTGCTTATGGCGCCCGAGGCTCCAAGTCCCGCGCCGGTGAAAAAATACGCCATGAAAAGAACAACGCCCAGCATTGCTCCGCCCAGGTAGGGATTTATATAAGGTTTTTCAATTTTTGCATTCATGTCCGCACCTCCTTACGTCCGATCCTTTTTCATGACCGTATCAATAACGGCCTTCACCAGGTCCTTCAGCTTCATACCGAGCATTGTTCTGACCTGCTGACTCTCTTCGATTATTTCCACATCGTCAAATCCCGTCACCATGGCTTTAATGTTCGCCAGCACCGTGTGCCCCGTCGTGGTCAGATACACATGGACGACGAGAAAAGTAAGTATCATCCATGAACCGAGATTATGCAGGGGGGCGATAATAGTGAGGCCTCCCAGCATACTGCCCCAGGAGGGCCAGTACCCGGCGCTCCAGATCAGTATTCCCGTGATGACCTGGAAGGGCAGCAGAATGTTCAGCAGCCCCACATAGGTTATCTGCTGAAGCGGGTTCAGTTTCCTGTCCCGGGTCTTGGCCATGGGATGGGCCTCGCCGCGGAATATACCGTGAATATAATAGAGCGTCTGCACCGTAGCTTCCTTGAGGAATATCCGGTTGACACTGAAAAACTGCTTTATCTCTCCGGTGGTGATGTGATAGAAGAGAGAGAGAAAGGCATTAGCGACGATAATGAAGGCCAGAACATTATGTATGACCACGGCGTTCTCAAGGCCCAGTATCGTCACTGAACCGCTGTAATGAATCTCGAATCCCGTAACGATGAGGATAAGGACACCCGCCGCCATGGTCCAGTGCCACAACCGCTCATAGAACCCGTACATGTAGACCCGTTCCATTACCGCCGCATGGGCCTGTATCTTTTTCGCGGCACGATACCGAAGCACCGAGTGACCGGCCACACCCAGGGCCGACAGGACAAAAATCCAAAATCCCAGAAGATCCAGCCAGAGTCTTCTTCCATGACCGAAGACATAGCTGTATTTCACGCCGGTATTCCGTACGAGAATATAGCCGTCTCCGCCGTCCGATTCTATTTCACCGTTCAGGGTAACCGGCGCATCGGAGGCCAGCCGCGGCATTATTCCCGCCGGGGCATGGGAGGCCAGGACGATATCGTCGCCGAGGCGCGCCCGTGTATCGTGGCATTCGTTGCACCGGCGAACGGCCTGTTTCTCATGAACAAGGCCATGGTTCAGGCGATGGGGCGTTATGACTCCGACGATAACGGGATTTTTCACTCCCAGTTTTTCAAGGCGCGATGCCATGAAGGCGACCTTCTCTTTCTTATCCAGCACCAGTTCTTTCCCGTCTATGGTCCCGTTTTTATCCGCATCAAAAAAAGCAGTCAACCCGGGAGAATATTTTTTACCCTCGAGACAGGCCTTTCTTACCACGTCAAGAGACACTTCTTTACCGCTGTCCTTTTCCTTCCAGAACCAGCGGGTCACCAGGTTAAAGGGAGAAATTTTGCGTTCAACATATTTGGGAACGCGCTGCTGTTTTTTCTTGTCCACTTTATAGGAGAAAAGTCCCGGCGAGTATCCTTCGAGGTACATGGTGTTCATGTCGTAGGTGTAGTCGTTATCCCGCGCGTATCCCCTGAACTCAATGCGGGCTTCGCCCTTTTCGGTAACCACCGTTTCATCGAGGGACTGAAAGCCCGGTCCCTTGACGTTGGGAATATGACACGCCGTGCAGTTAAGAGTATCCATATGCCGCTGTTTGTATGGCAGATGTTCATGTATGACATAGGGATCATGACAACACTCGCACGATGCAGCCGCAAGCCGGTGATCGGGCCACTTGAGATACTTGCCCGTGGATTTGATTTTACGCGGGTCCCTGGTGAGATGATCAAGATCGCCCGTGACCGTCCCGCAGAAACGGGGATCATTGCTGTTAAAATGGCAGTCCACGCATTCAAGCTGCCGAAGCGAGTGAACGTCCCAGGGATAATTGAACATGAACTTGTTCTTGATGTTCATATCAGAATCGGCGATATTCTGCGGCGCGTAGACAGTACCGCCGCCCTGTGTGAAATCATACCTCCGGCCATCGAGAAGATAATCCAGGGACCGGGTATAGTCATCGGGAATACGCAGGCCTTCCCTGCACATATCGATAATACCGTGGCATTTACCGCAGTTAGTATTGTCGGGCCGCTGCACCAGCACATTTACCTTGCGGTAATCACCGCTCATCTCCCCGTCTTTAAAGTGGCATTCAACGCAGGAAGGGTTCATCTTATCTTTGTAGTGGCTGCTGTGCGCCATGATATATTTCGCGTCATGACAGGGCATGCAGCTCTTCTCATTGGATATCTTCTGTTTTTTATCGGTTATGATTCCGCCCTGGGCGTTTTTGAGAAAGAACTGCGGATGCAGCACATTCTCAACGCTGTCGGCCATTCCCGCAGCTGCCAGCGAAACAGCCGTTGAAAGGAGAAGAACAGCCGTGATTTTTATCGAGATCTTCATGTCTATTCACTCTCCTTTTTCTGAAGTAAATTATTCGTTTTCCTTCCACCGGTATCAGCGGGGTCCTCACCATATCCCAGGGCCTTCCAGTTCATCCTGCTTTTCCCCGTGGGGCCTGTGCCGTGGCATTCACAGCAGCGCAGTGCCTGGTTGACGGGAGAGACCATGTGGGCAATGGGCCAGTACATATCGGTTCGCGTGAACCCGTAGCTGCCGCTGTATTTCACGTCAATGATCTCCGACCCGAGACGCAGGGCCTTGTCCCAGTTGAACTCGTGCCAATATCCCCCTTTCCCCGAGGTAACGGGCTGGAGCAATATCCTGTTTACCCTGTCATAGGGCTGTGTTGCCCTGTGCACCTTGAAGGGCCAGATCTTCGCCTTGGGATCATGGATATCGCCTTCCGGGTCGTTGAGTATCGTTACCTTTCCCGGATCTATTATATCGCCGATGATATAGCGTTTTGATTTCAGGTTAAACCAGTAATACTCGGGTATGACATTCTCCTCGTAAACGAATTCGCCCTTTATTTTCAGATACTCATGTGTACTCTCTTTCCTGTTGGGATCACCGGCCTTGGACCAGTCCCAGTTTATCTTGGTTGGGGCTCTTTTGGCAAACCGTGAAATGTGGCAGGTCTCGCAGGCAAGGCTGTCCAGGTGTGCGTTAATCCTGCGATCCTGGTGCGGCACATCAACATGGCAGTCGGTACAGGCGATGCCGTTTTCATGGTTTACACTTATGGAATAGGCCTTTCCTTTTATATTATGCTTTTCAGTTTTATGACAATCCACGCAGAGCATGTTATTCTTACCCATATGAACATCCACATCCCCCGGGGCGTTCACCAGGGTCTGGTCAAGATCACCATGCTTGACCCCCATGCCGCCGCCGCCATAGATATGACAGATACCGCAGTTTTCACGCTTCGGATATCCCACACTCTTTGCCACGGACTGAAGATCAACGCCCTTGGCCGGCATGCCGTACGCACCCTTGGAATAGTTGCCTGACCAGTCATGACAGATAAGGCAATCAACATTCTCTTCTTTCTTAAAATCAAACGTATCATCTTCCCAGCCGTACCCGGCATGACAGCTCGTGCAGGAAATCCAGTTGCCCTTAATACCCAGGCAGAAATTATTGAGAAGATTTTTCTTCCCCATTTTAATGAGACCGCCATGATCAGGTACGCTCACCGCCTCACCCTCCCACTTCCAGTGCGAGGTCTTCATAAGGTCCGTTGCGGCATCTTCGTGACACTTGAGGCATGCCTGGGTCACATCCTGCGCCCTGTCGAATTTTTTCGTAAAAAAGGCCGAATGGTCCAGGTGGGCCCGCCTTTTTACAACATTTTTCCAGGGACTCCGTTGCGCCCCTTTGCCCTCGGGCAGAAAAATAAGAACCGGGACCGCTATGATGACAGCCATCAGTGCCGCTCCCAGTATCCATTCATGCTGTATTCGTTTCATGGATTTCCTCGCCTGGCGGATTTTAATTGTATCTATACTCAAAAAGACTGAAAAAGATGATATGCCTACATATATTTATACGATAAATGTTTCCGTAATTCAAGATTATTTTCCCGATTTTATTGCTTTACCGATCATGGAGCTTCAATCACTTCAGACACTTTTAGTTATTTAGTGTTTAATTATCAACTAAATTTTTATATCTTCTTTTAAATATTCTCATTTTTGACAAAAACCGATTCACTTGTATATATTCTGCCCTACCTGGTGATTTTCACTTGAAAAATAACTCCGGGATAAGGGCATATCCATCGTGGTTTGCCGGGTCTTTTTTAACTGAGAGAGGTCCAGTCACAACGGCACACTACAGGATATTATCCCAATAGTGTGGAGAGAGGAGCACGATAAATGTATAGATCTCGAGCCTGCCGACAATCATGATCAGGACGAGCCAGTATTTTATGATCGGCGGGAAAAAACCAAAGTTCCGTGTCGGGCCCACTGCACCGAAACCGGGCCCGATGTTTCCAATGCACGCCAGGGTCGCCGACATGCTGCTTATGAGATCGGCTCCCGAAGCGGACACGACAACGGTTGAAACCAGAACCAGGGAAATATAGAGAAAAACAAACCCGATGATGGAGTATATAAAAGATTTTTTGACAACCGCGCCATTCAGCCTGAACACAAAAACACCGCGAGGATGGAGAAGATATTTTATCTCGTTCAGGGCCTGTTTGGACAGGACAACGACATGGAGCATCTTTATACCGCCCGAGGTTGATCCCACGCACCCGCCTATGAAAAGCATGATAAGCAGTATGGATTGCGCCAGGGGCGGCCACAGGTCATAATCGGCCGTGGCGAATCCCGTGGAAGTCATGAGCGTGGCCACCTGGAAGGCTCCGTACCGGAAACAGTCCGCCAATGAATGATACACATTGCCGTACAGTGATATGACCACGATGACTACGGCGATAAAAAAAACGGCCAGGTATGCCCGCAGCTCCGTATTTCTGAAAACCGAAGTAAAACGCCTGTTTAAAATTCTGTAATAAAGCGTGAAATTAACACCGGACATGATCATGAACAGCGTGATGACCCAGTCAATGTAGGCGCTGTTAAAGGCCGCGACACTGGCGTTCCGGGTTGAATAGCCGCCCGTGGCCAGTGTGCCGAAGGAATGAGTAAGGGCGTCAAAAAGATCCATCCCCCCCGCCATGAGCAGCGCCGTTTCCGCCAGGGTCATTCCCGCGTATATACCCCAGAGGATCAGGGCGGTACTGGTGATCCTGGGTGTCAGTCTTTCCACATCGGGGCCCGGCATTTCGGCGCGCAGGAGCTGGAGTCCGCTCACGCCCAGGATGGGCAGAATGGCCACGGCAAGGCTGATGATGCCCATACCGCCCAGCCAGTGAGTTAATGAACGCCAGAACAGGATCGAACGCGATTTGTCCTCAACATTGCTCAGGATGGTGGAACCGGTTGTGGTAAAACCCGAGACAGTTTCAAAAAGCGCATCGGCGAACGAGGGTATTTCACCGCTGGACATAAAGGGGATGGCACCGAAAACCGATGCTATGAACCAGACGATTACCACAATAAAGAAACCGTCGCGGGGTAAAAGAGTTGTCGTATTTTTTTTTACAGTCAGTAAAATTATACCGCTGATAATGGATGCGATAACGGCGGGCAGGATAAAGTCATATAAACGCCCGTATTCACCGTAAATCAGGGCCACAATCACGGGCAGCATCATGGACAGGGAGAGGATTATGATCACAATAGCGATTATTCTCAGTACCAGTTTGACATTCATGCTCCCTGCCCCTTTCTCCGACCCCAAAAAATTTAAAATAAATATCACTAAAAACATATATAAGAATAAAAGTCATTCAAAAAATATATTTACAAAAGGTATCTTCTGTATTATAATTTCCGTGGTGTTGGGATAATAAAACAACCTGCAGGAAGGTTTATATCGGTTGGAAGAACAAAAGGTTTCCATACTCATTGTCGACGATGACGGGGATCATCGGGAACTGTACATACATTACCTGAAGAAAAGCACATCCCCGACATTTGCCATTGAAGAGGCGGCGAGCGCCGATGAAGCAGCGACACTACTGCAGCGCTATACCCCGGACTGCATGCTGCTGGATTACCGCCTTCCCGCCATGGACGGTCTGCGCTTCCTGGACAACTACCGTGAAGAAAACTGGTTCAAAAAAACAGCCATAATAATCCTCACCGCCCACGGCAATGAAACAATCGCCGTGGAGGCCATGAAAAAAGGGGCCATGGACTACCTGGTCAAAGGCAGGCTCGACGGGGATTCGCTCATACGCACAATCCGCTTTGCCGTGCGCCAGAAAAAGAACGACCTGGAAAGAGACCGCCTCTTCACGGATCTCCAGCAGGCCCGGGAAAACGTAAAAAGGCTGAAGGGACTCCTACCCATCTGCGCCCGGTGCAAAAAAATCCGCGATGATGACGGGTACTGGCAGCAGCTTGAGAAATACATCGAAGAGCACTCCGACGCGGAAATCAGCCACAGTCTCTGCCCCGGGTGCCTGGACCAGCTCTATCCCGACTATGCGAAAAAAATAAAATCGAAATAGTACCTCACCCCCCGGCCCCCTCTCCCATAGGAGAGGGGGAGGTTCCAGCAGCAAATTCAATTTAGCAAGCCCTCTCCTCGCGGGAGAGGGCGCGGCGGAGCCGGGGAGAGGTCGATAAAGACTACGGCCTGGCCGCTTTCGGCTGATACTCCTCTATGGGCGTGCCGTCGAGAAAATCTACAATGTACCGGGCCGTAATTTCGGGCTTTTCCTCCTGGGGGATGTGGCCGCATTCGGGGATCACCACCAGTGTTGAATTTTTCATATCATGCTGAAAGCGAAGCCCTACCTTATCGAGGGGAATCCACTGGTCATCGCGTCCCCAGATGATGAGGGTCTTCACCTCCATGGCCCTGACGCGCTCGATATATTTGCCAAACTCCTCGAAGTCCACGGCGCGGCTCAGGGCCACCTGTGTATCGATATGTCCCCTGGTGCGCATGCGGTCGTAATAGGCCTGGACCTGCTCTTTCCGTATTTTATCACTGTCATAATAAACTTCGCCCAGGTTCCATTTCACTATCCACTTGCCGTAGAGGCACCCCACCATTTCGGAGGAAAAGGGAATGGAGGCCATCTTGATAATGGTGGGCTTTTTCATGGGATATCCCCCGGCATCAATCAGGATCAGCCTCTCCACCTTATCGGGATGCTCCAGGGTCAGAAGAAGGCCCACGGCGCCGCCCAGGCTGTTACCCACATAAATGACCTTTGTGAGGCCCATTTTTTCCATCCAGTCGTTCACATCCTCCATGAGGCTGTAGGCGTCATATTTTGCCTTTTGCGGTTTTTCTGACCAGCCGAATCCTTTCATATCGGGCACAAATATATAATAGCCCTTTGCCTGAACAATGGGCGCAATCCGCTCCCAGGAATAGGACGAGGAGCCGAAACCGTGTACCATGACCACGTTCTCTCCCTTGCCGGCATACTCGGCATAGTGGATCTTCAGGCCGTTCACCTCAACCATGTGGTCCACGGCGCCGGGCGTGGGGTGAATCACCTCCCCCGAGGGAAGGCGTTTGACGAAAATGCCGCAGGAGGAAAGCGACAGGGCCAGCAAAGCAGAGCAAGCCAGGGCCGTTTTTTTAAAGAGAGGAAATTTCTTTTTCGATGCCGTCGATATGCTCATTAGTATGCCTCTTTATACAATGGTTTTATGGAGGCTATATATAACCGGACGGCGATTCTCCTGTCGAGAAAAAAATTGTTTATTTTGAATATAATGGCGTGACCTCACCCCGGCTCCGCCGCGCGTCGTCGAGCGCTTTTCAGACCTCCTGTTCGCGATCGACACTAAAACTTCGTGTTTTGAGCTCTCCCGCAGGAGAGGGCTCTCTGGAACAAATTTTCTTTTTGGCCTCCCCGATCGCTTCGATACGATCGCCTGGTTGCCTGGGAACAGCGAAGCCGTCATATCGAGGCAGCGATCACTCAGCAACCGGGGCGTAACTCCTTTCGTGGTATTTCATTCCACAACCAGGGCCTCGGTTGCCGAGTGTTTCACGCAGTGAAACGTATCGAGGCGCCCGAGGCATGTCGAGGCATTAATTCGTGCCACATCGGATTCGGTTGACGGGTAAACGCCGCATTTCGGCACACCGGGAATCCCCAGGTACAGATAAGCTGTTAAGGCCTTTTTATTCCAGATCATGTATTCTTCGGGATAAACATGGCAGAGGATCTGACCAACACGAGTTTCAATTCACACGACAGCATGGGGCTTCATGTCGTTCAATGTCCCGATCTACAACAGTAGAAATTAAATATGTCTATTAGATTCAACAACTTCACTAAAACCGTTGTTTGATAAAATATATAGGCAATTACCATCCCGCATAGTCTCAATACAAGACATGTGCCGGAAAGTATTCCGGCCGGGAACCGACGTCGCAGAAATCCCCTGCTCTGCGCGTCGTCACACGCTTTTTTGACTTCCTGTCAGCCCGTGACACCGGCGCCTCCAAGTTCCGGATGGAATAATCACAAGCAGATAAGCGAGCATCAAGGATGTGCGAGCGCCTGGGCTGCACGTGAGGATGGCCATGGACGGCCTCCGCAGCGTGCACGAAGCGAGTTCCCTGAAACAAAAAGTCTTAGCCACCGCCGGCGTTTGAGGCGGCGCGGGGGTGGTAAGGAGGGGTGATGCGCCACACCCCTCCTGGAGGAGAGACCCGGCCAAAATCCTCCGCAACTCCTCCGACGTTCCTCCGTAGATGCTCCGTACTGATGCCCATGAAGGTCTCTGGTAAAAATGAACCCCATATTCCAGGGATTTTCAAAACAAATCGGGGACCTTGTTTTCGTACAGACAAATGGAAAAACTTACGTGAGGAAAAAAGTTATCCCCCGCCAGACGAACAGCGAGGCTCAACAGCGGATACGCGCCCTGTTCAGGGAGACCGTAGAGACATGAAAAGGGTAATGATCAATATACTCAGAGGCATGTTTCTTTATGTGATGGTTTTTGGGAGACTTTAATTAGCAGGGCGGTGATTTTTCCGTCCATCGGAGGTGGCGCCGGACGATGAATGGACAGAATACATATTTACACCAGGCGCATTGAGCTGGATGGTCCGTAATGGAAAAGTTCCATTCATCTCATCCCGAATTCTTTTTTCAGATTTTCATGAGATACCCATTTTTTATTTTTACGCTTTGTTTCAATCGCGGAATAATAATCTTTTTTATCTTCAGCCATGGCCTTTAATTCAATATATTCATTATAATCAATTATCACCGCCACCGGTTTTCCTTCTTCTTTTATTATATGTTTTTTAATCATGATAAGCCTCCTGCCTGTGTTTGATCTCGTATATATTTATTATAATCATGTTTTCATCAAAAATAACCCGATAGCGCCCGACCCTCATCCTTTTCAAATCTTCAAATTGACCTTTCAATACTTTTACATCATGACGATTTTCAGGATGCTCCGCATAATCCCCAATGGCGTCAACGATCATTCGAGCCGACTTTTTATCTGCCTTGAATATTTTACGCAACTGTTTTGCTGCCTTTTCAGAATACCGAATCTCTTTCCCCATCTGAATTCCCGTTCAAATTATTTTCCCGGCATTTCGATTAGAAAATAGATATATGTTTTCATCTTTAGCATATTTCATGACCCTACTATTACAATTGTGGTCTGTCAAGTTATTTTAGAAATAAAAGGGCTCACCGGCATGAATTCAAGAGTCACGGATAGAATAATCACTAACCTGGAAGAGCCGATTCCGTCCTCTGGAACATCCCAACCCGGCAGAAGAACCCTGCCGAAAATCCTCCACGACTCCTCCGTCGCTCCTCCGTAGATGCTCCGTTCTATCGCCCATAAAGGCTCGGCCATAATTATTTTTGAAATTTTTTTTCAAAAACATTTAAATCCCCCGGGACCTCCCCCGTATTAATATACAAAACACGGGTGACATGGATCGCACGGCGCCCATCCCCGTAAAATTTAATTGCAGGAGGCCTGTCATGGCCAATGTAAAGATAAACCCCGTATTCGAAGGATTTTCAAAACAGATCGGAGACCTTGTTTTCGTACAGACAAATGGAAAAACCTACGTGAGGAAAAAGGTTATCCCCCGCCAGGTGAACAGCGAAGCACAGCAGCGGATACGCGCCCTGTTCAGGGAGACCGTAGAGGCATGGAAAGAGCTCAGCAGGGACACGCAGAACAACTGGGATGAGGCGGCACGCGGCAAAGCCATGTCGGGATACAATCTCTTTATCCGGGTAAACATGCAGCGCCTGAAGACAGGCAAACCAGCGGCAGCAAATCCCGTTGATTAAAGAGTCCGAAACGGGACAAACGCACCGTTCTTTGAAAACATTTACTGTAGTTTGAACATGCCGCGAAGGACGTACAGGGGGTGTCTCAAAAGGGCACCCCTTTTTGTATTTTTGGATGTCCCGGAACCGGGACAAGGTGAATGCAGGAGGGGGT